>DASQNQ010000232.1:0-13399 GCA_035644895.1 Acetobacteraceae bacterium | reverse complement strand
AGAACGAAGAAGGCGATCACCGCCAGGATCGGGAACATGAAGAGGCTGACGGCCGCGCCGCGCGGGATGTTGCCCGCCAGCACGCCGACCTGGAAGGCGTAGCTCGCGAAGACATGCGTGAGGTCGCGCGGGCCGCCATTGGTCAGTACGCGGACAATGTCGTAGTTCGCGAAGGTGACGATCAGGCTGAACAGCACGGTGATCGAGATGATGTTCCGCATCATCGGCAGGGTCACGTAACGCAGCCTCTGCCAGCCCGTGGCGCCGTCGATCGCCGCCGCCTCGTACAGTTGCTCGGGCACCGACTTCAGCGCGGCCAAGTACATGATCATGAAGAAGGGCGCGCCGTACCAGACATTGACGATGATGACGGAGGCGCGTGCCCACCACGGCTCCCCCAGCCAGGGCACCGGCGGCACGCCGAATATCGCGATCAGCCAGTTGATGGAGGAGTAGGAGGGCTCGAACATCCACCACCAGCCGAGGGTGGAGAGCGCGGGCGGGATCACCCAGGGGATCAGCAGCATGCCGCGCCACTTCCGCTGCCCCCTGGTGGGAAGGTGGTGCAGCATGTGCGCCAGCCAGAAGCCGATCAGCGCCTTCAGCACCACCGCGGTGACGGCGAAGATGCAGCTCTGCCAGATCACCATCCAGAAGGTGTCGGAGTCGAGCAGGATCTCGTAGTTGCCGAGGCCGATGAACGCGTTCATCCGGCGGTTCAGCGTCGAGAGGTACATGGCATAGGCCGCGGGCCAGGCGACCAGCCCGGCGATCACCGCGATCAGCGGCAACGTCATGAGGAAGGCGACCGTCGAGCGCCTCCGCGCGAAGCGGCGCATCGCGGACCGGCCCTGCGCTGCCGCTGCAACGGGCATGGCTGCCTGTGCGGTCATGCTCATGCTGTGTCCACCTCTCCCGGAAGGTCGCGCGGGCGGAGGGTTCCCCCGCCCGCGCGCAGGCCGCTAGCCGCCGCGGCGCATGTTGTTGATCTCGCGCTCGAGCCAGCCGAGCGCCTGGTCCACCGTCTCCCCGCCCTGGGCCACGCGGGCGATGACCTTCGTGTTCAGGGCCTGGATGTACATCTGGCTTGCCAGCTCGGCCGGCGCCGGCGCGAAGGCGATGGAGGGCCGGGCATTGTGGTGCGGCTTCAGCGGGTAGTTGTAGATGGACCCGACCGGCGGCCCCTCCGTCTCCCAAACCTTGAAGTCGTTCATGCTGAGGAAGGGCGGGATGTCGTAGCCGCCGCTGATGTTGGTGGTGAACTCGGCGGCCTCGCGCTCGGAGATGAACTCCAGGAACTGCTTGGCGACGGCCTTGTTGCGCCCGAAGGCCCAGATGCCGCTGTTCCAGGGCAGGTAGGCCAGGTGCCGCCCCTGCGGGCCGGAGGGCATCGGGATGGTCCAGCACCGTTCCGCCACCTGCGGCGCGTCGCGCTTGGCGACCGTCCAGGCGGAGGGCGGGTTGAAGATCAGCGCCGAGCGGCCGGAGATGAGGGCGCGGTTGTTCGACGCGTCATCCCACGCCCAGACGTCGTTCGGGAGGAAGCGGCCGAGGCGGACGCCGTACTCGATCACCTGCCGCAGCGCCTGGTTGTTGCGGATGGTCGGGTTGCCCCGCTCATCCGTCATGCGGGCGCCGTAGGACGCGAACAGGGCGCCGACCCAGTCCACGGCATCCGTGAACTGTCCCATCGGCAGGCCGAAGGGGAAGCCCGCGCGGTGGCAGGCCTCGGCCGCGCGCAGGAAGGTGTCCCAGGTCCACTGGTCGGCCCCGGGCCCCGGCTGGCCCGAGGCCGGCCACATGGCCCGCACGTCGAGGCCCGCCGCCTCCTGCAGGATGTCGAAGCGGCAGAGCGCCGGCTTGTTCTGCGTTCCGCTGGTGGCCGGCACGGCGCGCCAGGACCCGCCGCGGCGGCACAGGAACTCGGCGACCGGGTTGACCGCACCGTACTTCTGCGTGAGCCGGCCGATCACGTCGTCCACCGGCTCGAGCTGGTCCTGGTAGGAGCCGACATCCCAGGGCGCGAGGGAGATGATGTCGTGCCCGCTGCGCGACTGCGCCTGGGCGGCGGCCGTGAGCTGCAGCTGGTTGCCGGTGGTGTTGATGAAGTCGAGCTGCACGTTGACGCGGTTCGTCTGGCCGAAGCGCTGCCCCAGCTCCTGCAGCGCGCGGTTGGCGCCGGGGACCCAGTGGTCCCAGAAGGCGCAGCGCAGCGTCGTTGTCGGCTGGCCGTGCACCGCCGGTGCCGCCAGCGTCGTGGCCGCCACTCCGGCCACGCCGGCGCGCAAGGCGTCGCGCCGGGTCATCCCGTTGCCCTTCATGCCCGTCTCCTCTCCCGCATGCCGGTCCGGTGCTGTCCTGGGTTCAGGTGCCGGCCGTTCGGATCGTTCTTGTGCAGGAGGTTAGGCAGGGCTTGTGCCGGAACGCAACATCCGACCGTCGCAACCCGTGCCGTTCGGCAATCTTGCCGATTCAAGACATTGGACCGAAGGGCGGAACGCCTGGCGCCTGAGGCCGTTGTGCCCCGGTCCAAGGGGGTCAGGAACACCTATGTCGGAACGGACGACCACGTCCGAAGTGCTGCATGTCCTGCCCGTGGTCGAGGAGGTGCCGCGCATCGTGCGGCGCCGCCGCGTCACGGGACGCGTGCGGGTTGCCGTCACCACCTCGGAGACATCCGAGGCGGTGGAGGCCGTCCTCCGCCGTCGCGACGCGGAGGTGACACGCGTGCCCATCGGACGGGAGGTGGAGAGCCCGCCGCCCGTCCGCCAGGAAGGGGATGTCCTGATCGTCCCCGTCCTGGAGGAGCGGCTGGTCCTTGTCCGTCGGCTGGTGCTGACCGAGGAGGTCCATCTGCGCCTCTCCACCCAGGAGGAGCGCGTCAGCCTGCCCGCATCGGTGATGCGCCAGGCGGCCGAGGTCGAACGGGTAGCCGTGACCGAGGCAGACGCCGAACCCGAAACCCCCATCGCCGCAGAGCATTTTGAGGATCATCCAACCATGATGCGAACCATCACCGCCATGTTCGACAGCCGCGCCGAAGCCGAGCGCGCGCGGGAGGCCCTGATCGGCCTCGGCCTCTCGGCGTCGCAGGTCCAGATGCACCCGACCGAGGACCTCACCACGCAGGCCACCAGCGTCCGCAAGGACAGCGGCTTCATGGCCTCGCTGGCCAACATGTTCATGCCCGACGAGGACCGCCACACCTACAGCGAGGGCATGCGCCGCGGGCACTTCATGATCTCGGCCGAGGTCGAGGAGCGGCACATGGACCACGCCATGGACGCGCTCGAGGCGGCGGGCGCCGTCGACCTCGACACGCGCGAGGCCGAGTGGCGGAACCAGGGCTGGCAGGGCGCGGCGGCCGCGGGCGGCACCGGCGCCGTGATCGGCACCTCCTCCTCCTCCGACGCGACGGGTGTCTCGGCCATGCCGGGCGACGCGACCATGGGCACGGCCGGCATGGCCCGGACCGATGCCTCCGCCAGCACCTCCACCGCGCAGGGCCTGACGGGCCGCGAGGAGGCGATCCCGATCATCCAGGAGAGCCTGCGCGTCGGCAAGCGCGAGGCGCGGGCGGGCCGCGTGCGCGTGCGCTCCTACGTCGTGGAGACGCCGGTCGAGGAGCAGGTGCGCCTGCGCGAGGAGCACGTGCACGTCGAGCGCCGTCCGGTGAACCGCGAGGTCACCGGGACCGATGGCGCGATGTTCCAGGACCGCGTGATCGAGGCGACCGAGAGCGTCGAGGAGGCCGTGGTCCAGAAGGACGCGCGCGTCGTCGAGGAGGTGGTGGTCAGCAAGGAGGCCACCGAGCACACCGAGACGGTCCGCGACACGGTGCGCCGCACCGAGGTCGAGGTGGACAAGGACGCCGCGAACGACCAGGTCCGCCCCGGCAACAAGGGCGTGGCGTAACCTCACCTGGCGTAACCGCGCCAGGCACGAAGCGGGGCGGGGTCGGCGATCGCCGGCCCCGCCCTTCTGCTGCCAGCCACGGCAAGCCTGCCTTGACCGCCATTGGAACCCGGCGGACCATGCGGGGCCATGGACCAGCACGAGTTCGACGCGATCGTCATCGGCGCCGGCATCGCCGGAGCGACGGCCGCCGCCCACCTCTCGGCCACGCGGCGCGTCGCCCTGCTGGAGGCCGAGGAGAGCGCCGGTTATCACAGCACCGGCCGGTCCGCCGCGATCTGGATCCTGAACTACGGCACGCCCGATGCGCGCCTGCTGACCGGCGCGTCCCGCACCTTCTTCGAGGCGCCGCCTTCCGGCTTCGCCGAGGCCCCCCTGCTCGCCCGGCGCCCGGTCGTGACGCTCGCACCCGCGCACCAGCGCGACGCGCTCGCGCGCATGTTGGCCGAGGGCAAGGGCATCGAGCCGATCCCGGTGGCCGAGGTGGCGGCCATGGTGCCGGCGCTCCGGCCCGGCTATGCGGTCGCCGCCGCGATCGAGCGCGATGCCTTCGACATCGACGTCGCTGCGCTGCATGCGGGCTTCCTCCGCCAGATCCGCGCAGCCGGCGGCGTGCTGGCGCTGCGCCACCGCGCCGGGCGCATCGGACAGCGCAACGGGCGTTGGCAGGCGGAGGTCTCGGGCGGCGCCGTCTTCGCCGCGCCCGTGCTGGTGGACGCCGCCGGCGCCTGGGGCGACGAGGTGGCGCGCATCGCGGGACTAGCCCCGATCGGGCTGCAGCCGAAGCGGCGCACCGCCCTCATCCTCGACCCTGGCGCGCATGACTGCGGAGCATGGCCGCTGCTCGGCGATGCGGCGCACAGCTGGTACGTGCGGCCGGAAGCGCGGCGGAAGCTGATGGTCTCCCCCGCGGATGAGACGGACATGGATCCGCACGACGTGCAGCCGGACGAGATGGACGTCGCGGTCGCTGTGGACCGGATGCAGGCGGCGCTCGACATCCCGGTGACGCGCGTGGAGCACCGCTGGGCCGGCCTGCGTTCCTTCACGCCCGACCGCTCGCTCGCCATCGGGGAGAGCCGGGAGGCGCCGGGCTTCTTCTGGATGGTCGGCCAGGGCGGCTACGGCATCCAGACCTCGCCCGCTGCCGGGCGGCTGCTCGCGGCGCTCGTGGCCGGCGACATGCCGGATGACCTCGCGCCCATCGTGCCGATGGTGGACCCGAACCGCTTCGCGAAGGTGGCCGCATGACCCTGCCGAGCCATGACGACGTCCGCGCCGCCGCCCGGCGCATCGCGCCGCACGTGGTCCGCACCCCGATGCTGCGCCACCCGCTGCTGGACGAGGCAGCGGGCGGCACGGTGCTGGTCAAGCCCGAGCCGCTGCAACGCACCGGCTCCTTCAAGCTGCGTGGCGCGACGAACGCGGCCCTTCTGCTGAATCCGGAGCAGCGCCGCGCCGGCATCGTCACCAACTCCTCCGGCAACCACGGCCAGGCGGTGGCGTGCGCGGCGGCGCTGGTCGGCACGACGGCCCTCGTCGCGATGCCGGCGGACGCGCCCGCCATCAAGGTCGAGAGCACGCGGCGCTGGGGTGCCGAGATCACGCGCTTCGACCGCCGCACGACGGACCGGGAGAAGCTGGCGGCACGCCTTGCGGAGGAGACGGGCCGCACCTCCATTCCACCCTTCGACCATCCGGACGTGATCGCCGGCCAGGGCACGGTTGCGCTCGAACTGGCCGAGGATGCGGCGGCGGCCGGGCTCTCGATGGACGCGATGCTGGTCTGCACAGGAGGCGGCGGGCTGGTCGCGGGCTGCGCCCTGGCTTGCGAGGGCGCCTCCCCCGGCACGCGCGTCTGGGCGGTGGAGCCGGAGGGCTGGGACGATACGCGCCTCTCGCTCGAGCGCGGGGAGCGCGTGGCCAATGATGGCTCGGGCGAGGTCTTCGCCGATGCGCTGCTGTCCATGCGGCCGGGCGAGATCACCTTCGCCGTGAACCGGCCGCGGCTGGCGGGCGGGCTGGTGGTGACGCGGGCCGAGATCCTGGCCGCCATGCGCTTCGCCTTCCAGCACCTGAAGCTGGTGGTGGAACCGGGCGGCGCGGTGGCGCTGGCTGCCGTGCTGGCCGGCAAGCTGCCCGCGCGCGGCGCCGTGACCGGCGTGGTGGTCAGTGGCGGCAACGTGGACCCCGCCGTATTCGCGGAGGCGCTGGGCTAGCGCCCTCCCCCGCCTGGGCGGGAGAGGGCTGCGCGCCTTCACCGGTGCGTCGCGCTGCCGCCCGCGATGCTGTCCTCGATGCGGTCACGGCGCAGGCCGGCGACGCCGGTCTCGACCACCGGACGCAGCAACTCGCCGATCGCGGGCGGGGGCTCCTTGGCCCAGTTGTGGGAATGCACGAGGCCGTCGTCGTGGTTGTCGTGGGACATGTCTGCTTCTCCTGGACGTGGGTGGTTCGGGCGGGATCCCGGCGATCCCGCCCCGGGTGGAACTCAGTGCGCGTGCGCGGCTTCCCCGTCGTGGAACTGCGCCGCCTCGGTGCTGGTGGCGAGCGCGGTGGTGCTGGCCGCGCCGCCGGAGGCCGCCGTCGCGACCGCGTCGAAGTAGCCGACGCCGACCTCGCGCTGGTGGCGCACGGCGGTGAAGCCCTCGGCCTCGGCAGCGAACTCGGCTTGCTGCAGCTCGGAATAGGCGCCCATGCCGCGCTCGGCGTAGCCGCGGGCCAGCTTGAACATCGACAGGTTCAGGCTGTGGAAGCCGGCCAGCGTCACGAACTGGAACTTGTAGCCCATCGCGCCGATCTCGCGCTGGAAGCGGGCCGCGGCCTCGACACCCATCTTGCGCTGCCAGTTGAAGGACGGGCTGCAGTTGTAGGCCAGCATCTTGCCCGGGAACTCGCGGTGTATGGCTTCCGCGAAGTCGCGCGCATCCTGCAGGTCGGGGTCGGAGGTCTCCCACCACAGCAGGTCGGCGTAGGGCGCGTAGGCCAGGCTGCGCGCGATGGCGTAGGCCTTGCCCATGCCTGGCTTGATGCGGAAGAACCCCTCCGGCGTGCGCTCGCCGGTCAGGAAGCGCCGGTCGCGCTCGTCCACGTCGCTGGTGAGGAGCTGCGCGCTCTCGGCATCCGTGCGGCAGAGCAGCACGGTGGGCACGCCTTCCACGTCGGCCGCGAGCCGCGCGGCGTTCAGCGTGCGGATGTGCTGGGCGATCGGCACCAGCACCTTGCCGCCCAGGTGGCCGCACTTCTTCTCGGAGGAGAGCTGGTCCTCGAAGTGGACGCCCGCGGCGCCGGCCTCGATCATGTGGCGCATCAATTCATACGCGTTGAGGGCGCCGCCGAAGCCGGCCTCGGCATCCGCGATGATCGGGGCCATCCAGTAGGTCTGGTCGCCCTTGCCCTCCTGCACCGCGATCTGGTCGCAGCGGCGCAGCGCGTTGTTGATGCGGCGCACCACGTTCGGGACGCTGTCCACGGGGTAGAGGGACTGGTCGGGGTACATCTCCCCGCCGGTGTTGGCGTCGGCGGCCACCTGCCAGCCCGAGAGATAGATCGCCTTCAGCCCTGCCTTCACCTGCTGCACCGCCTGCATGCCGGTCAGCGCGCCGAGCGTGTTCACGAAGGGCTCGGCCTTCAGCAGGCTCCACAGGCGGCGCGCACCCATGTCAGCCAAGGTGTGCTGGACCCGGAAGGACCCCGCCAGCCGCGCCACGTCCTCGGGCGTGTAGTCGCGGCGGATCCCGTCGAACCGCCCCGGCTGGGGTGCGCCGCCCATGGAGCCGTCGGGGGCAGCGGTCGGTGTGCTGGTGGGTCGCATCGGTGCCTTCTCTTCCTCAAGCCGGAGCGTCCCGGCCCCGGCGGAGTGAATAATTCACATTGCGGGTGCGAAGTTCACCTGTGATGATGCGTGGACCGCCGCAAGCATGTGCAATCGCCCACATGCGAGCCGCCCAGGGCGTAAAGGATGTAAAGAATGGCCCGTCCGCTGATCGGCCGCTCGATCCGTCGCATGCGCATGGAGCGCGGGCTGACGCAGCAGGCGCTCGCGGCCCGGCTCGGCATCTCGGCCTCCTACCTGAACCTGATCGAGCACGACCAGCGATCGGTCACCGCATCCATCCTGCTCAAGCTCGGCGAGACGCTGTCCGTGGACCTCGCAGCCTTGTCGGGCTCGCGCGAGCGCCAGTTGGAAGCCGGGCTGCGGGAGGTGCTGTCGGACCCCATGCTTGGCCTCGACGGGGTGCCGGAAGGCGAGGTCTCGACGCTTGCCGCCTCCGCGCCGAATGCCGCGCGCGCCATGCTCGCGCTCTACCGCGCATGGCGCGTGGCGCGGGAGGACGCGTCGGGCATCGCGCTTCCGACCGGCCGGCGCATCCTGCTGCCGACGGAGGAGGCGCGCGACTTCTTCCACGACCAGGCGAACCACTTCCCAGCCTTGGAGGCCGCAGCCGAGGCGGTGGGCACGGAACTGCGCGCCGCCCCCGCCGAGATGAACCACGCGGTGGCCGAGCGGCTGCGCCGCACCCATGGCGTGACGGTGAATGTCGGCCCCCTGCCCGGCTCGCTCCGCCGCTACGACCAGGCGGCGCGGCGGCTCGACCTGTCGGAGGCGCTGCCGCGCGAGAGCCGCGGCTTCCAGATGGCCTTCCAGCTCATGCTGCTCGAGGCGCGCGAGGCGGTGGAGACGGTGCTGGCGCCGGCCGAGCCCTCCTCGGCCGAGGCGGCGGCGCTGATCCGGCTCGGCCTGTTCAACTACCTGGCCGGCGCGCTGCTGATGCCCTACGCGCCATTCCTGGCCGCGGCGCGGGAGCTGCGGCACGACGTGGAGGGCCTGGCCGCGCGCTTCGGCGTCTCCTTCGAGCAGGCGGCCCACCGCCTTTCCACCCTTCAGCGGGACGGGGCGCGGGGCGTGCCCTTCTTCTTCCTGCGCGTGGACCCGGCGGGGAACGTGGACAAGCGCTTCTCGGCGGCCGGCTTCCCCTTCGCGCGCTTCGGCGGGTCGTGCCCCAAGTGGATCGTCCACCAGGCCTTCGCGACGCCGGGCGCGCTGCGCGTGCAGCTCTCGGCGCTGCCGGACGGCGCCGCCTTCCTCACCTTCGCCCGCACCGTGCAGGGCCCGCCAGCCCGCTGGGGGGAGCCCGCGCCGGTGCATGTGGTCGCCATGGGCTGCGACGTCTCCCGCGCCGAGGAGGTGGTCTATGCCGACGGCATGGACCTCGCCACGGCCTCCGTCGGCATCGGCCTGTCCTGCCGGCTATGCGACAGGACGGACTGCCGCTCCCGCGCCTTCCCGCCGCTGGAGCACCGGCTTGCCCTCGACCCGAACGAGGACACGGCGGCACCCTGGCATTTCGTGAAGGGCACGAAGCGGTAACGCAACGCTCGCGCGAACTCGACCCGGTCCCGCCAGGGTCGGACGCAACCGGCACGGGTTCCGAGCCATTCTCTGCCCGGGTTGATGGCGGGGACAGGCATGGCAACGAGTGGCGCGCGAGGATCGTTGCAACTTGCGCTGGTACTGGCGCTCGGCCTCCTGCTGCACCTTGGCCTGCTGGCGACGGGCTTCGAGCGCGTGTCGAACGACGAGGCCGCGCGGGTGCTGCTGTCGCTCGAGCTGACGCCCGCGAACGCGCTGGAGCCCTTCGTCTGGCCGCCGCTCCACCGGCTGCTGATCGGCACGGCGCTGCACCTGCATCCCGATCCCGTCTGGGTGCCGCGCATCGTCGCCATCGCGCTGGCGCTCGGCACGCTCCTCGCCGTGCTGCGGCTTGCGCGGCGCGTCTCGGACGACCCCTGGGTGCTGGCCGCCGCGGCCGGGCTGGCGCTCGTCACGCCCTACCGGCTGGTGCTCGGCTCCGTGCCGATGGCGGACATCCTGATGCTGCTGCTCGCCGTGCTGGCGGCGGAGCGCGTGCTGGCCTGGCTGCAGGGGGCGCGCACCAGCGCCCTGCTGGCCGGCTGCGCGCTGCTCGGGCTCGCCACCGCCGTGCGGTACGAGGCGTGGTTCGTCGTCGCGACGCTCGGCCTCCTGCTCGCGTGGCGCTGGCTGCGCGGTGGGCGTGTCTCCCTGCCCGTGCTGGCGGGATGCGGCGTGCTGCTGTGCTGGTTCCCGGTGTTCTGGATCGCCAATTCCCTGCTCTGGTACGGCTCGCTCGCGAACCTCGCCGTCACTTCGGAGCAGTTCCGCGCCATCGCCGGGGCGGATGCGGGGCGCGCCGCGCTGCTCCTCAACCCGATGGGCCTGCCGCTCTGGCAGGAATTGTTCTGGAACCCTGCGACCCTTCCAGGCCTCGTCATGCTCGGCCTGCTGGCACGCCACGACGCAGCGCTGCGCGGCTATGCCCTCGGCTTCCTCGCCGCCTTCCCGCTGATGTCGCTTGTGATGTTCCTGACCGGCTCCATCGCGCTCGCCGCGACCTGGCGGCTCGTCGGCATCTGGAGCCTGCTGGTCCTGCCCTTCGGTGCGCTCGCGCTGGTGCGGCTGGCAGGGCGCGTGGCGGCCTGGCTGTCCGCGCCGCGCCGGGCACTGGTGGCGCTGGCGCTCGTGCCCGCACTCGCCCTGCCGGCGATCCGGGATCTGCGGCTGGCCCGCTTCGGCATGTACAACTGGGAGACGGAGAGCTGGCGGCATGACACGCAGGCCGGCCGCGCCGCGGTGGCGGAGCTCGGGCGACTCGGCGGCGGCCGGGTGGTGGTGGACAGCCTCGGCAACCTCGACTTCCTTGAGGTGATGGTGGGGTCGGGCATGCCGGAGGTCTTCGTGACGAGCGCCGACGCCCCCGCGCCGGAAGTGGCCCTCTACGTGCCCATGGGCCGCCACCTGCGCGAGGTGGGCGACGCGGCGCTGGTGGAGCGCTATCTCGCAGACCGGTTCGGGCTTCAGGAAGGGGGCGAGCCGGAGGCGCTGCGCGCCCGCGACATCCGCGTCGCCGTGGTGCGCGACCCGGCGGCCAAGGCGGCGCTCGATGCGTCGCCGCGGGCGGAGCGGGTGCAGGCATGGCCCGACTGGACCGTCTACCGGCTGCGCCCCGCCACCGTGCTGTCGGGCGACGCGCGCTGACCGCGCGCTACTAGGCCGCGCGCCAGAAGAAGGCTGCGGTCATCGCCGCGGCGAAGACGATGATGAAGCGCCGGAGCACGGGGCCGGGCACGCGCCGGGCCAGGCGCGCGCCGAAGTAGCCGCCGGCCACCGCGGCCGCGCCCATCACCAGCGTCTCCGGCCAGTGGATCGGCCCGGCCACCGCGAAGGCGATGACGGCGACCGCGTTCGCCGCGCTGACCAGCAGCGTGCGCGCCGCGCTCATCGCCTTGATGTCGGACTGGCCGAGCAGGCTCCAGACCGCCATCATCATGATGCCGACGCCGCCGCCGAAGTAGCCCGCGTACACCGCGAGCGGCACCTGCGCGCCGATCACCGTGCGCGGGCCGAGCGCGATGCGCCGCCGCAGCGCCTCCCCCGCCTGGCGGCCGAAGGCGAAGGCCAGCGTCCCCGTCAGGAGCAGCCAGGGCAGCAGGTCGTCGAAGAGCCGCTCCGACGTCACCAGCAGCAGCGCCGCGCCGACCAGCCCGCCGACGAGGCTGATCACCACCATGGTGAGGAGCCTCACGCCCTCGAACGACCGGAAGTCCTGCCGCCAGGCCCAGGCGCTGGCGAGCGTGCCGGGCAGGAGGGCCACGGTGGAGGAGGCATTGGCCGCGACCGCCGGAATGCCAGCGGCGACCATGGCAGGGATGGTGACGAAGGTGCCTCCCCCGGCGGCCGCGTTCATGGCGCCCGCCGCGAGCCCGGCGCCGATCATCAGGAAGGCCGATCCAATGTCCATCGCCGCGCAGCCTTCGGCCTGTGCCCCGCTTTGGCAATCCCCTCCCGCGCTTAGCCGCGGCTTAACCGGTCCCGCGCGAAACACCGATCCGCGGAGGTGGGCGCGGAACGCATGGCGAAGGGCAAGCGGGACGGGGCGACGATCGTCCTGAAGCGGGTCGAGGAGGGTGGCCATGGCCACCATGGCGGCGCCTGGAAGGTCGCCTACGCCGACTTCGTCACCGCGATGATGGCCTTCTTCCTGCTCATGTGGCTGCTCAACGCGACGAGCGAGGAGCAGCGGCGCGGCATCGCCGACTACTTCGCGCCCGCCAACGTGATGGGCCGGCAGCAGACCGGGTCGGGGCAGCCCTTCGGCGGGCGCACGCCGCACGAGAGCGCACAGATGACGCAGAACGCCGGCGCCATGCGGCTGGAGACCGGGCCGCGTCCCGTCCTGCAGGACGTGGAGCTGGAGGACGAAAGCGAGACCCCCGCGCGCCCCCTGCCCTGGCGCGAGGGACCGGACGGCGAGAGCGAGGAGGCGGCGCGCCGCGTGCAGTCACCACCCGCGCAGGACGCCGCGACGCGGGAGGCGCAGGCGCTGGAGCGCGCCGCGGCCGAGCTGCGGCAGGCCGTCGCCTCCGACCCGGCGCTGGCCGAACTCGGCCGCCAGCTCGTCGTGGAGCAGGTGCCGGAGGGGCTGCGCATCCAGATCCTGGATGCCGAGCGGCAGCCCATGTTCCGCATCGGCGACGCCGCGCCGAACGATCGCGCGCGGGCGCTGCTGGCACGCGTGGCGCAGGTGGCGGCGCGCGTGCCGAACCCCGTCGCGATCACCGGCCACACCGACGCGACGCCCTTCCGCGGCGGTGCGGGCCGGTCCAACTGGGACCTCTCGGCGGAGCGCGCGAACGCCACGCGCCGCCTGCTGGCCGAGGCCGGGCTGCCCGAGGCGCGCATCCGCACGGTGGCCGGCGCCGCCGACCGCGATCCGCTGCTGCGCGCGGAGCCCTCGGCCGCCGCCAACCGCCGCGTCGCCATCACCCTGCTGCGCGAGGCCCCGTCGCCATGACCACCATCGCGGGCTTCGCCTTCCTCATGGTGATGGTCTTCGGCGGCTACCTGCTGGCCGGGGGCAAGTTCGGCATCATCCTCGGCGCGCTGCCCTTCGAGATGATGATGATCGGCGGCGCCGCCATCGGCGCGTTCCTGATGGCGAACTCGGTGCACGACCTGAAGCACACGGCCGGCGGCTTCGGGAAGGTGCTGAAGGGCGCGCGCTACCACAAGTCCGACTATGTCGAGATGCTGTCGCTCATGTTCTGGTTCGTGCGGCTGGCGCAGACCAAGGGCGCCATGGCGCTGGAGGCGCACATCGAGCGCCCGGCCGAGAGCGCGGCGTTCCAGAAGTTCCCGAAGATCGCGGCGGACCACCACGCGGTCGCGCTCATCTGCGACTACTTCCGCATGATCGGGATGAATGGCGACGACCCGCACCAGGTCGAGGACGTGATGGCGCGGGAGCTGAAGAAGCTGAAGGAGGAGGAGCTGCACCCCTCCCACGCCATCCAGAACATCGCCGATGCGCTTCCCGCCCTCGGCATCGTCGCCGCGGTGCTCGGCGTCATCAAGACGATGGGCTCGATCGACCAGCCGCCGGCGGTGCTCGGCAAGATGATCGGC
>DASQNQ010000231.1:0-5109 GCA_035644895.1 Acetobacteraceae bacterium | reverse complement strand
AGGCGGCGTGCCGCCTCCCGCAGCACGTCGCTGAGGCGCTCCATCGGCGCCTCAGCCGCCGATGCCGGCGTCCGCCCATCCAGGGCCGCCAGCGCGGCCTCGAGCTCCGCCTGGTGCTCGGCGCCCAAGGGCAGCATCCAGTCCGAGGGCGTGAGGTCCGCCGCATGCCAGGCGGCGGGCCCGGCCTGGGGCATGAGGCGGGGGCGCGGGGGGGCGACGATGCTCATCTGGCATTCACGATACCAGCCCGCCCCGGCGGCGCGCATCCCCCTTGCCGCGTCGCCCTGCTGCCAGCAGGCTCCTGGAACATTGCCGGAGGGACTCGATGATGGACGCCGCGACTGCGCCGACGCCTGCCTTCGACGCGGACGCCATGCTGGCGGGCCTGCTGCGCTGGGTGGAGACGGAAAGCCCGACCTACGACGCGGCGGCCGTCGGCCGGATGATGGACGTCGCCGCGCGCGACCTGGCGATGGAGGGCGCGCGGATCGAGCGCATCCCGGGCCGCATGGGCTTCGGCGACTGCGTCCGCGCGCGCTTCCCGCATCCTGCAGGCGACGCGGCGCCCGGCATACTCGTGCTCGCCCACCTCGACACGGTGCATCCCGTGGGCACGCTGCGCGACCTGCCGATCCGGCGGGAGGGCGGGCGCTGCTACGGCCCCGGCATCTTCGACATGAAGGGCGGCACCTTCCTCGCATTCGAGGCCGTGCGCGCGCTGCGCCGGGCCGGGCACACGCCGCCCCTGCCCGTCACCTTCCTCCTCACCTCCGACGAGGAGGTGGGCAGCCCCTCGACGCGCGACCTGATCGAGGCGGAGGCGCGGCGCGCCCGCTACGTGCTGGTGCCGGAGCCCGCGCGGCCCGATGGCGGCCCGGCGGGCGGGGTCGTCACCGGCCGCTACGCCATCGCGCGCTTCAACCTGCGGACCGTGGGCCGCCCGAGCCATGCGGGCGCAACGCTGTCCGAGGGACGCTCCGCCGTGCGGGAGATGTGCCGGCAGGTGCTGGCCATCGAGGCGATGACAACCGAGGCCTGCACCTTCTCGGTCTCCGTCGTGCATGGCGGGCGCTGGGTGAACTGCGTGCCGACGGTGTGCGAGGCGGAGTGCCTGACCATGGCGCGCCGCCAGCCCGACCTGGACGAGGCGGTCGCGCGCATGCTGGCGCTGCGGGCCTCCTCCGGCGACATCCGGATGGAGGTGACGCGCGGCGTCACGCGCCCGGTGTGGGAGCCGGATGCGGGCACCATGGCACTGTACGAACAGGCGCGGGGCGTGGCGCGGTCGCTCGGCTTCGACATCGGGCATGGAAGCGCGGGCGGCGGGTCGGACGGCAACTTCACCGGCGCGCTCGGCATACCCACGCTCGACGGGCTCGGCGTGCAGGGGGGCGGCGCGCACACGCTGGAGGAGCACATCGAGGTGGCGAGCCTGCCGCGGCGCGCCGCGCTGTTCGCGGGGCTGGTCGCCTCCCTCGCCTGAAGCTGCCTCGTCACGGCCGGGCCGGGCGGCGTGGAACGGGCCGGGTGACGGCACCGTGATGCGGGCCTTCGCGCCACCATGCCCATCTCTCACCAGGACCAGATCTCGGCCCCGCCGCTGGGAATGGGCCAGCCTCTCTCTCCGTCGGGCCGTGCCGTCGTGCCGGACGCAACGGAAGAGCGCTTCCGGCAACGGCCGGAAAGATCCTCCAGCCGAGCTTCGTCCCGATGCCGGAGGTTTCCCATGCTCACGCGCACGCAGCGTTCCACGCTCGTCTTCCCGCAACCGTTCAAGGTGAGCGGGGAGTCGCGGCACCAACCGGCGGGCACCTATCTGTTGGAGGTCGAGGAGGAGCTGCTGGAAGGCCTCTCCTTCCCGGCATACCGGCGGATCGCCATGACCATCACGCTCCAGTCGGCCCCGCCGGGCACGGTCGTGCAGGCCTTGAGCGTCGATGCGGCAGACCTTGCCGGCGCACAGGGCGCCGGGATTGCCGGGTAAGCCGCCCCCTCCCGAGATCATGCGGGGCATTCACCCCGCATGCATGGTTAAGGACCTGCCACCATGACCGACACAGTCACCCGCAACGCCGCCACGGCCCCGCGCTGGGACGGCCAGCGCATCCTTTTCACGCTCGAACATGACGGCCGCGAGGTGCCCTGCGCCATCTCGTCGGGCGCGCTCTGGGACCTCACCTCGCGGAGGTGCTTCAAGCCGAACGACGTGCTGGCCTCCTTCGCCTCGGCGCGAACGCGGGTCGAGGCGATCGCACAGCGCAAGCTTCGCAGGCACACCGCATCCCAGGCCATGACGCTGACCATCTGGTCGACCGACATCGAGGATGACACGGCCGAGCGCGGCCAGGCGGGCGGGCGGTGATCGCGCGCTTCGTCCCGGACCTCCGCCGCCGGGCGGACGTTCCGTGCGACGCCAGGCGCCGGGCACGCGCCCACGCGCCTGCCGGAACAGGGGTGCACAGCCCATGTTCAGGCTGATCCGGCGAGTCCTTGGCGTGATGCGCTACCGCCGACGCTGGGGCGCGCTCGCGGCCTCGGCCGCGCGTGACGCGGACCGGGCGATCGCCCGGCATGATCGGCAGCCTCGCCTGCGCACGACCGGGACCGAACCTGCACCCCGGCGCCGCTTGTTCTGAGGCAGTGCGCGGCATGGCCCTCCGGTCAGAGGGCCAGCGCCTCCTCCTCCCACGGGCCCCGTGTGAAGGCGGCCACCTTGAAGCTGCCGTCATCGGACCAGAGCACGCTCAGCACCTGCGTCCCGGACCGCCACACATCCAGGCCATAGGGCAGGTCCGGAACGCTGTGCTGCCGCGTCAGGGCATGACGATAGCCGGGCGACGCAGCCTCCCCGGCCTCCAGGTCGTTGAACGGCGTCCAATGCTCAAGAACCCAGTCGTCCTGCCGCCATGCGACGATGCGCACGGAGTCGCGCTGAACCTCGATGCTTCCCCGGGCACGGATCAACGGCACGAGGTGGTCGCGGAGCGCGAGCGCCTCGCCGTCACCCGAGGTCACGAGTCTGAGCGCCATGCTTTCTCCCGTCCCGTCCGCGCGGCGATGAGCCTCCTGCCGGCGCAGGGGCAGGGGCAGGGCCGGGTCTCTCCGGCTGTCCGCCCGGCGGGCGACCCTGCGCCGAACGCCGGCCGGAGACGAGGAAATTCGGCGTGCCTCAGCCGAGCCGCTGCTTCAGCACGTCGTTGACGAGGGCCGGGTTGCCCTTGCCCTGCATGGCCTTCATCACCTGGCCGACGAAGAAGCCGAAGAGCTTGTCCTTGCCGCCCTTGTAGTCCGCGACCTTGTCGGCATTGGCGGCCAGCACCTGGTCCACCGCCGCCTCGATCGCGCCGGTGTCGGTGACCTGCTTCAGGCCGCGCTCCTCCACGATCACGCCGGGAGCCTTGCCGGTCTCGAGCATGATCTCGAACACGTCCTTCGCGATCTTGCCGCTGATCGTGTTGTCCCGGATCAGGTCGAGCAGCGCGCCCAGGTTCCCGGCCGTGACGGGCGGGTCGGCGATGTCGCGCTTCAGACGGTTGAGGGCTGCGAAAAAGTCGCCCGTCACCCAGTTCGCCGCCATCTTCGCGTCGCGTCCCTTCGCGACCGTCTCGAAGAAAACGGCCGTCTCCTTCTCCAGCGTCAGGACGTGCGCGTCGTAGGGCGTGAGGCCCATGGCGACGTAGCGCGCGCGGCGCTCGTCCGGCAGCTCGGGCAGGCTCGCCTTCAGCTGGTCGACCCAGGACTGCTCCAGCACCAGCGGCGGCAGGTCCGGGTCGGGGAAGTAGCGGTAGTCATGCGCGTCCTCCTTGGAGCGCATCGACCTGGTGACACCACGTTGGGTCTCGAACAGGCGCGTCTCCTGCTCGACCGTGCCGCCCTCCTCCCACACCTCGACCTGGCGCCGGGCCTCGGCCTCGACGGCCTGCATGACGAAGCGGATGGAGTTGACGTTCTTCACCTCGCAGCGCGTGCGGAAGCCCTCGCCGGCGCGGCGGACGGAGACGTTGACGTCGGCGCGCATGGAGCCCTCGTCCATGTTGCCGTCGCAGGTGCCGAGGTAGCGCAGGATCTGCCGCAGCTTCGTGAGGTAGGCCCCTGCCTCCTCCGGCGAGCGCATGTCGGGCTCGGAGACGATCTCCATCAGCGCGACGCCGGAGCGGTTGAGGTCGATGAAGGACTTGCTCGGGTGCTGGTCGTGCAGCGACTTGCCCGCATCCTGCTCCAGGTGCAGGCGCGTGATGCCGATGGTCTTGGTGGAGCCGTCGGCCAGCGTGATCTCCACCGCGCCCTCACCGACCACGGGGAACTGGTACTGGCTGATCTGGTAGCCCTGCGGCAGGTCCGCGTAGAAGTAGTTCTTCCGGTCGAAGCGGGACCACAGGTTGATCTGCGCGCGCAGCCCGAGGCCCGTCCGCACCGCCTGCGCCACGCATTCCCGGTTGATCACCGGCAGCATGCCGGGGAAGCCCGCATCGATGAAGGAGACCTGCGTGTTCGGCTCCGCCCCGAAGGCGGTCGCCGCGCCGGAGAACAGCTTGGCGTTGGAGATCACCTGCGCATGGACCTCGAGGCCCACGACGATCTCCCAGGCGCCCGTGCGCCCCTCGACTGTGTAGCTCATGCGCCCGCCCTCACGCCCGGCATCGCGTCGAAGCCCGCCGCGCGCTCGATGGCCGAGCCCACGGCGAAGACCGTCTCCTCGTCGAAGGGCCGCCCGATGACCTGGAGCCCCAGGGGCAGGCCCTGCGGGTCGAGCCCGGCCGGCACCGAGATGCCCGGCAGCCCGGCCAGGTTCGCCGTCACGGTGAAGACGTCGTTCAGGTACATCTTCACCGGGTCGTCGCTGTTCTCGCCGGCGCCGAAGGCGGCCGACGGCGTGGCGGGCGTGACGATCGCGTCCACCCTTTCCCAGGCGCGCACGAAGTCGTCGCGGATCAGCGCGCGGATCTTCTGCGCCTTCAGGTAGTAGGCGTCGTAGTAGCCCGCGCTCAGCACGTAGGTGCCGATCATGATGCGGCGCCGCACCTCCGCCCCGAAGCCCTCGGCGCGCGTGCGCTCGTAGAGCTCCCGCAGGTCCGCCCCCTCCTCCCGCAGCCCGAAGCGCACGCCGTC
>DASQNQ010000230.1:0-6214 GCA_035644895.1 Acetobacteraceae bacterium | reverse complement strand
AGCAGCACGGCGCCGAGGATCATCTGCCACATGTCGGCGACCGTCGCCGCGGCATAGACCCGCACCAGCTCGTAGGTGATGGCGCCGAGGAAGGGGCCGAGCACGCCGCCCGCCCCGCCGAGGATCGCGATGAACACCAGCTCCCCCGACGCGGTCCAGTAGGACAGCAGGGGCGTGACGTGCCGCGTCGTCATCGCGATGATCGCCCCCGCGCAGCCCGCCATCATCGCCGAGAGCACGTAGGCCGCCAGCAGCACCTGCCTGGAGGAGACGCCCATGAAGCCGAGCCGCGTCTCCCGCGTCTTGATGCCGGCCAGCGCCTGGCCCATCGGTGAAGCGAGGTAGAGCCGCGCGAAGACGCCGAACGCCACTGCAAGGGCGAGGGCCGTGCCGAACATCGCCCATTCATAGGCCACGCGGTCCAGCCCCTGGCCGAGCACGCCGAGCGGCGGGACGCGCAGCCCGTCGGTGCCCTTCGTCACGTGGTAGAACTTCTCGAGCATCGAGTAGAAGACCATGCTGAGCGCGAGGTTGAGCATGCCGAAGAAGATCTCCCGGTAGCGGGAGACGAAAAGGCCGATCAGCAGCCCGAGCACCGTGGCGACCGCCGCCGCCACCGGCAGCAGCAGCAGGGTATCCGGCAGCGCGGGCGCCAGGAAGGCGACCGAGTAGGCGCCGACGGCGACATACAGCGCATGCCCGAAGGAGACCTGCCCCGCGCGCAGCAGCAGCAGGATGCCGAGCGTCGCGATGCCCTTGGCCAGCGCGATGGTGAGCACGAACTTCAGCCAGGGCGTCGTCCAGGCCGCCAGCACCAGCGCGGCGACCCCGAGCGCCGCGAGCAGGACTTCCAGGCGGCGCTGCGTCATACCCGGCGCGTCTCCGCCACGCCGAACAGCCCCTGCGGTCGCACCAGCAATACAGCCACCATGATGAGGTAGGGCACCACCACCTCCAGCTCCGGCATGAAGGTGACGGCGACCGATCGCCCGATGCCGATCAGCAGCGCGGTCAGCGCCGCGCCCTCGATCTGCCCGAGCCCGGCCGTTGCGACCACCGCGAAGGAGAGCACGATGGTGGACGCGCCGATCCCCGGCACGAGGGAGGAGGTCGGCGCCGACAGAGCCCCGCCGAGCGCCGCGAGCACCGCGCCGCAGGTGAAGGTCAGCAGGTAGACGCGGCGCGCGTCGATACCCATGGCGGTCGCCGCCTCCCGGTCCGTGGTCACTGCCAGGATTACGCGCCCCGTGAGCGTCCGGCGCAGGAAGAGCGCGAGGCCGACCAGCGTCGCAACCGCCACCGCGGGCAGCAGGATCACCTGGTAGGTGTTGTAGGGGATGACGTCCGCGCCGAAGGGCACGTCCACCGTGCCGAGCAGGGAAACGGGCGTGCTGAAGGAGACGGGCTGCACGCCCCAGACAAGCTTCTGCGCGTCCTCCAGGATCATGAACAGGGCGAAGGTGACGAGCAGCTGCAGCACCGGCTCCTCCCCGTAGATGCGCCGCAGCAGGACCCGCTCGATCAGCGGTCCGAGCACAACGCCGACCAGCAGCGCAGCCAGCAGCAGCGCGGGCAGGGACGCCCAGGCCGGCAGCCCGGCCGAGGCCAGGAACAATCCGAGGGACGCCGCCGCATAGGCGCCGATGGCGAAGAGCGAGCCATGCGCGACGTTCAGCACGCGCAGCACGCCGAACACCAGGTTCAGCCCGACCGCCACCATGAAGATCAGCGCGGCGCTCGCGATGCCGTCCAGCAGCGCGAGGCCGAGCAGCGGGCCGTTCTGTTCGAGCCAGTCGCCCATTCAGCCCGTGGCGCGGATCGGGTCGGGCACGCGTCCCACCATGTCGGCCGAGAGCGTCTTCAGCCAGGCGACGCTGTTCTGCCCGACGGGCGCGGTCACCATCTCGGGCGGGAACACCACCATGTTGTCCAGCACGGCGAAGGGCAGGCGGTCGTTGTGGACGGTGGTGCCGATGAGCTGCGGCTCCAGGCCCTGTCCGTCCTCCCGGATCCGCATGCGCGCGGTGGGGCTGTCGAACTCGAGATTGGGGAAGGCCGCGGCCAGCTGCGCGTCGGACGGCCAGTTGCCGCCATTCGCCTGGATCGCCTTGGCGTAGGCCGCGCGCAGGGCGCTGAAGGCCTGGGCCATGTGGTAGGTCGGGTAGATCGGGTAGGCGTTGAAGCGACGCCGGTAGCCCTCCACGAAGCGGGACAGCGCCTGCGGATTGGCCGGCCGCGGGTGCTGGTGCCAGTGGTCGCCGCGGCTGCCGACGATGTGCCCGGCCGGCAGGGTGCGCCCCACGCGCTCCAGGCTCGATTCCGCCAGCGGCAGCACGAAGGTCGAGCGTTCGAACAGCCGTCGCTCGGCCGCCTGCCGGATGAAGGTGTCGAGCTCCCCGCCCCAACTCGTGGAGAGCACCACGTCGGGGCGCAGCGCCAGCAGCCGCGTGATCTCGGCCGAGAAGTCGGTCGCGCCGAAGCGCGGGAACAGCTCCGCCACCACGCGCACGCCGGGCTTCAGCGCATCCATGCCGGTCTTCCAGATCTCCCAGCTGTCGCGGCCCCAGGCGTAGTCCTGGTTCACCACGGCAAGGGTGCGGAAGTCGGGCCGGTTCTTCAGCAGGTATAGAAGGGGCGCCAGGATCTCGGGCGTCGCGTTGGCCTGGGTGCGGAAGGCGTACTGGTAGCGGCGCTCCTCGAAGATGCGCTGCGTGCCGCAGTCCCACAGCAGCGTGACCTTGCGCAGTTCCTCGGCCAGCGGCGTGCAGGCGAGGCAGGAGCCCGAGGAGATGGAGGCGAACATGACGTCCACGCGCTCGTTCTGCGCAAGCCGCCGGAACTCGCCGACCAGGTGGTCCACGCCCGGCGCCTCGTCCACGAAGAAGAGGCGCACGGGCACGCCGCCGATGCCGCCCTCGCGGTTGATCTCCTCGGCCAGCATCTCGGCGGCGTTCCGCCCAGGGACGCCGAACACGGACGCCGGGCCCGAGAGGAAGGTGGTGATGCCGATCTTCAGCTCGGATGGGCGCTGGGCGGGCGCCTGCGCCGACAAGGAGGCGGGCAGCAGCACCGACCCGAAGCCGGCAAGCAGCGCCCCACGGCGCGTCAGGGTGGCCGACGGCAGCATGGACATCTCTCCCCTCAATGCCCGGGTAGCGCCCGGGTCTCGGCGCATCGTGGGGCCGATGCACGGTTCGGGCAAGCAGGGAACGCCGCACCCGCGGCTGCGCTTGCCCGGTTCAGCCCCGACCGGACCCACACCCCTCCATGCCACGTGACATCGCCGGCGCCCACGCGGCCGGGCCAGGCCGCGCCGCGCTGGTCTCGGACCCCGTCGTGCCCACCCTGCTGCGCTCCACCGCGCCGCTGGCGGCGGCCACCCTTGCCATGTTCGCGGTCCAGCTCGCGGAGACCTGGCTCACGGGCCTGCTCGGCGGCGGCGCGCTGGCCGCGCTCGGCTTCTCGATGCCGGTCGTGGTGACGGCGATGAGCTTCGGCATCGGCCTCGGCGCCGGCGCATCGGCCGTGGTCGGCCGGGCGCTCGGCGCCGAGGAGCAGGGCGTTGCGACACTCTGCCGGCATGTGCTGTGGTTGGCGGCCGGGCTTGGGCTGTCCGTCGCGGTCGCCGGCTGGCTGCTCGCCGGCCCGGTGCTCGGCGCCATGGGGGCCGAGGGGCCTGAGCGCACGCAGGCGCTCGCCTACCTGCGCTGCTGGTTTCCGGGCGCCGTCCCGCTGCTGGCGGGCATGGCGGCGCTCAGCCTGCTGCGCGCGGCGGGCGACACGCGCTTCCAGGGTGCGGCGCTGGCCGGAGCCGCCGCCCTGGCCTTCCTGCTCGACTGGCCGCTGGCCTTCGGGGTGCCGGGGGTGGTGCCCGGGCTGGGGCTGGCGGGGTTGGGCGTCGCGGCCTCGCTCGCCTGGTCCGCCATGCTGGTGGTTGCGCTCTGGCGCCTGCGGCGCCTCGGGATGCTTGGCGCGGGCGGGGGCGGGGGATTCGCCGGCGCCGCGCGGCGCGTCATGCGGGTCGGCGTGCCGGCGGCCGCGACCAATGCCATCATCCCCCTGGCGACGGGCCTGTTCACCGCGATGATGGCGGCGCACGGCACGGCGGCGGTGGCGGGCTTCGCAGTCGGTTCGCGCGTCGAGACGCTGTGCATGACGGCGTTCTTCGCGCTCTCGGCCATCGCGAACCCGTTCGCCGCGCAGAACCTCGGGGCCGGGCGCATGGACCGGGTGCGGACGGGCATGCGGGCCTCGCTGATCTTCTGCGCGGGCCTTGGGCTGGCGCTGGCGGTGGCGCTCTGGCTCTTCGCCGGGTGGCTCGCGCACGCCCTCTCGCCGGACGCCGAGGTCGCCGCCTCCGCCGCCCTCTACCTCACGATCATGCCCTGGGGCTTCGGCGCCGTGGGCGCGATCGCGGTGGTGAACGCGGCCTTCAACGGGCTGGAGCGGCCCTTCGCGGCGGTCGCCGTCTCGCTCGCGCGGACGCTGGCGCTCGGCGTCCCGGCCGCGTGGCTCGGCGGGCACCTGGCGGGGGAGGCGGGGACGCTGGCGGGCATCCTGGCCGCCAACCTGCTGGTCGGCGCCGCCGCGGGCGTGGCAATCCTGCGTGGCACGAGGGCAATCCCGCCGGGTTAGCAGGTTGCGGGTCCGGCACCATTTCCGGGCCCGTCACCACGCATGAAAGGGGGGAGTCCGCCCTTGGCCGATCCCGCCCATTCCCCGATCGCCTTCCTGGCCGAGCCGATCGTCTTCCTCGCGGCCGCCGTGGTGGCGGTGCCGCTCGCGCGGCGCCTCGGCCTCGGCTCCGTGCTCGGCTACCTCGCCGCGGGCCTTGCCATCGGCCCCTTCGCCCTCGGACTGCTGGGCGAGGCAGGGCGGGTCATGGCGGTGGCGGAGCTCGGCATCGTTCTGCTGCTCTTCGTCGTGGGACTCGAACTGCGGCTGACGCGCCTGTGGGAGCTCAGGCGCGACATCTTCGGCCTCGGCACCGCGCAGGTGGTGGTCTGCGGCGTGCTGCTGATGATCTACCCGCTCTTCATCGCCGGGCGACCGCTGAAGGCCTCGGTCGTGGCAGGCCTCGGCCTCGCGCTATCCTCCACCGCCCTCGCCATGCAGTTGATGGAGGAGCGGGGGGAGCGCGATACGCCGCATGGCCGCGTGACCTTCTCCGTGCTGCTGCTCCAGGACCTGGCCATCGTGCCGCTGCTGGCGCTGGTGGCCTTCCTCGCCCCCGGCGACGATGGGGAGGCGGGTGGGTGGCGCGGCGTGCTGGCGGCCGTCGGCGCAGTCGCCGCGGTGATCCTGGCGGGGCGGTACCTGCTCGACCCGCTCTTCCGCATCCTGGCCCGCACCGGCGCGCGGGAGGTGATGACGGCCGCTGCGCTGCTCGTGGTGCTGGGTGCTGCGGCGTTGATGTCGCTCGTGGGCCTGTCCATGGCGATGGGGGCGTTCCTCGCCGGGGTGCTCCTGGCCGAATCCAGCTACAGGCACGAGCTGGAGGCGGATATCGAGCCCTTCCGGGGCCTGTTGCTCGGCCTGTTCTTCATCTCGGTCGGCATGTCGGTGGACCTGACGGTGGTCGGGGCGAACTGGGCCGGGCTGCTGGCGGCCGTCACCGTGCTCGTCGCCATCAAGACCGCCGCCTTCTACGGCCTGGCACGGCTGTTCCGCCACGGGCACGACGACGCGCTGCGCGCCGCGCTGCTGCTCGCGCAGGGGGGCGAGTTCGGTTTCGTGCTCTACGCCGCCGCGGCCTCGGCCGGGGTGATGGGGCAGGACCATGCGAGCCTGCTCGTCGCGCTCGTCACCATCTCCATGGCGCTGACGCCCTTCGTCGTGCGCTTCGGGCAGCGCTTCCTGTGCGGCGACCAGCGCGTGGCGCCGGAGGAGGACTTCTCGGACGCCACCGGCTCAGTGCTCGTGATCGGCTTCGGGCGCTTCGGCCAGCTGGCCTCGCAGGTGCTGCTGGCGCGCGGCCACGAGCTGACGATCATCGACAGCGACGTGAACCGGATCGAGGAGGCGAAGCGCTTCGGGCGGCGCATCCACTACGGCGACGGCACGCGGGTCGAGGTGCTGCGCGCGGCGGGGGCGGAGTGCGCCACCCTGGTCGCCATCTGCACGGACGGCGCCGAGACGACCAACCGCATCGTCGAGATGGCGCAGGCGGCGCTGCCCGGCACGCCGCTGCTGGTCCGCAGCTACGACCGGCGCC
>DASQNQ010000229.1:0-12992 GCA_035644895.1 Acetobacteraceae bacterium | reverse complement strand
CAGCCCGAGCAGCGCCTGGGTCAGCCGCCCCTCCTCCAGCGTCGTCATCTCGCGCCGCGCCCGGGCGAAGCCGACCGCAAGGCAGGCCAGCACCGCGAGCTGCGCGGTGAAGGCCTTGGTCGAGGCCACGCCCACCTCCGGGCCCGCCACCGTCAGCAGCGTCGCGTCGCTCTCGCGCGCCATGGTGCTCTCGGGCACGTTCACCACCGACAGCACGCGCTGACCGGCGCCCTTTAGCAGCCGCAGCGCCGCCATGGTGTCCGCCGTCTCCCCGGACTGGGAGACGAGGATGGCCGCGCCCCCCTCGGGCAGCGGCGGGTCGCGGTAGCGCAGCTCGGAGGCCACGTCGGCGTCGCAGGGCAGGCGGGCCAGCCCCTCGATCCAGTAGCGCCCGACATGGGCGGCAAGGAACGCGCTGCCGCAGGCGGTCAGCGAGAGGCGCGGGACGCGCGCGGGGTCGAAGGGCAGGCGCGGCAGCCGCACCTCCAGCGTGCGCGGGTCGAGGTACTGGCGGAGCGTGTCGCCGAGCACGGCGGGGTGCTCGTGCAGCTCCTTCTCCATGAAGTGGCGGTAGTTGCCCTTGCCGACGATGGCGCCCGAGACGGCGGTCTGGACGACGGGGCGCTCCACGGGCCGGTCGGCCGAGTCGAAGAAGCGCGCGCCGGCGCCGTCCACCTCCACCCGGTCGCCCTCCTCGAGGTAGGCGATGCGACGGGTGAGCGGCGCGAGCGCGAGGGCG
Organism: Acetobacteraceae bacterium; assembly: GCA_035644895.1. GTDB lineage: Bacteria > Pseudomonadota > Alphaproteobacteria > Acetobacterales > Acetobacteraceae > Falsiroseomonas. Next base: position 12,253 of record DASQNQ010000229.1, on the reverse strand, counting down.
TCGGAGCCGAGGAACATCTCCCCCTCTCCGAAGCCGATCGCCAGCGGCGCGCCCTGGCGGGCGCCCATCAGCAGCTTCGGGTGGCCCGCGAAGGCGGCGACGATGGCGAACGCGCCATGCACGCGCTTCAGCGTGGCCGCGAAGGCATCGGCCGGCATCAGCCCGCGCCCGAGCAGCCCGTCGAGAACCCGCACGAAGGTTTCGGTGTCGGTTTCGGTCTCGAACACCACGCCCTCGGCCTCCAGCTCGGCGCGGAGCTCGGCGTGGTTCTCGATGATGCCGTTGTGGACCACGGCGCAGCGCTCGGTCGCGTGGGGGTGGGCGTTGCGCTCGGTCGGCGCGCCGTGGGTCGCCCAGCGCGTGTGGCCGATGCCCGTGGTGCCATCGAGCGGCTGGCGCTCCAGCACCGCCGTCAGGTTGGCCAGCTTGCCCTCGGCCCGCCGACGCTCGATCCGCCCGGCGGAAAGCGTGGCCAGCCCCGCGCTGTCATAGCCGCGGTATTCCAGCCGGCGGAGCGCATCCAGAAGCAGCGGCGCGGCCTCGCCCCGTCCGATCACGCCCACGATTCCGCACATGCGCCCTGTCTCCGGTCTTCGGAATGCCGGCGCGGCTTACCGCCTCCACCGGACCCGCTCTGGTACCATCGTATTTCTGATCTGCTTCTTGCCCAAGCGGAACCCGGTCATGAACGTGGAGCAGCCGGGCCGGGTCACCCGCCGGACCAGCCCCCTGACCGGCCAGCCTGGATCAATCGTGACGGAACGATTGTGCTCCGGGGTGCGATGCTCCTCCTTGAGAGGCTGGGGAACGGGAGAAGGATGAACGCAACGCATGGCCTGCCGCGGCCGGCGCCGGCCACCTACACGCGGCGTGACCACCACGATGCGTTGCGGCCCTTCCTGCTGTTCCTCGGCCTCGCCTTCCTGCTGCGTGCCCCGGCCTTTCCTGCCGCGGTGATAGACCCGGACGAGGGGCTCTACCTCCTCCATGCCCTGACCTGGCTCGGCGGCGGCTGGCCCTACGTGGCAAGCTGGGACTTCCACCCGCCCGGCGCACCGGCGCTGCTCATGCCCGCGGCGGCGCTGCCGGTGCCGGCACTCGGCCTCAGGGTGACGGGCGTGGTGGCCGTGGCGGCGACGGCGCTCGCCATCCGGGGCTTGGTGCTCGTGCTCGGGGGCGGGGCGCTGACGGGGCTTGCCGCCGGCACCCTCTACATCGCGCATGGCGTCGTGCTGGGCGGGCTGGCGACGAATGCGGAGGTCCTCCTCGCCCCCTTCGTCGCCTCCGGCGCGCTCATCCTCCTGCGGGAGGCAAGGGACCTGCGCGCCGGGGTGGTGCCCGGCCTGCTGCCGGTCGGGCTGGCCGGGCTGGCCTTCGGCGTCGCCATCTGGATCCGGCAGGTCGCCGCCCTCGATGCCGTTGCGGTCTTCGCGACCCTCGCGGCCCTGGGCTGGTCCACCGGCGCGACCGGGCCGGGGCGCCTGCTGCTGCTGGCCGGGGCCTTCGCCGCCGGCTGCGCCCTGCCGATGGGCGCGACCGTCCTGGCCTACTGGTCGCAGGGCGAGGTCGAGGCGCTGCTCAGGGCCACGCTGCTCGGGCCGCTCGGCCTGCGCGATGCCTCGATGGCGGGTGCGCCCGGCATCCGGGCAGGGATGGCGGCGGCGCTGCCGCACCTCACGGCGCTCTGCCTGGCCGCGCTGCTGGCCGTCCTGCTGCCCGGGCCGGGACGGCGCGCAGGCGTGCTGCTGCTGCCCTGGCTTCTCGGCGCCGCCCTGGCCGCGGCGCTGCCGGGCCGGTTCCACGCGCATCACTTCCTGCTGCTGCTGCCGCCGCTCTGCGCCCTGGGCGGGCTGGGGCTTGCCCGTACGGCGCGGCGCGTGGCCCTGCCGGAGGCGCGGCGCGCCCTCCTGTTCGGCGGCACGCTGCTGCTGGCCCTGGTGCCGGTGATGGACATGCTGGCGCCCCGGCTCGGCACCGGGATGGGCCTGCGGGAGGTGGACCCGGTCCGCCGCGTCGCCGCCATCGCCGCCGATGCGGGGGAGACGCTGTTCGTCGCGAACTGGCACCCGATGGTCTACGTGCTGGCGGGCCGCGCGCCGCCGACCCGCTACGCCTTCCACGCCCACCTCTCGGGCGTCCACGCCCCGCTGACCGGCGGGGACCAGGACGCCGAACTCGCGCGCGTCCTGGCCACCCGGCCGGAGGTGATCGTGGTGGCGCCGACGCGATGGGAGCTCACCCGGCCGGAGGCCCGCCGCGTGATCGAGGCGCAGGTGGCGCGGCACTACGAGCGGGTCGCGCAGGTGATGGACGGACCCGGCCCGGTCGAGGTCTGGCGCCTGCGCAGGTAGCTTCGCAGCCGGCCCGGCGGGGCGCATAACCGGGCGCCATGCCCGCCCCCCGCACCGCGCCGAGACCTTCCCCGCCGGGACGCCGGCCGCGCCGGTGACGCGGTGAGGCCGCCCGAGGGCCCGCAGGCCACCCCCGGCGGGCGCGACCCGCGCATCGTCGCGGCGATCGTCGCCTCGGCGCTGTTCATGCAGAACCTCGACAGCTCCGTCGTCGCGACGGCGCTGCCCGCCATGGCGCGCGACCTGGCGGCGAACCCGGTCCACCTCTCGGTCGCCATCACCTCCTACCTCGTCGCGCTCTGCGTCTTCATCCCCGTCTCGGGCTGGGTGGCGGACCGCTTCGGGCCGCGGCGGGTGTTCATGGCGGCGATCCTGGTCTTCGCCTCCGCCTCGGCGCTGGTGGGCCTCGCGCAGGGGCTCGGCACGCTGGTCGCCGCGCGCGTCCTGCAGGGCGTGGGCGGCGCGATGATGGTGCCCGTCGGGCGGCTTCTGCTGCTGCGGCGCGTGCGGAAGGAGGAACTGCTCTCGGCTATGACCTGGCTGACCATGCCGGGGCTGCTCGGGCCCGTCCTCGGGCCGCCGCTCGGCGGGCTGCTGACGGATGCGGTGTCCTGGCGGGCGGTGTTCTGGCTCAACGTGCCGGTCGGGCTGCTCGGCCTGCTGCTCGTCTGGCGCTTCATCCCGGAGACGGAGCGGCAGGACCCTGGGCCGCTCGACGCGCGCGGCCTGGTGCTGTGGGGCGCCGCGCTCGCGCTGCTGATGACGGGGCTGGAGACGGCGGGGCGGGGGCTGGTGCCGGTATGGGCTGTCGTCGCGGCGCTCGGCCTCGGGCTCGTCGCGGCGTGGCTGGCGGTGCGCCATTCCCGCCGGGTCGCGCGGCCGGCGGTGGACCTCTCGCTGCTGCGGCTGCCCACCTTCGCGGTGCCGACACTCTCGGGCACGCTGTTCCGCACGGGCGCGGCGGCGGTGCCCTTCCTGCTGCCGCTGATGCTCCAGCTGCTGTTCGGGCTGTCCGCCGCGGCGAGCGGGGCGGTGACCTTCGCCACGGCGCTCGGGGCGTTCGCCATGAAGCCGATGGCGCGGCCGCTGCTGCGCCGCTTCGGCTTCCGCCGTGTGCTGGCGGTGAACGGGGCGGCGGCGGGGCTGACCATCGCGCTCTGTGCCGCCTTCTCCCCCGCTTGGCCCCTGGCAGCGATCTTCGCGGTGCTGGCGATCGGCGGGCTGGCGCGGTCGCTGCAGTTCACCTCGCTCAACACCCTGTCCTTCGCCGACCTGCCGCCGGAGCGGCTGGCCGCGGGCACCGCGATGTCGGGGACGGTGCAGCAGCTCTCCGTGGCGCTCGGCGTGGTGCTGGCCTCCACGACGCTGGAGCTGAGCCGGGTGTTGGCCGGGCGGGAGGAGGTGGCGCTGGCGGATTTCCGCGCGGGCTTCGTGGTCGCGGGGCTGTGCGTGCTGCTGGCCGTGCCATCGGCGCTGGGGCTGGCGCGCGATGCCGGGGCGCGCGTCTCGGGGCATGGAGGGTGAGGGGGTGAACCGCAGCCCGCTTCAGAATGGGGCCGGAGTGCAATCATTGGTGCCCGGAGAACCACGCCGAGAGTAGGGTTCCCTGGGCGCCGCCGCCGCCAGGCGGCCGACGGCTCCCGACGTTGCCCAAACCGGGACAAGGGAGGACAGCAATGCCGAAGTTCATCATCGAGCGGGAGATGGCTGGCGTCGGGGCAGCCTCTGCACAGGACATGCAGGGTGCGGCGCAGACGTCGTGCAACGTGCTGCGCGCCATGGGGCCGGACATCCAGTGGGTCGAGAGCTACGTCACCGGCGACAAGATCTACTGCGTGTATGTTGCGCCCAACGAGCAGATGATCCGCGAGCATGCGGAGCGCGGGGGCTTTCCCGCCAACAGGATCAGCAAGGTGGAGCGGATGATCGATCCGACGACGGCAGAGGCAGCGGCTTAGGCACGTGCATGGTTGGGTGCGTCGAAGCTAGGCGGCGCGCCCAACCCCATCTGTTCGTTCCGAGTCCGAAGCGGGCCTTCGGTGATGGGGATTGCGGAACCTGACGACCGGGAGCGGGGAAGCGGACCCGGTGATCAATCAGGCTCTCCTTCCGGTTTCCGCCCATTCCCGCGGTAGCCGGGCCGGGGAACCGGCTGCCACGCAGTCCGACCCATGGCGGTCCGTCCCGTTGCCCCAGGAGCAACGAAGCGCGGTGTACTCGGCGGGCCTCGTCGGGCGGTATGGCTGACGGAGCCGGCTGGGGAGCGGGGCCGCGGCGGATGGCTCACGTCCGGACCCGCGCGCCCTCCGCCCTGCCCAGGACGGCTTCGACCGCCGCGGCCAGCGCCGCCTGCCCGAACGGCTTGGACAGCCTGGCAAGCCCCGCCGCGTCGACTGCCGGCAGCTCGCCGTACCCGGTGGCGAGCAGGACCGGCAGCCCGGGTCGCAGCCGCCGGAGCTCCTCCGCAAATTCGACGCCGGTCATCCCGGGCATCCCGTAGTCGGTGATCACAAGGTCCACAAGCGCGCCCGCGCGCACGCGCTCGAGCGCCCTTGCTCCGTCCTCCGCCTCGACCGTGCGGTGCCCGACCTCCTCCAGCAGCGCCGCGGTGCTCGCCAGCACCAGCGGGTCGTCGTCGACGACGAGCACCGTCAGGCTGCGCCCCGGCCCCGACGCCGGCGCCTGTACCGCCGGGGGCGGCGACGGCGAGGCCTCGGCGCGCGGCAACCAGAGTTCCGCGACCGTTCCGGCGCCAGAAGCGCTGCGGAGCGCCAGCCGGCCGCCGGACTGCGTTGCCAGGCCGTGCACCATCGACAGGCCCAGCCCCGTGCCCCGGCCAACCCCCTTGGTGGTGAAGAACGGCTCCGCCGCCCGGGCGAGCGTCGCCTCGTCCATGCCGATGCCGCGGTCCGCCACCGTCAGAACGACGTAGTGGCCGGGCACGAGGCCTGCCTCCTCTGCCGGCCCGACCTCCCGCTCGGCCGCCGCAACTTCGATCTCGCCGCCTTCAGGCATGGCGTCGCGCGCGTTCACGACGAGGTTCAGCAGCGCCAGCTCGAGTTGGTTGGTGTCGGCCTGCACGGGCGGCAGCCGATCTGGGAAGCGCGCCCGCAGCGGATAACCCGGGCCGACGGAGCGCTCGATCAGGTTGGACATGCCTCGGATAAGGGCGGGCAGTTCAACGGATTCCGGACGCAGCGCTTGGCGCCTCGAGAAGGCGAGCAGGCGCTGCGTCAACGCCGCGCCGCGGTTCGCTCCCTCGGTCGCGGTTTCGAGCAGGCGCGCGGCGCGGGCGTCGTCCGGCGGGAGTCGCTTGCGCAGCAGCGCCAGGCTCCCCAGCACCGCCATCAGCAGGTTGTTGAAGTCATGCGCGATGCCGCCCGTCAGCTGGCCCACCGCCTCCATCTTCTGCGCCTGGCGGAGGCCCGCCTCGGCGGCGCGCCGCTCATCCATCTCCCAACGAAGCTGGGCGTTCGCGGCGTCGAGTTCACGCGCGCGGCGCGCGGCGTCGAGCCGCAGCTGGACATAATTCCCGAACAGCGCGCTGGATCGCCGCGCCGTCAGCGTCAGCGCAGTGAGGAAGACAGCGATCATCGCGGCGGCGGCGAGGCCCCGCGCCGAGCCGTCCAGGGCGAACTGGGCGGCGATCGGCAGGCCCGCCGGCAGGATGAAGGCGAGCACCGTGGGCAGGTGCGCGTAGTGGAGCGCGGCCGCTCCCGCGCACATCCCGCCTACCACGAAGACCCAGAACATCTGCACGGCTTCGGACGCAGGCCAGAGCCAGGCGCCGCCGCCCCCCCAAAGCAGGCCCGCCGCCGCGGTCGAGACCATTGCCGCGGCGGCCCAGCGCCCGGCCCGCTCCGCAGCGACCGGGTCGTGCCGGTACGCCTGCCAGAGGGCCAACCTGGCGGCGCCCACGCCGACAACGGCGGCCAGCCACGCGATCTCCCGCGTGCCGCCCACCGCCGTCCAGGTGACGGCCACCATCAGAGAGGCGTTGACAGCGGTCACGGCGACGGCGATCGGCGTCTGGCGGAGCACCGCGGCCACTCGCTCCGCCCGGATCTCGGCCTCGGCCGCCGTCGGCATCAGCGCCGCGCCCCAAGGCCTCGGGACCAGCGCCGCCCCGCCAACTCAGAACGCCACCGGCTGGAGTTTGCAGAAGCCATCCATGCCCCCCGCGCGATGCGCTGCACGACGACTCTACAACCGAAGGTGCCCGGCCGGCTGCAACAAACGACCAGCGCGGGTTTCAACGTGGTCCGGGCGGCTCGCCAGCCGCAACCGGAGCGCGAGAGCGAGTTGCCAGCTCCTCCCGCTGGCACGCAGGCGCCGCCGGCTAGCCCCTTTCAAGACGGGGGCGCGGCCGGGCATTCCCCTTTACGCGGGCGGGCGCGGCGTCGCGAACGTCCGCAGTCCGCCAAACAGCGACATTCCGGCGTGCATCCGAACGGGGCTCCGCCACGAAACACGCCTACCCCCCGCAGGCTGCGACCGCCGCCAGCATGTGCTCCGGCACCGGCGCCTCCACCGCCAGCGGCGGGTCGAGCGGCAGGGCCAGCGCGCGGGCCAGCAGGTGCAGCCCGCCACCGCCGCCGGCACCGTAGAGCGGGTCGCCCAGGATCGGGCAGCCGAGATGCGCGCAGTGGACCCGCAGCTGGTGGGTCCGCCCCGTCTCCGGCCGCAGCTCGACCCAGGCCACCCCCTCCGCGCGCCCGAGCAGCCGCCAGGCGGTGCGGGCCGGCTCGCCGTCCGGGTGCGCCTCCATCCGCCAGCCCCGCGCGGCGCTGCTCACCTTTCGCAGCGGCTCCTCCACCACCCCCGCCGCGCCCGGCGGCGTCCCGCGGACCACGGCCCAGTAGAGCTTGCCCGCCTGCCGCCCCGCGAACAGGGCGTTGAGCCGCGCCAGCATCGGCGCCGTCCGCCCGAGCGCAAGGCAGCCCGAGGTGTCGGCGTCCAGCCGGTGCGCCGGCTGCGGATCCCGCCGCTTGCCCAGGCGCAGCGCCGGCAGCCACCCCTCCAGGCTCTCCCCGCTCCGGGCCGAGACGGGCAGCCCCGCGGGCTTGTCGAGCACCATCACCTCCGGCCCGAGGTGGAGGATGCGCGCCTGGAGCCAGGGTGGGCATGCAATATCGGCTTGGCGCGGCGGCCGGCTTGGGCGAATCCTGCCACGCATGAGCCTCTCCCCCTCCCGCCCCGTGGTCATCTGCCTCGGGAGCGTCGTCATGGACCATGCCTTCTGGGTGGACGAGGTGGCGCTGCCGCCCTCCAAGACCCGGGCCTCCGCCTACAAGGTGGGCGCCGGGGGGCTTTCGGCCAATGCGTCCATCGCCGTGCAGCGGCTGGGCGGGCAGGCGGTGTTCTGGGGGCGCGTCGGCGACGACCCGAACGGGCCCATGCTGCTGGAAGCGCTGAACGCGGAGGGGATCGACACGGGCTCCTGCCGCCTGGCGCCCGGCGGGCGCACGCCCGTCTCCGCCGTGCTGGTGGACCGCGTGGGTGAGCGGTCGATCTTCGCCTTCCGCGGCGAGGGGCTGGGCACGGACCCCTCCTGGCTGCCGCTCGACAGGCTGGCGGGCGCGCGCTCCGTGCTGACCGACCCGCGCTGGGTGGAGGGGGCGGCCGCGCTGCTGGAGGCGGCGCGGGCGCGCGGCATCCCCTCCGTGCTGGACGGGGAGAAAAGCGAGACGCGCCTGCTGCTCGACCTGGTGCCGCGGGTGGACCACGCGATCTTCTCCGTCCCGGGCCTCGCGAACTACGCCCCCGGGCTGCGGCCGGCCGACGCGCTGCGGCGCGCGCTGGATCAGGGCTGCCAGGTTGCCGCCGTGACGCGGGGGGAGGACGGGACGCTCTGGATGATGCCGGGCGACGAACGGCCGCGCACCATGCCGGCCTTCCGCGTCGCCGCGCACAACACGACCGGCGCGGGCGACGTCTTCCACGGCGCCTATGCGCTGGCGATCGCCGAAGGTCAGCCGCCCGAGAGGGCGATGCGCTTCGCCTCCGCCGCCGGCGCCCTGCGTGCGCGGGACGGCGAGACGCCGGACCGCGCGATGGTCGAGGCGATGCTGCGCGGCGCGTGACCGCGGCCGCCTGGCCGTCGAACCGGCGTCCGGCCGTCGCGTTGCGGGGCGGACCCCGGAGCAACCCGCATGACCCTTCGCCTCCTCGCAGCGCTCCTCTGCCTTGTCGCGCTGCCCGCCGCCGCGCAGCCCGCCTCCGCGACGCTGGACGCGGTGCGGGCCCGCGGGCAGCTCGTCTGCGGCGTCTCCGGTGAATCGCCGGGCTTCTCCCTGCCGGACAGCCGGGGCGAGATGCAGGGCATGGACGCCGACATGTGCCGCGCCGTCGCGGCCGCGGCGCTGGGCGACGCGAAGCGGGTGCGCTTCGTGCCGCTCTCGCCGCAGGCGCGCTTCACCGCGCTGCAGTCGGGCGAGATCGACCTGCTGGTGCGCAACACCGGCTGGACCCTGACGCGCGAGGCCTCGCTCGGGCTGATGATGGCCTTCATCAACTTCCACGACGGCACCGCCTTCGTCGTGAAGGAGAGCGCGGGCGTGGCGTCGGCGAAGGAGCTGGACGGCGCGACGGTCTGCCTCATCCCCGGCACGAGCACCGAGCTCGACGTGACGGAGTGGTTCCGCGCCAACCGCCTGCGCTTCGACCCCGTGCTGATCGGCGGCGTGAACGAGGCGCAGCAGGCCTTCCTGGCGGGGCGCTGCGACGCCTGGGCCAATGACGGCTCCTACATCGCCGCCTTCCGCGCGCAGAACCCGCAGGCCGGGCTGCGCCTGCTGCCGGAGCGCCTGTCGAGCGAGCCGGTGGGCGCGATGGTGCGCAAGGGCGACGGCCGCTGGTTCGACCTGGTGCGCTGGACCGGCTTCGCGCTGATCGCCGCCGAGCAGGCGGGCGTCACCAGCCGGAACATCGACCAGGCGCGCGGCTCCTCGGACCCCACGGTGCAGCGCCTGGCGGGCACCCAGGGCGAACTCGGGCGCGCGCTCGGCGCAGAGGGCGCCTGGCCCGCCCCGGTGATCGCGCAGGTCGGCAACTACGCCGAGATGTGGGAGCGCCACCTCGCGCCGCTCGGCCTGGAGCGCGGCGCGAACGCACTGGCGCGCGACGGCGGGCTGATGTGGGCGCCGAGCCTCCGGTAGTGTCCTGCCCCCGAAGTTCGTTGGCTCCGCCAACGAGGTTCGGGGACAAGCAGGCCACCGAAAGCAAGGTCTAGGGGCGCGGCTACTCGTCGCGCCGCGGGCGGGCGAGGAGGCGGCCCATCGCCTCCCCGATCGAGAGGTTGCCCGCCAGCAGGTCCGCGACGGCCGCGCAGATCGGCAGCTCCACGCCCGCCTCCGCGGCGCGCGTGACGATGGCGGGCGCCGTCTCCACGCCCTCCGCCACGCCGACGCGAGCGGCCAGCAGATCGGCCAGCGGCGTGCCGCGCGCGAGTTCGACGCCGAGCGAGGTGTTCCGGCTGCCCGGCCCGGTGGTGGTGAGCAGCAGGTCGCCGAGGCCCGAGAGGCCGGACGCCGTCTCCCCCCGCCCGCCCATCGCGAGCACCAGGCGCGAAAGCTCCGCGAGGCCGCGCGTGACGAGCGCGGCGCGGGCATTCTCCCCGAGGCCCGCGCCCGTGACCGCACCGGCCGCGATGGCGATCACGTTCTTCGCGGCGCCGCCCACCTGCACGCCCACCGGGTCGTCGCCGCCATAGAGCCGGAAGCCCGCCGTGCCGAGCAGGTCGGCGGCCATGTTCCGCACCGGCGCCTCGCGGCTGGCGACGACCGCCGCAGCTGGCAGGCCCTTCGCGACCTCATGGGCGAAGTTCGGGCCCGAGAGCACGGCGGCCGGCGTGCCGGCCCGCATCTCCTCGATCAGCTCGAGCGGCAGGCGGCCCGTCCCGCGCTCAACACCCTTCGAGCAGACGATGAGCGGGCAGCGCGTGTCCGGCAGCGCGGCGAGCGTCGCGCGCAGGTGCTGCACGGGCACGGCGATCAGCGCGAGGGCGGCGCCATCCAGCGCCAGCGCCGGATCGGCCGTGACCTCGATGGCGGGAGAGAGGCGGATGCCCGCCAGGTGCCGCGCATTCTCGCGCGTCGCCGCGATCTCCTCCGCCCGCGCCGGGTTGCGGCACCAGAGGCCGACGGCGTTGCCAGCCCGCGCCGCCTGCGCGGCCAGCGCCGTGCCCCATGCGCCGGCGCCGAGCACGGCGATCCTGCGACGGCCCGATTGCGGCATGGTGGCTACTGTTCCCCGGTGATGCGCGTGACGCGGGCGGAGGCGCCGGCCTCCCCCGTGCCCAGCCGCGCGAGCAGTTCGTCCAGCATCGCCTGCGCCGCCTCCGCGAACCGCCAGGGCGGGTTCATGATCAGCACGCCGCAGCCGTTCAGCCGTGCGGGATCGGTCGGTTCGCGCAGCGTGAGCTCGGCGGCGATCGTGTCGCGCAGGCCTGCCTCCCGGATCGCGGTGTGAAAGGCGCGCGCCGGTGCGCGCCCCTTGATGGGATACCACGCCGCAACGATTGCCGCACGGAATCTCGCCTGGAGCGCGCCAAGCGCCTGCGCCACGCGCTCGAACTCGCCGGGCTGTTCGAAGGGTGGGTCCACCAGGACCAGGCCGCGGCGCTCGGGGAAGGGGGTCAGGGCGCCGACCGCCTCCCACGCATCGCGGCGGTGGACGGCCACCTGCGGGTCGGCGCGGTAGCGGGCGCGCAGCAGGGCGTGGTCCTCCGGGTGCAGCTCGACCAGCACCAGGCGGTCGTCGGGGCGCATCAGCGCGCGCACGATGGCGGGCGAGCCGGGATAGAGCGGCGGGCAGCCCGCGCCGCGCACGACCGCGACGAAGTCCGCGAGGGGCCCTTCCCGGATGTCGAGCAGCCGCCCGATGCCGGCGCGCCACTCCCCGGTGCGCTGCGCCTCACCGGCCGAGAGGTCGTAGAGGCCGATGCCGGCATGGGTGTCCAGTACGCGGAAGGGCTTCGCCTTGGCCGAGAGGGCACGCAGCAGCGTGACGAGCAGCGCGTGCTTGACGCAGTCGGCGAAGTTGCCGGCGTGGAAGGCGTGCCTGTAGTTCACCCGGGCGGTATCGGCCCGGCTGGTGCGCCGCGCAAGGGGCGCGTCAACTGCCGGTCATGCCGGCAAGGCAGGCCCGAGGGGGACGCCACGCCCGCGGCACGGCGCCCCCGAACGGCATCAGCGCGCCGTCAGCGCGCCCGCGCCCGCGCCCAGCGCGCCGCCGAGCAGCGCGCCCTTGCCCGCGTCGCCCTGGAGCGATCCGACCGCCGCGCCCGCGCCCGCGCCCAGCAGGCCGCCGCTGACCGCGCGGCCGCCCGTCGAGTTGCCGCAGGCCGCCAGAGAGAGGGCGATCAGCACCGCGCCCGTCAACTTCGTCACCTTGTTCATCGCGTAACCTCCTGTTCGCTCCGGCAGCGCAAACGCGGAAACGCGCCCGCGTGGCGCAAGCCCTCACGCGAGGGTGACGCCCTCCTCCAGCGGCCAGCGCGGGCGCGGGGCGTGATCCAGCGGGTCCGCGAGGCCGAGCCGCAAGCGCTCGATCCCGGTCCAGGCCACCATCACGGCATTGTCCGTGCAGAGCCGGATGGGAGGCGCCACCATGGGCAGGCCGGCGCGGCGGGCCACGACCTCCAGCGCCGTGCGGACCGCCCGGTTGGCCGCCACGCCCCCCGCCACGACGATCGCCGTCGCGCCGGGCACCATGGCCAGGGCATGCCGCGCGCGGTCGGCCATCACCTCGGCCACAGAGGTCTGGAAGGCGGCGGCGACATCCGGGGCCGCCGTGCCGCGGGCGAGCGCGGCCGCCACGGCCGTCTTGAGGCCGGAGAAGGAGAAGTCGCAGCCCGGCCGGCCGAGCAGCGGGCGGGGCAGGGGGTGGCGCGCCGCGTCGCC
>DASQNQ010000228.1:0-17371 GCA_035644895.1 Acetobacteraceae bacterium | reverse complement strand
TGGACTACATCGAGGCGGCGCGGGCCACCGGCATGGGCGACGCGCGGCTGATCTGGCGGCACCTGATGCCGAACTGCCTCAGCCCCATCCTGGTCTTCTCGACCCTGCGGCTCGGGCAGGTGATCCTGCTCGGCTCGGCGCTGTCCTTCCTCGGGCTCGGCGCGCAGCCGCCCGTCGCGGAACTCGGCGCCATGGCGGCGCAGGGACGGAACTTCCTGTTCTTCGCGCCGCACATCTCGGTCATCCCCTCGGTCGCGATCTTCGTGATCGTGCTCGCCTTCAACGTGCTCGGCGATGCGCTGCGCGACGCGCTCGACCCCAGGCTCCGCATCTGAACGAAACGGGAGAGACCACCATGACAGGCAAGATCCTCCGCCGCGTCCTCCTCGGCTGCGCCGCGCTGGCCGGGCTGGGTACGCAGCTGCCGGCCGAGGCGCAGACGCCCCGCGGCACGGCCGTGTTCCTGCGCGAGATCGACGCGGACCGCTATGATCCGCATCGCAGCACGGCGCGCGCGACGGGCGAGGTCATCAACATGATGGCCGACACGCTGGTCACCATGGACTTCGACGGCCGCACCATCCGCCCTGGCCTGGCGGAGCGGTGGGAAGTTTCGCCGGATGGCAGGCTCTACACCTTCCACCTCCGCCGCGACGTGACCTTCTGCGACGGCAAGCCCATGACGGCGGAGGACGTGGTCTTCAGCATCAACCGTTGGATCGCGCCCGCCACGCGCAGCCCCGTCGCGTGGCGCGCCGGCCCCGTGAAGGAGATCCGCGCGAAGGACAGCCACACGGTCGAGTACGAGCTGAACGCGCCCTTCTCCGAGCTGCTCTCCCAGCTCACGCTGTTCTTCGCCAGCATCATTGACCGCGCGACCGTGGAGCGGCTGGGCGACAACTTCGGCACGCAGGGCTTCAATGGCACGGGACCGTTCTGCTGGTCCGCGTGGACCCCGCGCTCGGAAATGTTGCTGACGCGCAACCCCAACTACCGCTGGGGTCCGCCGATGTTCGAGAACCGCGGCCCCGCCCATCTGGAGCGCGTCGTCTGGCGCGTGATTCCGGAGTCGACGGCGCGGCTGGCGGCAATCCAGACCGGGCAGGGCGACGTGACGCAGTACATCCCGCCCGTGGCGCTGGAATCGCTCCGGCGCGTGCCGACGGTCACGTTGCACACCCAGCCCAACTACTTCTGGGACTTCTTCATGGGCTTCAAGGTGGACAAGCCCGTGATGAACGACCGCGCCGTGCGCCGCGCCATCCACCAGGCGGTGGACCGGACGGCGCTGGTGCGCGCCGTGTGGTTCGGCAGCGCCGAGCCGGCGCGGAACATCGTCAACCCGAACACGCTCGACTACGACGCCGAGAGCGAGAAGCTGGTGCCGGCCTTCGACCCGGCGGCGGCGGCCCGCACGCTGGACGAGGCGGGCTGGCGCCCCGGGCCGGACGGCGTGCGCGTGAAGGACGGGCAGCGCGCGTCTTTCCTCGTCTACGGGATCAACACGCTGGAGAACCAGCGGCAGGGCGAGATCATCCAGCAGGCGCTGCGCCGCGTAGGGCTTGAGATGCGCATCCAGCTCTTCGACGCGACGGTGGCCTGGGGCCGGCTGGCGACGCAGGAGTTCGACGCCTTCTTCCTGAGCTACCCCTACTTCTCGGCAGGCGACGCGCTGAACCTCTACTGGCACAGCCGCGCGCGGCCGACACCGAACCGGATGAACTGGAACGACCCGCAGACGGATGCCTGGCTGGTCGAGGCGCAGACCGCGACCGATCCGGCGGTGCGGGCGCGTGCGCTGGCCAACGTGCAGCGCCAGCTGGCCGAGGAGGCGCCGTGGCTGACCATCGCGCGCGAGCAGCTTTTCGTCGCGGCGTCGAACCGCGTGACGGGCGTGCGGGCGCATGGCCTCTACGGCATCGGGGTGTACAAGGGCCTCGACATCCGGACGACGCGCTGAGCGCGGCAGGGGGAAGCAGGGCATGACCACCGTCATCCGCAACGCCGAGATCGTCGTCGCCTGGGACGCCTCGGCCGGCGCGCACACCTACCTGCCCGATGCCGACCTGGCGTTCGAGGGCGGGGCGCTCACCTTCGTCGGCCGGAACTATGCCGGGCCGGCGGAGGAGGAGATCAGCGGCCGCGGCATGATGGTCATGCCGGGACTGGTGAACATCCACTCCCACCCCTCCTCCGAGCCGATGAACAAGGGTTTCCTGGACGAGATCGGCTCGCCGGGCCTCTACAACTCCTCGCTCTACGAGTTCATGCCCATCTTCCGCGCGGACGCGGAGGCCGTGCCCTCCTGCGTCCGCGTGGCGCTGTCGGAGCTGCTGCTGTCGGGCGTCACCACGGTGGCCGACCTGTCCATGGCCCATCCAGGCTGGCTCGACCTGCTGGGCGAGAGCGGGATGCGCGTCTGCGTGGCGCCCATGTTCCGCTCCGCCCGCTGGTACACGAAGAACGGCCATGTGGTGGAGTACGAGTGGGACGAGGCGGCCGGCGAGAAGGCGATGGCCGAGGCGCTGTCGCTGATCGAGCGGGCCCAGCAGCACGAGAGCGGGCGGCTGTTCGGCATGGTGGTGCCGGCACAGATCGACACCTGCACCGACACGCTGCTGAAGGAGAGCTTCCAGGAGGCCGGCAGGCGCGGCCTGTCCTGGCAGATCCACGCCGCGCAGTCGGTGGTGGAGTTCCACGAGATCACGCGTCGCCACGGCAGGACGCCGATCGGCTGGCTCGACAGCATGGGCCTGCTGTCCGACCGCTCCATCATCGGTCACGGGATCTTCCTTGATGACCATCCCTCGACGAAGTGGCACACCGACAGCGACATGCGTCGCTTGGCCGAGACGGGTACGACCGTCGCCCACTGCCCGACGGTCTTCGCGCGGCGCGGCATCACGCTGAAGCACTTCGGGCGCTACAAGCGGGCCGGCGTGAACATGGGGCTCGGCACGGACACCTACCCGCACAACATGCTCGACGAGATGCGCCTGGTCGCCTATCTCGCCCGCACGCAGGCGAACGACCCGCGCTCCATGTCCACGACCGAGCTGTTCGACGCCGCGACGGTCGGCGGCGCGAAGGCGCTCGGGCGGGAGGACATCGGCCGGCTCGCGCCCGGCTGCCGGGCGGACTTCGTGCTGGTGGACGTGACGCATCCGATGATGCGGCCCGGCCGGGACCCGGTGCGCAGCCTGGTCTACGCCGCGGGCGACCGTGCGGTGCGAGACGTCTACGTGGACGGCAGCCGCGTGGTGGCAGATGGGCAGGTGACCACCATGGACTACGCCGCGGCGGCGGCCCACCTGCACGAGGCCCAGAAGCGCGTCATGGAGAACGCCCCGAAGCAGGACTGGGCACACCGGAGCTTGGACCAGATGTCGCCCTCGACCTTCCGCTGGGCCTGATGGACGCGTCGCTCCTCCGCATCGAGGGCCTGCGCACGGTCTTCCGCACCTCGGTCGGGGAGATCGCGGCGGTGGACGGGGTGGACCTGGAGATCCCCCGCGGCCGCACCCTCGGCATCGTGGGGGAGAGCGGCTGCGGCAAGTCCATGCTGTCGCTGTCCGTCATGCGCCTGGTGCCGCCGCCGGGGCGCGTCGCGGCGGGGCGCGTGCTGCTGGAGGGCGAGGACCTGCTGGCCCTGCCGGCGTCGGAGATGCGGCACGTCCGCGGCGGGAAGGTCGCCATGATCTTCCAGGAGCCCATGACCTCGCTCAACCCCGTCCACAGCGTCGGCTTCCAGATCATCGAGGCGATGCGCGTCCACGACCCGCGCGCCGGCGCCGCGGAACTGCGCGAGAGGGCGATCGCCGCCCTGCGGCGCGTGCGCATCCCGGCGCCGGAGCGGCGCATGGACGACTACCCGCACCAGCTCTCGGGCGGGATGCGCCAGCGCGTGATGATCGCGATGGCGCTGGCCTGCCAGCCGCGCCTGCTGATCGCGGACGAACCCACGACCGCGCTCGACGTCACGGTGCAGGCGCAGATCCTCGACCTGCTGCGCGATCTGCAGCAGGAGACGGGCATGTCCATCATCCTCATCACCCACGACCTCGGCGTGGTGGCGGAGATGGCCGACGAGGTCGCGGTGATGTACGCCGGCAAGGTTGTCGAGCGCGCCTCCGCCCGCGCCCTGTTCGAGGATCCGCAGCACCCCTACACCCTCGGCCTGCTCGGCTCCGTTCCCCGGCTGGATGAGGACCGGGAACGGCTGCTGGCGATCGAGGGCACGGTGCCGCCCCCCTTCGCCCTGCCGAAGGGCTGCCGCTTCCACCCGCGCTGCCCCTTCGCGATCGAGGCGTGCAAGGCGGCGCAGCCGGCGCTGGAGGAGATCGTGCCCGGGCACGGCGCCGCCTGCATCCGCGCGCCGGTCGAGCAGACGGTGGAACTCGCGCTGTGACGCCGCTGCTGGAAGCGGAGGGCCTGGCCAAGCACTACCCGGTGCGGAAAGGCCTGGTGCTCGCTCGGCAGGTCGGCACCGTGCGGGCAGTGGACGGTGTCTCCTTCGCCATCGCGCGTGGCGAGACGCTGGCACTGGTGGGCGAGTCGGGCTGCGGCAAGTCCACCACGGCGCGGCTCGCGCTGCGGCTGATCGAGCCCTCTGCCGGCCGGCTGCGCTTCGCGGGGGAGGACGTGACGAAGGCCCATGGCGCCGCGCTGCGCCAATTGCGCCGGCGCATGCAGGTGGTTTTCCAGGACCCTTATGCCAGCCTCAACCCGCGTCTGCGCGTGGCGGACACGATCGCGGAGCCGATGGCCGTCCACGGCATCGGCACAGCGGCATCCCGTGCGGAGCGGGCACGGGAGCTGCTGCGGCTCGTCGGCCTCGCGCCCTATCACGCGCAGCGCTACCCGCATGAGTTCTCGGGCGGGCAACGCCAGCGCATCGGCATCGCCCGCGCCCTGGCCGTGGAGCCGGAGCTAGTGGTCTGCGACGAGCCGGTCAGCGCGCTCGACGTCTCGATTCAGGCGCAGGTGGTGAACCTGCTGAAGGACCTGCAGGGGCGGATGGGCCTTTCCTACCTGTT
Source organism: Acetobacteraceae bacterium (assembly GCA_035644895.1). GTDB lineage: Bacteria > Pseudomonadota > Alphaproteobacteria > Acetobacterales > Acetobacteraceae > Falsiroseomonas. The sequence continues at coordinate 12,335 of DASQNQ010000228.1, read as the reverse complement.
CATCGCGCATGACCTGGCCGTCGTGAAGCACATGGCCGACCGCGTTGCCGTCATGTACCTGGGCCAAATCGTGGAGCAGGCGGACAAGCGGACGCTATTCCGCAACCCCCGCCACCCCTACACGCGCGCCCTGCTGGCGGCGATTCCGCGCCCCGACCCGGCGCTGCGTGGCCAGGTGCGGCCACCGGCAGGCGACGTGCCGAGCCCCATGAACCCGCCGCCCGGCTGCCGCTTCCACACGCGCTGCCCCTTCGTCCAGGAGGTCTGCCGGCGCGAGGCGCCACCCTGGCGCGAGGTGGAGCCCGGCCACGGCTCGGCCTGTCACTTCGCCGATAGCCTGCCCCCGGCTGACATCGCCGAGGCGGACGGGTTGAGCACGCAGGCGAGCACGCGCCTTGCCCTGTTCGCCGAGGCCGCGGCGCGGCGGAGGCCGGCGGCATAGCCCTCCACCATGCGTGACGGGCAGCGCCGTCTCCCGCCGGTTCCAGCCGTGGCGGAAGCGGTTTAAATTCCGTGTCCGCAAGGGGGGAGGAGCGAGGACGGATGGTGGCTCAGCTTGTAGCGCCGCGCCTGATGCTGATGGGCGGCGGGGCGGTGGCGAAGATCGGCGAGGTGCTTGGGCAGCTCGGCCTGTCGCGCCCACTGGTCGTGACGGACCCCTTCATGGTGTCGTCGGGCATGGTGGACCGCGTGCTGGCACCGCTCCGCGCCTCTGGCCTGGCGCCGCAGGTCTTCTCGGAAACCGTCCCCGACCCGACCGACCGGGTGGTCGAGGCGGGCGTGGCCGTGCTCAGGGCCGGCGGGTTCGACTGCCTGGTCGGCTTCGGCGGCGGCAGCCCGATGGACACCGCCAAGGCGATGACCATCCTCGCGGCGGCGCCCGAGGGCGCGAAGATGCGCGACTTCAAGGTCCCGGCCTTGGCCAACGCGGCCGCCGTTCCGGTGATCTGCGTTCCGACCACCGCGGGCACGGGCAGCGAGGCGACGCGCTTCACCGTCATCACCGACACCGAGCGCAACGAGAAGATGCTGGTCGCAGGCCTCGGCGCGCTACCGCTGGCCGCCGTCGTGGACCATGAGCTCACCTTCACGCTGCCCCGCCGCATCACGGCGGACACCGGCATCGACAGCCTGACCCATGCCTTGGAGGCCTTCGTCTCGAAGCGTGCGAACCCCGTCGCGGACGACTACGCCCGCAGCGCCATGCGCCTGATCGCGCCGAACCTGCGGCGGGTCTGGGCGGACCCCTCCGACGCCACGGCGCGGGAGGCCATGATGCGCGGCGCGACGCTGGCGGGGCTTGCCTTCTCCAACTCCTCCGTCGCGCTGGTGCATGGCATGAGCCGCCCTGTGGGCGCGCATTTCCATGTGCCCCACGGCCTGTCGAACGCCATGCTGCTGCCCGCCGTCACGGCCTTCGGGCTGGCCGCAGGCCAGGCGCGCTACGCCGAGGCTGCGCGCATCATGGGCATCGCGGGGGAGGATGAGGGCGACCAGTCCGCCGCCGCCCGGCTGGTCGAGGAGCTGCGCGCCCTCAACCGCGACCTGGAGGTGCCGTCCCCCGGCGCCTGGGGCATCGACGGCGGGAAGTGGACCGCCTTGCTGCCCCTCATGGCGCAACAGGCGTTGGCCTCCGGCAGCCCGGCGAACAACCCCCGCGTCCCCTCGGCGGAGGAGGTCGTGACCTTGTACCAGGAGGTCTACGGCGCCGGCTGACGCTCCCCGGTCGCGGGGCGCCTCGTGACGGCCGCGTCGCCAGGCTTCGTGCCCGGCGACGCGGCGTCCGCCCGCCGCAGCGAACGCTGACCGGTGAACAGCACGATCGGCGCCGCGATGAAGGTCGAGGAGGAGGTGCCGATGATGATGCCTGCGATCATCAGCCAGGCGAAACCCGCCAGCGCATCGCCGCCGAACAGGGCCAGCGGCAGCGCGGAGAGGAGCAGCGTCACCGACGTGCCGAGCGTGCGGTTCAGCGTCTCGTTGATCGATAGATCCACCAGGTCGCGCAGCGGCATCTGCTTGTATTTCCGCAGGTTCTCCCGCATGCGGTCGAACACGACAACCTTGTCGTTCGCGCCGAAGCCGATGATGGTCAGGATGGCGGCAACGGTGGTCAGGTTGAACTCGATTCCGGTCAGCACCATCACGCCGACGACCTTGGTGGTGTCGAGCATGAGCGTGGCAACGCCCGCGATGGCGAACTGCCACTCGAAGCGGAACCAGATGTAGAGCAGCATCGCCGCAAAGGAGAGTCCGAGGGCGATCAGCCCACCGCGGAACAGCTCGTCCGACACTCGGTTGCCCACCGCTTCGACCCGCAGCACGCGCGTTCCGGGCTGCACCTGCTCCACCGCGCCGCGTACCGCATTGACAGCCGCCTGCGTGCCCGCTTCGTCGGACTGAACAGGCAGGCGGATCAGCACCTGCTCGGGGCTGCCGAACTCCTGCAGCCCGACATCGCCGAGGTTCAGCGCGGACACCGACGAACGAAGCCTGCCGAGGTCCGCAGCGCCGGGCGTCCGCAGCTCCATCACGATGCCGCCACGGAAGTCGATGCCCTTCTCGAGCCCGGGATAGAAGGCCGCTGCAACGGAGAGCGAGGAAAGCACCGCGGAGGTCAGCAGCCCGATGCGCGCGCCCCGCATGAAGGGGATGCGGGTGACGTCCGGCACGATCCGGAACAGCGGGCGTCCGAGGCGCTGGAACAGGGTGAGCCCGGGGTGCTGCACCACCGGAAGCTCCTTCGGCCGCTTCCAGCGGTACCACCAGGAGATCATGAGGCGCGTCAGGACCGTCGCCGTCCACATCTGCACGATCGTGCCGATGGCGACAGTGACCGCGAAGCCGCGCACGGGGCCCGAGCCGAAGCCATAGAGGCAAGCCATCGCGATCAGGTTGGTCAGGTTGCTGTCCAGGATCGTGCCGCTTGCCTTGGTGTAGCCGGCGTCCAGCGCGTTGACGGGCGTCCGGCCGGCTTTGGTCTCCTCCCGTATCCGTTCGTTGATGAGGATGTTCGCATCGAGCGCGGTCCCCAGCGTGAGGACGATGCCCGCTATGCCGGGCAAGGTGAGTGTCGCCCCGAGCACCGACAGGATGCCGATCATGATGACGATGTTGATCAGCAGGGCGATGTTCGCGAACCAGCCGAACAGCCCGTAGGCGAACCCCATGTAGGCGAAGACGAACACCGTCCCGACCGCGAGGCTGATCAGGCCCGCCCGGATCGCGTCGGCCCCAAGCTCCGGGCCGACCGTCCGTTCCTCCACCACCGTCAAAGGCGCGGGCAGCGCGCCCGCTCTCAGCAGCACGGCGAGGTCGTTTGCCGTACGGGCGTTGAAGGACCCGCTGATCTGCCCGCGGCCGCCGGTGATCGGCTCCCGGATCACGGGCGCGGTGATGACGCGCTCGTCGAGCACGATGGCGAAGGGCCGGCCGACATTCTGGCGCGTGATGTCGGCGAAGCGGCGCGTGCCCACCGAATCGAAGGAGAAGTTCACCACCCACTCGCCGTTGCGGCTGTCCTGGCCGGCGCGGGCGTCGGACAGGTTCGCGCCGTCCACCTCCACGCGGCGGCGCACGGCGAAGCGCTCACCCTCCCGCTCTCCCTGCAGGAACATGGTGCCGGGGGGCGGCGTGGGGGCCTGCGGGTTCGCACCCTCGTCCAGCAGGTGGAAGGTCATGCGGGCGGTGCGGCCGAGCAGGTCCTTGATGCGGGCCGGATCCTCGATGCCGGGCAGCTGGACCAGGATCCGGTTCTGCCCTTGCCGCGCGATCAGAGCCTCGGCCACGCCCGTCTCGTCCACGCGGCGCCGGACGATCTCGATTGACTGCTCCACTGCGCGCCCGGCCTTCTCGCGCAGCGCGACGTCGGTGATGAAGGCCGAGACGGTGCCGTCCGGCGCGCTGGTCACCTCGATGTCGGGCTGTGTGGCGCCGCCGCCGGTGGGCACGGCGATCGCCGCCTCCCGCAGCAGGCACACCACGTCCGGCACGCGTGCGGGGTCGGAGACGCGGACGGAGACGCGGCGCTCGGCCGGGTTGGCGTTCAGGCCCGTGTAGAGGATGCGGGGGCTCGCGCCCGCGGCGCCGCGGCGGACCGTGTCGACCAGCGCCTCCAGCCTCTCCCGCACCATCTGGCTCGTGTCGACTTCCAGCAGCAGGTAGGAGCCGCCGCGGAGATCCAGGCCGAGGCTGATCTGCCGCGCCCAGGACGGCAGGCTCGACTTCGGCAGCAGGTTCGGCACGCAGAGCAGGATGCCCAGCAGGCACACTGCCAGGATCGACAGCGCCTTCCAGCGCGGGAAGTACATCATTGCGGAAGCCGGTTCCCTGGCATTCGGGCGGGAACATGCGCGGGGGCCTGCGGGAGTGCAAGAGCGGCCGCCCTGCGCTAAGGGGCGGGCCGGGTACGGAAGGGGCAGGGGCGGATGACGCTCGCAGTGGCGGTCCTAGGTGCGGGGCATTTCGGGCGCTTCCACGCGCTCAAGCTGGCGAAGGGCGCCCGCACCCGCCTCGTCGCGGTGCACGACGCCGACCCGGCGCGCGCCGCAACCGTGGCCGCCGAGGCGGGCGCCCCGGCACTTGACCTGCCGGGGGCCATCGCCGCCGCCGGTGCCGTGGTGGTCGCCGCGCCGACCCGCTTCCACTTCGCCCTCGCCCGCCAGGCGCTGGAGGCCGGGCGCCACGTGCTGGTCGAGAAGCCGGTCGCCGCAACGCTGGAGGAGGCCGACGCCCTGATGCGGCTGGCCGGCCAGCATGGCCGGGTGCTGCAGGTCGGGCACATCGAGCGGTTCTCCGCCGCCTTCCGCGCGGTGATCTCGGCACCCGCCTCCGGCCGCGCCCTGCACTGGGAGGCGGTGCGCGCCGCCCCCTTCCGCCCGCGCTCCCTCGACGTCTCGGTCGTGCTCGACCTGATGATCCACGACATCGACCTGGTCCTGGCCCTGGCGGGGGAGGAGCCTTCGTCCGTGGAGGCCGTTGGCGCGCGGGTCATGTCCCCCCATCCCGACTTTGCCGTGGCACGGCTGCGCTTCCCCTCCGGCCGGGCGGCGACCATCACGGCCTCCCGCGTCTCGATCGCCATGGAGCGGCGGCTGCGCGTGCTGGGGACGGAAGGGGAGATGGCGGTGGACTTCCTGGCCCGCTCCCTCTCCGTCCTGCGCCGCGGCGGGGCGGACCCGGTGGCGAACATGCCCGACCACGGCCTGGATCGCTCGACCTGGACCGACCATGACAGCCTGGAGGCCGAGCAGGCCGCCTTCGCCGCCGCCTGCCTGGACGGCACGCCGCCCGAGGTGGACGGCGCCGCCGGGCGCCGCGCCCTCTCCGTGGCGCTGGAGGTCGAGCGCGCGATCGGCTGAGGCATTCCGATGACCGCGGGGCCGCAAGGCCCGGAGGTCTGAATCGGGCCGCCCAGGATGCAAGGCCGGTCCGTCAGCCCGGCAGCATCTCCAGCACCGCCTCGGCCGCCGCCTCGCTCGGCAGCAGCTGCGGGAGGCGAAGCTGCGCGACGGCCCGGGCGAAGCCCTCCCGTTGCGCGGCGCGGGCGCCCTAGTCGTCGAGCAGGGTGGTGAGTTGCGCGGCAAGGTTCTCCGGCGTCGCGCGCTCCTGAATGAACTCGGGCACCACCTCGGACTCGTTCAGCAGGTTCACGAGGCTCGCGTAGCGCACCTTCACCAGGCGGCGGACGATCGCCGCCGTCACGGGGTTGACCTTGTAGGCGATCAGGTGCGGCACGCCGGCCACCGCCATCTCGAGGCTCGAGGTGCCGGACTTGATGAGCCCGGCCTCGGCGGCGGCGAAGGCGTCGTGCTTGGCCTCCGCCGTCTCGGCCAGGATGGGCCGGGCGGGCCAGTCGGCGGTCGCCGCCCGCACGGCATCCGCGACCAGTGGCGCGACCGGCACCACGGGGCGCAGGCCCGGGAAGCGCGCCTGCAGCAGCCTGAGCGCCGCGCCGAAGACCGGCAGCAGGCGCCGCACCTCCATCCGGCGGCTGCCGGGCATGACCACCAGCACCCGCTCCTCCGGCCGCAGCCCGTGCGCGGCGCGGAAGCGGGCGGCGTCGCCCGCATCGGCCCCGCTCTCGATGACCGGATGGCCCACGAAGGTGATCGGGATGCCGGCCGCCTCGAAGATCGGCGGCTCGAAGGGCATGAGGCAGAGGATGCGGTCCACCCGCGCGCGGATCTTCTTCACGCGCCCGGGCCGCCAGGCCCAGAGCTGGGGGGCGACGTAGTGGACCACCGGCATGCCGAGCGGGCGGACGCGCTCCGCGAGCCGCATGGCGAAGCCGGGGCTGTCGATGGTGACGATGGCGGCCGGCCGCCGCACCCCGATGTCGGCCACCGTCTGCGCCATGCGCCGCGCGAGGCTCCGGATGTTCGGCAGCACCTCGACGAGGCCCATCAGCGCCAGCTCCCGCATCGGGAAGAGGCTCGGCATGCCCTGCTCGGCCAGCCTCTCGCCCCCGATGCCTGCGAAGGTGAGGTCCGGCCGGCGCGCGCGCAGCGCGGCGAGGAGGCGCGCACCGAGCACGTCGCCCGAGGCCTCGCCGGCCACGATGTAGATGCAGGTCATGCGAAGACCGCCGCCTCCGGCACCGGCACCGGCGCGCGGGGGAAGTCACGATGGTTCCGCACGGCGCCCTCCGCCCGCACCACGTCGAGCCGCGCGGGGTCGAGGTCGCAGAACACCCAGCCCGGCTGGTCGAGCGCGCCGCGGGCGAGCACGCCATCTTCCGGGAAGCCGCGATCGACGGGGCCGAAGACGGCCGCGAAGCCGCGGTTGGCGTCGAGCGCGGCCGACCAGGGCGCGTCGCCCACGGTCGGCGTGACGGCGACGTAGCACTGGTTCTCCATCGCCCGCGCCGCCGCCCCGATGCGGACGCGGTTGAAGCCGTGCATCGTGTCCGTGCAGGAGGGTGCCAGGATGAGCCACGCGCCCGCCTCCACCTGGGCACGCACGCCCTTCGGGAACTCCACGTCGTAGCAGATGGCAATGCCGATGCGGCCCCAGGGCGTGTCGAAGACGCGCGGCGGGGCGCCGGCCGAGATGCCCCAGCGCTCCGCCTCGAAGCGCGTCATGTGGCGCTTCTCCTGGAAGGCCAGGCGCCCGTCGGGTGCGATCAGCGGCGCCCGGTTCACCACGGCCCCGTCCGCGCGGCGCATGGGCAGTGTGCCGGGCAGCAGCCACGCGCGGGCCGCGACGGCGGCCTCGCGCATCGCTGCCAGCACCGCGTCGGCCTCCGTGACCATCGCCTCCAGCTCCAGCGCCTCGCTCGGCCCCTGCGCGGCGCAGACGGCGGCGCCAAGCTCGACGCAGGCGTATTCGGGCAGGACCAGGAGGTCGGCCCCGCCGGCACGTCCTTCGGCCAGCCAGCGCCGCAGCTTGGCCGAGAGGGCCGCGACGCCCTCGGGCCGCTCGACCGGGTACTGCAGAAGGCCGAGCCGGAGCTTCGCGGGAGGGGTCATGGCAGCGCCGCCCCGGAGAGCGTCTTGATCCAGAAGGACAGCGTGTGCGGCGTCTCGCCCGCCGCGCCCACCTCACGCCAGTCGAAGACGCAGGTCAGGTCAGGCAGGGGGGTGTAGCCGCGTCGGCGCCAGAACTGGTCGAGCGCGACATAGTCCGCCGGCCGGCGCGGGTCCGAAGGCTCCCTGACCACGGCGCAGAAGGCGGCATGGTCCAGGCCGAGGTTGCGCGCATGTGCCTCCCGGTGCTCGAAGAAGGCGACGCCGGCCCCCCGGCCCCGGTAGGCCCGCCTCAGCACCGACTCGCCGAAGTAGCAGAACTTGGCGGGGTCCAGGCCGCGGGCCCGGAAGGCGTCGCGCACCGGGCCGTGCGCTGCTTCCATGGGCTGGCAGGTCGCGGCGCCGACCACCTGCTCGCCGTCCAGCGCCACCACGATCGCGGCGCCGGGGCCCTCGGCATAGGCGCGGAGGTACCCGCTCTCGTAGGATTCCTCGCCGTCGTACAGGTAGGGCCAGTCCCGGAACACCTCCGTCCGCAGGCGCGCAAGCGCCGGCAGCAGCGGCAGCGCCGCGGCGCCTGTCCTTGTTTCGACGCGGAGATGGACGGGCAACATGTCCCGATGCATAGGGGCCGGCGATTGCGGACGGAAGAGGGCGGAGCCTTGAACGGGGTTGAGTTGCTCGGGATGATGGCTGGCCTGCTGACCACGACCGCCTTCGTCCCGCAGGCCGTGAAGAGCTGGCGGACCGGATCGGCCCGCGACTTCAGCCTGCCGATGCTGGCGATGTTCTGCGCCGGCCTCGCCATGTGGCTGGGCTACGGCCTGATCATCGCGTCCCCCGGCCTCGTCCTGGCGAACGGCATCACCCTGCCGCTTGCGGCCTTCATCCTGTCCGTCAAGCTCCGGCGCGGTTAGAGGGTCAGCCCTGGCCGTAGAGCGCTGCCGGGTCCGCCGCGGGTCCTGCGATCTCGGCCACGGCGCCGTCGCGCAACGCCCAGGAGAAGCAGCTCCGCCTGCCGGTGTGGCAGGCGACCCCATGCTGGTCCACGAGCGCGAGCAGCGCATCCCCGTCGCAGTCGAGGCGCAGCTCCACCAGGCGCTGCACCTGGCCGGAGCTGTCACCCTTCCGCCACAGCGCGCCACGGCTGCGGGACCAGTAGGTGACCCGCCCGGTCGCGACCGTCTCGGCCACGGCGTCCCTGTTCATCCAGGCGAGCATCAGCACTTCCCCGGTGTCGTGCTGCTGGGCGATGCAGGCGATGAGGCCGTTCCGGTCGAAGCGCAGCCGCGAGAGGAGGCCAGAGGCGGCAGGCGGGGTGGCGGGCTGGGTGGCGGGCTGGGTCATCGCGCTACAATATGACGCGCAAGCCGGCATGCGGAGTGGCAGGACGATGGAGGAAGGGGCGGCGCTGGCGCGGGCCGAGGAGGCCTGCCGCCGGCGCGGGGTGCAGCTGACGGAACTGCGCCGCCAGGTCTTGGGGCTGGTGCTGGAGGCCGGTCAGCCCATCGGCGCCTATGCGCTGCTCGACCGGCTGCGGGCGGCGCGCCCGGGCGCTGCCCCGCCTACGGTCTACCGCGCGCTGGACTTCCTGCTGGAACAAGGCCTTGTCCATCGCATCGAGCGGCTGAACGCCTTCGTGCCGTGCGTGGAGGCATCCGCAGGCGGGCCATGCCACGGCCACGGGCATGGGCATGGCCACGACCATGCACACCAATTCCTGATCTGCGGACGTTGCGGCGCGACCTCGGAGTTGTGCGACCCAGCCGTTGCCCAGGCCATCGGGGCCGCCGCCGCGGGGCTGGGCTTCGCGGCGGGGCGCGTGACTGTCGAGGTCGAGGGCACCTGTGCCCGGTGCCGGGCCGGCTGACGCGACCGTGTGCTGGTCAATGCAGTTTCGTTGTGTTAACGAAACTGCATGCACAGAGGTCCGGAAGCGCATCGCGGCACCGACCGGCGCCCGCCCCAGGAGGCGGGCTCCGAGGGTGGCGAAGCGGTCGCGATCAGCCTCCTGAAGACGCTCCGCCGGATCGACCACGAAGTTGGGGTGCGGAACAGCCGCATCGCCTTCGACATCGCGCTCGCCCTGTATGAGGGAGGGCCGGACGCCCAAGCCTCGGTGGATCAGCTCAGCGCCGGCACCGGGTACAGCGGGCCGACCGTGCGCCTCGTGCTGAAGCGACTGAGCGAGACGGGCACCATCCAGGCGGCCGGCCGCGTCGGCAAGACGCAGTTCTATGCGCTGACCGGGAGAGGCCGCACCGGCTTCACCGCCTATGTCGACGCGATCCTGGCACTCCGCGGCACCGGGCAGCCGGGCAGCCACGCCGCGGACTGATCCGGCGCAGCGCCGTCAGGACGCCGGGCCCAGCGCGGCCAAGCCAGCCTCCAAGTCGGCGAGGACGTCGGACAGGTCCTCGAGCCCGATGTGGAAGCGCACCGCCTGCCCCTCCAACGGGTTGCGCCCTGTGCGCGTCAGGGTGGCATTGGTCGGCAGCGCCAGGCACTCGAACCCGCCCCAGGATGCGCCGATGCCGAACAGGCGGAGCCCGTCCACGAAGCGGTAGATGTCGGCTTCCGAATAGCGCGGCTGGAACACCACCCCGAACAGGGAGCAGGCGCCCGTGAAGTCGCGCTTCCAGATCGCGTGGCCGGGGTCCTCGGGCAGGGCGGGGTGCAGCACGCGCAGCACCTCAGGCCGGCGCTGGAACCAGCGCGCGACCTCGATCCCCGCCTCCTCCTGGTGCCGCAGCCGCAGCGCCATGGTGCGCACGCCGCGCAGCGCCAGCCAGACGTCGTCCGGACTGGCGTAGTGGCCCATCGCGGAGGAGGCGTTGCGGATCGCGAGGTGGTCCGCCTCGGACGCCACGGTGCAGGAGCCCAGCAGGATGTCGGAGTGCCCGCCGACATACTTCGTCAGCGCCTGGATCGAGACGTCGACGCCGTGCCGGAAGGGCTGGAAGTGATGGATGCCCCAGGTGTTGTCCATCAGCACCTTCGCGCCGTGGCGATGCGCGACGGCGGACAGCGCCGGGATGTCCTGGATCTCGAAGGTGTGGGAGCCGGGGCTTTCCGTATACAAAACCCGCGTGTTCGGCCGCCAGATCGCCTCGAGCCCCTCGGCCGTGATGCAGGGGTCGTAGTAGGTCGTCTCGATCCCCCAGCCGCGCATGAGCCCGTTGGCCAGCGTCCGCGCCGGGCCGTAGACGCTGTCCGGCATCAGGCAGTGATCACCGGCCTTGAGGTACGCAAGCAGCGGCACCGCGACGGCCGCGAGCCCCGTGCCGACAATGGTGCAATGCGTGCCCCCCTCGATCTCGCACAGCACCTCCTCCAGCGCGTAGTGCGTCGGCCCGCCCTGCGTGCCGTAGGTCATCACCTTCTCGAAGCGGCGCTTGTTGTTCTCGATCCGCGCCTCGCAGCTCGGCACCAGCACGGTGGAGCCGCGATGGACCGGCGGGTTGACGAAGCCGTGGCTGCGGACCCCCGGCCGGCCGCCATGGGAGATCCGCGTCGCGAAGCGGTAGGGCTTGTGGCTGCCCGGCAGGTCGTCCGGCATCAGGTGGTCTCTTTCGGTGTCTCGGGGCGGAGCGCCCATTCGGTCCAGGATCCGTCATACACGGCCGGCTCCGGCAGCCCGGCGCGGAGCGCGCCGAGCGCCAGCACGCAGGCGGTGACGCCCGTGCCGCAGGAGGTGACGATCGGCCGCGTGTCGTTGGCGCCCCGCGCGGCGAACAGCGCGCGCAGCTCCATCGGGCTCTTCATGGTCTGGTCGATGTTGAGCAGTTCGGTGAAGGGCAGGCTCGCGGCGCCGGGCATGTGTCCGGAGGGCAGCCCGGGGCGTGGCTCCGCCGCCGTGCCGTCGAAGCGTCCCTTGGCGCGGGCGTCGAGGATCAGCGCCTCGCCCCCGCCCTGGCGCACGATGCGCTTCACGTCGCCGATGCCGGCCAGGCGCCGGGCCTGGAAATCCGGGACGAAGCTGGCCGCCGGCGGGGCAGGGGGCTCGCCCGCTTCGACGGTCCGGCCCTCGGCCTTCCACTTGGGCAGGCCGCCATCCAGCACGGCCGCGCCCTCATGGCCCATCAACCGCATCAGCCACCAGCCGCGTGGCGAGGACTGCATGCCCTTCTGGTCGTAGAACACGACGCGATGCCCGTTCGAGATGCCCAGGGCCCCGACCAGCCGCGCGAAGCGCCCGGGCGTGGGCACCATGTGCGGCAGCGTGGTGTCGGGGTCCGCGACCTCGTCGATGTCGAAGAAGCGCGCGCCGGGGATGCGGGCCTTCGCGAACTCCGCCCGCCCGTCCAGGCCCTCGTTCGGCAGGTACTTCGTGCAGTCGAAGACGAGGAGGTCCGGCTTGCCAAGCTCGGCCGCGAGCCACTCCGTCGAGACCAGGTTGTCCATGCGCGGAACCTCCTTCAGTCGCGCAGCGCGATGCTGACGCGCCGGTTCTGCCGGCCCTTGCTTTCGAGCTTCAGCACCTCGACGCCACCGATCTCCCCGGTGGAGCGCACATGCGTGCCGCCGCAGGGCTGGCGGTCGACCGGCGCCTCAGCCGTGCCGACCAGCACGAGGCGTATGCGCCCCGCGCCGCGTGGCGGCTGGACGGAGAGCGTGCGGACGAGGCCCGGGTTCGCGTCCAGCACCGCCTCGTCCACCCAATCGGCGGAGACAGGGTGATCCGCCGCGACCAGCGCGGCGAGCCGCTCCGTCCACCATTCCTTCGCGGGCGGCTCGGCCAGGTCGAAGTCGAGGCGCGACTTCTCCGCGCCGATCTGCCCCCCCGTCGCGTAGATGCCGGGCACAAGGCTGCAGAGCAGGTGCATCGTGGTGTGCATCCGCATGTGCCGGTGCCGGCGCGTCCAGTCG
>DASQNQ010000227.1:0-9601 GCA_035644895.1 Acetobacteraceae bacterium | reverse complement strand
TGCCAGTACCGCGCCGTCGGCCACCCCATCGCGACGGCGGTGACGGAGGGGCTGGTGGACCTCGCGGCCGAGGCGCTCGGCATGGACCCGGTCGAGATCCGCCGGCGCAACCTGGTTCCGGACGATGCCTACCCCTATACCTCGCCCCCCGGCATGCGCTTCGAGGGGCTGTCGCACCACGCCGCGCTTGCGAAGCTGCTGGAGATGGTGCCGGTGGAGCGCATCCGCGCGGACCAGGCGGAGGGGTGGAAGCGGGGCGTGCATCGCGGCCTGGGCTTCGCGGCCTTCATCGAGCTGACCAACCCCTCGCCCTTCATGTACGGCCTGGGCGGCGCGCGCATCTCCGCCCAGGATGGCTGCACGGTGCGCATGGACCCGGACGGATCCGTCGTCGCGCTCTCCGGCGTGACGGAGCAGGGGCAGGGGACGGAGGCGATCCTGGCGCAGATCGTGGCGCAGGGCGTCGGCGTGCCGGTGGAGCGCGTGCGCGTCGTCACCGGCGACACCCAGACCACGCCCTATGGCGGCGGCACCTGGGCCTGCCGCGGCGCGGGCATCGGCGGCGAGGCGGCGCTGCAGTCGGCCATCGCGCTGAGGGAACAGATCCTGGTGGTGGCCGGCGCGATGCTGCAGGCGCAGCCCGGCGCGCTCGACATCCGGATGGGCGAGGTGGTGGACCGGGCGACGGGTACGGCGCGGATGAGCCTCGGCGAGCTCGGGCGCATCGTCTACTTCCGGGGCGACACGCTGCCGAAGGACCTGCCGCGGGAGCTGGTGCAGACGCGCCACTTCATCACCAAGGACTACCCCTTCGCCTTCACCAACGGCATCCAGGCCAGCTGGGTGGAGGTCGACACCGACACCGGCATGGTGAAGCTGCTGGAGCACTGGTGCGTCGAGGATTGCGGCACTGTCATCAACCCGCTGCTGGTGGATGAGCAGGTGCGCGGCGGCATCGTGCAGGGCCTGGGCGGCGCGCTCTACGAGCACTGCGTCTATGACGGGCAGGGCAACCTGCTGACCACCACCATGGCGGACTACCTCGTCCCCATGTCGGCCGAGATGCCGGACATGCATGTGGGGCACGTCGAGACGCCGACGCGCGAGAGCCTGCTCGGCGCCAAGGGCGCGGGGGAGGCGGGGACCGCCGGCGCGCCGGCCGCGCTGATGAACGCCATCAACGACGCGCTGCGGCCGCTCGGTGCCCGCGTGACGGAGCAGCCCTTCACCCCGGCCCGCATCCTGGCCGCGCTCGGCAAGATCTAGGGAGGAGCACGAACATGACCATCGCACGCCGCGGGCTGCTGGCGGGGGCGTCCGCCCTGCCGCTGTTCTCCATCCAGGCGCGGGCGCAGTCCGCGCTGAACATCACCATCGCCGCCAGCCATCCGGTCCAGAACTTCTGGATCCACATCATGAAGAACGTGTTCCAGCCCGAGGTCGAGAAGCACCTGCGGGACAACGGCAACACGCACCGCGTCAACTGGCGCGAATCCTACGGCGGCACGCTCTACCGCTTCCAGGACACGATGGAGGCGGTGCGCGACAACATCACCGACATCGGCTATGTCGGCACGCTGTGGGAGGGCAGCACCATGCCCCTCCAGAACGTCACATACTTCACGCCCTTCGCGACGGGCGACCATGGCCTGATCGCCAACGCCTTCGAGCGCATGAACGAGAGCGTGCCCGCCATCCGGCAGAACTGGAACGGGCTGAACATGGTGCCGCTGTCCTCCTACATCACGGACACCTACCACATCTGGTCGAACTTCCCGATCCGCACGCTCGACGACCTGCGCAACCGCAAGATCTCCGCGCCAGGCACCTCGGCCAACTGGCTGACGGGCACGGGCGCGACGCCGGTGGATGGCGCGCTGACCACCTACTACACCGACATCCAGACCGGCGTGTCCGAGGGGGCGCTGAGCTTCTACGTCGGCATCCTGCCGACCCGCGTCTACGAGGTCGCGCGCTTCATCACCGAATGCGACGTGGGCGCGATGTATGTCGGCGGCATCGCCGCCAACCGCCAGCGCTTCGAGCGCTGGCCTGAGAACGTCCGCCGCGCGATGACGGCGGCCGGCAAGGCCTCGACCGAGGCACACATCCGCGACGTGTCTGACCGCATCGCCACCGCGAAGCGGGAGATGGTGGCCCGCGGCGCCGTCGTCTCCACCCTGCCGGACGCCGAGCGCCAGCGCTGGATCCGCGGCCTGCCGAACCTGGCCCGCACCTGGGCCGAGAGCTCCGGCCCCGCCTCGCGTGAGGTTCTGAATGCCTACTTCGCCGCGATCCGGGCGGCCGGGCAGACGCCGGGCCGCAACTGGGACCGCGAGCTGACGGCCTGAACGGGAGGGCCGCGCCGCCATGGCGGACGACATCGACATGGCGGCGCTGCAGGCCGCGTCCACGCGGCGCCCCTCCGACCCGGTGCGGCTGGTGCTGGACGGCCTCGCCTCGCTCGGCACCGTCTGGACCTTCGGGCTGATGCTGCTGATCTGCGCGGACGTGGTGGGGCGATCCTTCCTGAACGCGCCGATCACCGGCGTGGCGGAGATCGCGGCCCATTCGGTGGTGGGCATCGTGTTCCTGCAGATCGGCGCCACCGTCTACAACCGGCGCATGACCCGCGCCGACTTCCTGATCGAGCGCATCTGCCGCGCCTGGCCGCGCACGGGGCAGGGAATCGAGATGGCGTTCCTGCTGCTCGGCGCGGCGGTGATGGCGTTCATCGCGCAGGCCGCCTGGCCGGGCACGCTGAATGCGATGGCGGCGCGGGAGTTCTTCGGGGTGCAGGGGCTGTTCACCGTGCCGACCTGGCCGTTCCGCGCGCTGATCGTGCTGGGCGGCGTCGCGGGCGCGATCGCCTACCTTGCCCTGTTCACGCTTGAGGGCCGGCGCCTGCTGCGCCCGGCGCGGGGCTGAGATGGAGGACACCACCCTCGGCTTCCTGCTGATCGGCGCGATGGTCGGTCTGATCCTTCTCGGCCTGCCCATCGGCCTCTCGCTGATCTCGACGGCCGCCGTCGGCGTCTGGCTGATCCGCGACAACCCGGACCTCGCCTTCCGGTTCACGGCGCTGGCGACCTATTCCGGCATCCAGGACTACATCTTTGCCACCATTCCGCTGTTCGTGCTGATGGGGCTGCTCGTCTCCGTCTCGGATGTTGGCAAGGACACCTTCGAGGTCGCGCAGGCGCTGCTGCGGCGCATACGCGGGGGGCTCGGCATGGCGACCGTCGGCGCCAACGCCGTCTTCGCCGCCGTCACGGGGGTCTCGATCGCCTCCGCCGCGGTGTTCACCAAGGTGGCGGTGCCGGAGATGGTGCGCCACGGCTACTCCATGCGCTTCGCGGCCGGCACGGTCGCGGGTTCCTCCATCCTCGGCATGCTGATCCCGCCCTCGCTGCTGATGATCGTCTACGGCGTGCTGGCGGAGGTCTCGATCGGCAACATGTTCATCGCGGGCATCATCCCCGGCATCGTCATCGCGGCCGGCTTCGTGGTGATGATCTGGGTCTATGCCACCTTCCTGCCCCATCGCATCATGGCGTCGGACGGCCCGCCGCCGGAGGTCAGCGACCGCCCCATGCCGGCGGGCGAGATGGCGGTGAAGTCGGTGCCGATCATGGCGCTCGTCTTCCTCATCCTCGGCGGGCTCTATGGTGGGTTCTTCACGCCGACCGAGGCGGGCGCCGTCGGCGCGGCCGGCGCGCTTCTCCTGGCCTTGGCCAGGCGCCGCCTGGACGGCCCCAGGTTCTGGCGCGTGCTGCGGGAAACCGGGCTGGTCTCCGCCGCCATCCTGTTCCTGCTGATCGCGGCCGGGCTCTACTCCCGCATGCTGTCGATGGCGGGCGTGCCGCAGGCGATCGGCGACATGGTGGAGACGCTCGGCCTCGGACCCTACGGCTTCCTGCTGGTCTTCGTGGCGGTCATCCTGCTGATGGGCATGATCCTCGACAGCACCTCGATCCTGCTCATCATGGTGCCGATCGGCGCACCAATTGCCTCGGCGATGGGCTTCGACCTGATCCACTTCGGCATCATGACCATCATCGCCGTGGAGATGGGGCTGCTGACGCCGCCCTTCGGCATCTCCGTCTTCACGGTGAAGGCGACGCTCGCCGACCCGCGCGTGGGCATCGAGACGATCTTCGCCGGCGCGCTGCCCTTCGTGGCCGTCATGGGAACCGCGCTGGTGCTGATCGCGGCCATTCCCTGGCTCGCGACGGCGCTGGTCTAGATGCCAAGGATCCGCCGCGCCTGCGCCGCATCCTCGGCGATGGCGGCCTTCAGGGCCTCCAGCCCCTCGAAGCGCGCATCCGGCCGCAGGAAGTGCCGCAGCCGCACGCCGATCACCTGGCCGTAGAGGTCGCCTGCGAAGTCGAAGAGGTGCGTCTCGAGCCGCGTTTCCGGGTCGCCGCCGAGCGTCGGGCGGCGGCCGACATTCGCGACCCCCGGCACCTCCCGCCCGTCCGGCAGGGCGGCCGTCACGGCATAGACGCCACGTGCCGGCTCCAGGTGCCGGCCGAGCCACTGGTTCGCCGTCGGCCAGCCGAGCACGCGGCCGAGCTTGTCGCCATGCACGACCTCGGCCCGCACCTCCCACGGCCGCCCGAGCAGCTCCGCCGCGCGTTCCGGGTAGCCGTCCTGCAGCAGGCGGCGCACGCGGGTGGAGGAGACCGGCGCCTCCACATCATGGACCGGGGGCACGATGGACAGCCCGATGCCGCGCCGCTCCGCCTCCCGCGCCAGGAAGGCCACGTCGCCGCCGCGGCGGTGGCCGAAGGCGAAGTCCGCCCCGCAGGCCAGGTGCCGCGCGCCGAGGCCGCGATGCAGCACCTCCTCCACGAAGGCCTCGGCCGGCATCGCGGCGAGCGCAGCGTTGAAGGGCAGGGCATAGACCATGGCCGCGCCCGCCGCACCCAGCGCATCGCCCTTGGCCGGCAGCAGGGTGAGGCGGAAGGGCGGGTCCTCGGGGCGAAACAGCTCACGCGGATGCGGCTCGAAGGTCAGCGCCGCGAGCGGCAGCTCCGGCCGCGCCGCATGCGCCGCCCGCAGCACCGCCGCATGGCCCAGGTGCACGCCGTCGAAGTTGCCGAGCGCGACGGTCGCGCCACGGCACTCGGCAGGCACGTCGCGCCAGTCGGCGACAAGGCGCGGCGCGGCCGCCGACGTCACGTCTGGTCCGGCCGCAGCCAGGGCTGCGTGCCCGGCGGCGGGGCGTAGCCGTCCAGCAGGTCGATCGCCTCGCCGACAGTGGTGGCGCGCATCGCCAGCGGCCGGTGCTGCTGGCGGATGAACCCGTCCTCCACCATCCCGTCAAGCGCGTCGAGGAAGGGCTGCCAGAACCCCTCCACGTCGAGGAACACGACGCCCTTCTCCTGGATGCCGAGCTGCGCCCAGGTCAGCGCCTCCACCGCCTCCTCCAGCGTGCCGAAGCCGCCCGGCAGCACCGCGAAGCCGTCGGACAGCTCGTTCATGCGCGCCTTGCGCTCATGCATCGTGTCCACGATCTCCATGCGCGCGCCGCCGGTGTGCGCGACCTCGCGCGCCTGCAGGCCATAGGGGATGACGCCGATCACCTCGCCGCCCGCCTCCAGCGCCGCGTCGGCGGTCACGCCCATCAGCCCGACGGCGCCGCCGCCGTAGACGAGGCCGAGCCCTCGCCGCGCCACCTCCGTCCCGAAGGCGCGCGCGGCCTCGGCGAAGGCGGGCCGTGCCCCCATGTTGGAGCCGCAGAAGACGCAGATGCGGCGGAGCTTCCTCATTCGGCGGCCCGCGCCGACGCGTCCGCCGCCTGGGCGGCGCGCGAGGGCACCGCGACCAGCGCCTCCCCCTCCAGCACCGGCTCGCCGCGCACGCAGCAGACGGTGCGCAGCTTCGCGCGGGACTTCTCCGGGTTCAGTTCCAGGATCTCGACGGTCGCGGTGACGGTGTCGCCGATGCGCACCGGCGCGCGGAAGCGCAGCGACTGCGACATGTAGATCGTGCCCGGGCCCGGCAACTGCGTGCCCATCACCTTGGTGATCAGCCCCGCCGCCAGCATGCCGTGCGCGATGCGCTCCCCGAAGCGGGAGGTCCGCGCATACTCCTCGTTCAGGTGCATCGGGTTCGTGTCGCCCGTGACGGCCGCGAACAGCACGATGTCCGCCTCGGTGATCGTCTTGCCGAACGACGCCTTCTGGCCGATGCGCAGGTCCTCGAAGAAGCAGCCTTCGCTCATGGGGACGGGATCTCTCTGGATGGGCCGGGTGCCGCCATTCCCGGTAGCCCGCTCCGCCCGGGGCGGCAAGAGCGGGTGCCGGGGACCCCAGACCCGGGGCGTGGACAAGGCTGGCGGCGCCTGCCAGAACGCCCTGCTCGCATTTCGTTTCATTGACCCGACAGGCGACCGCTCATCATGCCCGCAACCCAGATCGGCACCTCCGAACGCCTGCTGGACGAGTTGAAGACCTGGGTGATGCGGGAGACGCCGACCACCGACGCCGCCGCGGTGAACGGCTTGGCGGACCTGGCCGAGGCCGGGCTGCGGGCGGCGGGTGGCGTGGTGGAGCGCATCCCCGGCCGCGACGGCTTCGGCGACACCCTCGTCTGCCGGACGCCGGGCGAGGGGCCGCCGGTGCTGGTGGCCGGTCACCTCGACACGGTCTGGGATCACGGCACGCTCGCCGGTTCGATGCCCTGGCGGGTGGAGGGTGAGAAGGCCCACGGCCCCGGCATCTACGACATGAAGGCCGGCTCCTTCATCGCGTTCCACGCGGTGCGGGAGATCCTGCGCCAGCGCGTGCCCACGCGCCGGCCCATCACCCTGCTGCTGACGCCCGATGAGGAGGTGGGCAGCCCCACCTCCCGCGCGCCGATCGAGGCGGAGGCCCGCCGTGCCCGCGCCGTCCTGATCCCGGAACCCGCGGGCGCTGGCGGGGCCTGCGTGACGGCGCGCAAGGGTGTCGGGCGCTTCGTCATCCGCGTGCGTGGCGTCTCCGCGCATGCGGGCGGCAACTGGTCGGAGGGGCGCAGCGCGGTCGTCGCGCTCTCGCGCCTCATCCTGCGCATCCACGCCATGACGGACCTCGTGGCCGGGATCACCACCAACTCAGCCCCGGTCTGGGGCGGCACGCGGCCGAACGTGATCCCGCCCGAGGCGGGGTGCGAGGTGGACCTGCGCGTGCCGACGGTCGCACTGGGTGAGCGGATGGAGCGGGAGATCCTGGCGCTCGCCGGCGAGCCCGAGCCCGGCATCGAGGTGGTCGTCGAGGGTGGCATGAACCGCCCGCCCTTCGCCGAGACGCCGGAGATCGCGCGGCTCTACGCCATGGCGGCGGGCTTCGCGGAGCGCAACGGCTACAACCTGCCCAAGCAGCACCGCGGCGGCGGGTCGGATGGCAACTTCTCCGCCGCGCTGGGCATCCCGACGCTGGACGGCCTGGGCTGCACTGGCGCGGGCGCGCATGCGCCGCATGAGCACATCCTCTGGCGCGACCTCGCGCCGCGCTGCGCCACGCTCTGCGACCTGCTGGAGACCATCGAGTAGGCCAGCGCCTTGCGCAGCGCGGCCTTCTACCTGCTGGCCGCGTTGGCCGAGATCGGCGGCTGCTTCGCCGTCTGGGCGGTGCTCCGCCTCGGGCGGGCGGCCTGGTGGCTTCTGCCGGGGGCGGTGCTGCTCGGCCTCTTCGCCTGGGCGCTGACGCGCGTGGAGGCGGGCTTCGCCGGGCGCGCCTTCGCGGCCTATGGCGGCGTCTACATCGCCGCCTCGCTCGCCTGGATGTGGCTGGTGGAGGGCGGGCGGCCGGACCGCTGGGACCTGGCCGGCACGGCACTGTGCCTGGCCGGCGCCGCCCTCATCCTGTTCGGGCCGCGCGGCGCTTGACGGGGGAACCCGGCCCGAGGCCGCGATGTTGGCCGCCTGCGGCGCAGGAGGGCGGTGGATGCGGACGGGACGGCAGGGCGTGGTGCTGGAGGGGCTCATCGCCGGCCTCGCGGGGGTGGCGGCCATGACGCTCGCCGAGAAGGTCGAGCAGGCGGTGACCGGACGGCCCAACTCCTACGTGCCCGCCCACACGCTGGAGCGCCTGCTGGGCCTGGAGCGGCGCCCTGACCGGGACCGGCTCGGGCTGAACTGGGCGATGCACTGGGGGCAGGGCATCGCGCTCGGCGTCGTGCGTGCCATGATGTCGCGGCGGGGCGTGGGCGGGCCCTTCGGCTCCTTCCTGTTCCTCAACCTGCGCCTCCTGAACGACCAAGCGCTGGAGAACGCGACGGGTGTCGGCGCGCCGCCCTGGACCTGGCCTCGGGACGAGCAGGTGATCGACATCCTGCACAAGGCCGTCTACGCCTTCGCCGCCGGCGCCGTCGCGGACCGGCTGGTCACCGGCCGCGCCTCGCCCGGCAGCGGCGAGACGCAGCCCCGGAGCTGGGACCGCGCCCACCACGACAGGGTGTAGCCTACTTCGAGTCAGGCCCCGGCTTCGCGCCCGGGATGGCCGCCTCGAAGATCCGCGCGGTGGCCGTCAGCCCCGCATCGGCCATGCGGAAGCCGATGCTCGCCATCTCCACCGGCAGCGCGGCGAGTGCCGTCGCCGCGGCGAGCTGCGCGCCGCCCGAGGACGGGTTCTCCCGCCAGCCGCCCTCGATCCGCCAGTTGTCGTTCACCGTCTCGAACAGCGAGCCGGGCGTGTCGCCGGACGGCGCATCCGTCAGGAAGCCGCGGTGCAGCGTGCGGCCCGTCAGCCAGGTGGTGAAGCCGGGCGCGAGCTGCTTCTGCGCCGCGGCCAGCCGCCCGAAGCCGCCGACGATCACCTCGTCCTGCGGCCGCTCGACCAGCGCGGCCACCGTCTCCGCCACCTCGTCGGCCGTGTAGACGGGTGGTGCCGCCTGCACCTTGCGGCCGCTGTAGTTGGCGGCGTGCTGGAAGAAGGGCGTGTCGATGACCGAGGGCAGCACGGTGCAGACATGGATGTCCGGCTGGTCCAGCACCTCCTGCCGCAGCGCCTCGGACAGCCCGCGGATGGCGAACTTGCTGGTGGCGTAGGCCGTGCCGTCAGGCTTCGCGGTGCGCCCGACGATCGAGGCGTTCTGGATCAGCGTGCCGTGCCCCTGCGCGCGGAACTGCCGCATGGCGACGCGCGCGCCGTGGACGTAGCCGAACAGGTTCACCTCGATCACCCGGCGCCACGCATCCATCGGGATGGATTCGAGCCGGCCGAAGACGCCGATGCCCGCGTTGTTGAACCAGACATCGATGCGCCCGAAGCGCGCGATCGCCTGGCGGCCCAGCGCCTCCACCTGCTCCTCGACGCTCATGTCGGTCGTGGGCGTCAGCACCGTGCCGCCGAGCGCCACGCATTCGCGCCCCGCATCGTCCAGCATCTCCGCCCGCCGCGCCGCGAGCACGAGGTTCCAGCCCTTCCGGGCGAAGTGGTGGGCGGTGGCGCGGCCGATGCCGCTGGACGCTCCCGTGATGACGATGGTGGGCTTGTCGGTGCTCGGCGCCATGCTGGTCCCCCGCATTCAAGTCATGCTGCAATGCAGCACGAACACCGGCGACGTGGGTGGGTTGCCGACCGTTCCGCGCCCCGGTCAGGCCGCGGCGAGGATG
>DASQNQ010000226.1:0-14317 GCA_035644895.1 Acetobacteraceae bacterium | reverse complement strand
TGCCGCGAAGCCAAGCGCGCGGATGCGCGCGTCCGGCGCGTCAGGGCATTAGAAGACCATCTGAGGGGACGGCAAAGCCGTCCCCTCAGATGGGCATGCAGCGCAGAACGTCCTCGTGGCCGCGGGCGTGGATGGCGAAGGTGCCGGCGGGGCAGTCCTGCTGGGCGTGGTCGGCCGGGGCGAGGTCGCGGAACCAGCCGGCGATGCTGTCCGCCCGCGCGCAGACGAGGCGGCCCTGGCGGCGGGTGCAGCTTGCCTCCGCGCGGCTGCCGGGCATCGGGCGCGCGATCCGCGACGGGGCGGCGGTCCGGAGAGACTGCGCCCGCATCTGCCGAGCCGGGGCGGCGGTGGAGCGGGAGACGAGGCGGAGCTCGGGCTTCGCCGCCTTCGGGGCCTGCACGGCGCTCCGGCGGACCTCCCGCGCCTCGACAGCCGCGGAGGGCGGGAGAAGCAGCGGCAGGAGCGCCAGGGCGAAGATGAACTTTTTCATGCGTTTAGCCCCCAAACTCGGCATTTGTTACGCGATATTACGTCAGATGGGGCAGGGATATCCAGTCAGAAGATTGCATTTCCACCAATCTGCTCGCCGTACGGGCGAACATGGCCGCGTTCTCCCCCCGCTCATAGAGCTGGTCCGGGGCTGCGGCGGCGGAGGCGACGAGCTTCACCCGGTGCTCATAGAGGGCGTCCACCAGCGTGATGAAGCGCCGCGCCTTGTCGAAGTTGTCGGGGCCGAGGCGCGGGATCCCGTCCAGCACCAGCGTGTGGAAGTGGGTGGCCAGGGCCAGGTAGTCGGCGGGGCCGAGCGGCCGGCCGCACAGCTCCTCGAAGCCGAAGCGCGCGACGCCGCGGGCGGCCTCCGGCACCTCCACCGTGCGGCCGAGCACCGAAAGCCGCTCGGGCTCTCCCCGCGCCGCGCCCGACAGCTCGGTGAAGGCGGCGTCCAAGGCGCGCTCGGCGCGGCCATCGGCCGGGCTGTGCCAGGTGGGCAGGGCCCGGATGCGGTCGCGGCGGTAGTCCCGCGCGGCGTCCAGCACCAGCACCTCCAGCCGGCGCTTGATGATGCCGATGAAGGGCAGGAAGGCGTCGCGCCCGGGCCGGCCCTTGAACAGGTCGTCCGGCGCGGTGTTCGAGGTGGCGACCACCACCGTCCCGCGCGCGAACAGCGCCTGGAAGAGCCGGCCGAGGATCATGGCGTCGGCGATGTCGTGGACCTGGAACTCGTCGAAGCAGAGCAGCGCAGCCTCGGCCGCCAGCGCGTCGGCCAGCGGCGGGATGGGGTCGGCCGTGTCGCCATGCTGGCGCTTCCAGGCATGGATGCGCGCATGGACCTGCTGCATGAACTCGTGGAAGTGCAGGCGGCGCTTCCGCGGCACCTCGGCGCAGGCGAAGAACAGGTCCATCAGCATGGACTTCCCCCGCCCGACCTCGCCGACCAGGTACAGGCCCATGGGCGTGCCCGCCGGCGCCTCCTCCACCGGCTTGCGCCGCAGGAAGCGCGCGAAGAAGCCGCCCTGCTCGGGCTCCTCCGGGTGCGGGTCGTAGCCGCGGGTGCGGCGCCAGAGGTCCTGCAGCACCTCGGCCGCCCGGGCCTGCGCCGGATCGGCCGAGAGGCGCCCCGCGGCGATGCGCGCACGATAGGCGAACAGCGGGCCCTGGCCCGCCTGCGGTGCTGCGTCGGCCCCTTCGGCATCCATGGCGCGGTGCCTAGCGCGGGGCGGCCGCGGCGTCCATCGTGCACGGATCTCCCCCGGAGGTTGACCCCCTCGGGCAGCGCGGGACAGGCTGGCCCATGCGCAGCGCCATCCTCTACGCGCCCGACGGCTACGACACGTCGCGGAAGAAGCTCATGGGCCGCCACGCGGCCGGCGAGGGCTTCCTGCAGGGCCTCGTGCGCCATGGCCGGCAGGAGAGGCTGGTCGCCGTCACGCAGACGGCCGCGGATGCCGAGGCCTTCCGCCGCCACGTCGCGGCGCTTGGCGCCACCGTGCCGGCGGAGGCGATCGGCACGGAGGACCTGCGCCCGCTGGAGGGCATCGGCTGCCTGATGCTGCCGGGCCCCGACCTCTCGGCCTTCGCCTGGCGGCGCCGGCGGGCGGGGGAGGCACGGGCCTTCTCGCTGGTGGGCGTCACCCACACCATCTCCTCGGCCGGCGCGATGGACTCGATCTGCGCGATGCTGACCGCACCCGTGCAGCCCTGGGATGCGCTGATCTGCACCTCCCGCCCCGTGCGGGCCGCCGCCATCCGGCTCCTGCGGGGCGAGGCCGCGTACCTCCAGCGCCGCCTCGGCGCCACGCGGCTCGACGGGCCGGAGCTGCCCGTCATTCCCCTGGGCGTGGACGGCGCGGCCCTCGCCCCGGATCCGGCGGCGCGCGCGGCCTGGCGGGCGCGGCTCGGCATCGCGGAGGGGGAGGTCGCGGTGCTGTTCCACGGGCGGCTCTCCTTCCACGCCAAGGCGCACCCGCTGCCCATGTTCGTGGCGCTCGGCCGCGCCGCGGCGGCGACGGGGGTGCGCACCCACCTGGTCCTGTCCGGCTGGTTCGCCGACGAGGTCCAGCGCCGCGCCTTCGAGGAGGGCGCGCGGGCGCTGATGCCGGGCGTCCGGACGCACCTGGTGGATGGCCGCCTGCCGGAGGTGCGCGCGGCCATCCGCTCGGCGGCGGACATCGCGACGCTGCTCTCCGACAACATCCAGGAGAGCTTCGGCCTGGTGCCCGTCGAGGCGATGGCGGCGGGCCTGCCCGTGGTGGCCTCGGACTGGGACGGGCTGCGCGACACGGTGGAGGAGGGCGTCACCGGCTTCCGCGTGCCGACCGTCATGGCCGGGCCGGGCGTGGACCTCGCGGACCGGCACGATGCCGGGCTCGACCCCTACGACCACTACATCGCGGGCGTCGCGCAGTTCACCGCCGTGGATGTCGGCGCGGCGGAGGCCGCCTTCGCCGCCCTGCTCCGCGACCCGGGCCTGCGCGCGCGCATGGGCGAGGCCGGGCGCCGGCGCGTCGCCGAGACCTATGACTGGTCCGTGGTGATCGGGGAGTACCGCAAGCTCTGGGCGGCGCTGGCCGAGCGCCGCGCCACCGCGCGCGACGAGCGCGCGACGCCCACCCCGGGCGAGGAGCGCGTGCCCCGCCGCCCGGATCCCACCATGCTGTTCGCCGACTTCCCCTCCTCCCGCCTGACGCCGGAGACGCGCCTCGTCCTCGGCCCCGGCGCGGACGCGGGGCGGCTGCGCGCCCTGGTCGAGTTGCCGGGCGTCGCGATGCGCCGCGACCTCCTGCCGTCCCTGCACACGCTGGAGGCGGTGCTGGCGCGGCTGCGGGATGGCCCCGCAGCGGCGGGGATGCTGATCGCCGACCTGCCGCCCGAGCGCGCCGCCCGGCTGCACCGGGCGCTCGGCTGGCTGATGAAGCTCGACCTCGTGCGGGTGGAAGAACAGACCTTTCCCTGACCCCGTCCGCTTGGTGCCGCGGCAGAACGGGCGCAGGTTGGGACCCACATGCTGCGCGTCGCGATCGGCCTCGGGGTCGCCCAGACCCTCGTCTGGGGCTGCACCTACTACCTTCCCGCCATACTGGCCGCACCGGTCGCGGAGGAACTCGGCGCCTCGCGCACCCTCGTCGTCGCCGCCTTCTCGGCGGCGCTGCTCGTCTCCGGGCTCTGCGCGCCGCGCGTCGGGCGTGCGATCGAGGCGCAGGGCGGGCGCGGCGTGCTGGCGGCCTCGGCCGTCGTGGTCGCGGCGGGGCTTGCGGTGCTCGGGCTCGCGCCGGGCCTCGCGGGTTGGGCGGCGGGGTGGCTCCTGCTCGGGCTCGGCATGGCGATGGGGCTCTACGACGCCGCCTTCTCCACCCTCGGCCGGCTCTACGGGCAGGGGGCGCGGCGCGCGATCACGGTCGTCACGCTCTTCGCGGGCTTCGCCAGCACCATCTTCTGGCCGCTCGGCGCGGCGCTGCTGCCCGGCTTGGGCTGGCGCGGGCTCTGCCTGCTCTATGCCGCGGCGCATCTCGTCGTCGCGCTGCCGATCTACATGCTGCTTGTGCCGCGTCCCGCGCCCGAGGCCGCGCCGCGCGCGGCGGCGACCCCACCGGGTGTCGCGCATGCGGCCTGGGCGCGGCGGGCCTTCGGGCTGCTCGCCCTGTTCTTCGTGCTGCGCGCCATGATCTCCTCCGTCTTCGGCGTCCACCTGATCACGCTGCTGGAGGCGCTCGGCCTGTCGCTCGCGGCGGCGGTCGGCATCGCGGCCTCGGTCGGTGCCGCGCAGGTGGGCGGGCGGGTGATGGAGTTCGCGTTCGGCGCCCGCGCGCATCCGCTGCTCGTCGCACGCCTCGGCGCCACGCTGCTGCCGCTCGGCGTGCTGGCGCTGCTGCTGGCCGGGCCGGCCGCGGCGGCGCCCTTCGCGCTCGCCTACGGCGTCTCGAACGGGATCCTGACGATCAGCCGCGGCGCCGTCCCGCTCGCGCTCTTCGGGTCGGCGGGCTATGCGGTGCTGATGGGGCGGATGGCCATGCCCGTGCTGATCGCCCAGGCCGTCGCGCCGACGCTGGCCACGCCGCTGGTGGAGGGGCTGCCGGCCGGCACCGTCTTCGCCCTCGCGGGCGCCCTCGCGGCGCTCGCGCTGCTCTGCCTCATGCTCGTCCGGAGGCCGCCCTCGTGAAGCTTCGCATCCAGGCCTGCCTGAACGGGGCCCGTGCGCGGGGCTTCCACCCTGCCCTGCCCCTCTCGCCGGAGGATCTGGCGCGCGACGCCGCCGCCTGCGCGGCCGCCGGCGCGACGCTCCTCCACGTCCACCCGCGCGACGCGGCGGGGGCGGAGTCGCTCGCGCCCCACGTCATCGGCGCCGCGGTCGCCGCCATCCGTGCCGCCGCGCCCGGCCTGCCCGTCTCGGTCTCCACCGGCGACTGGATCGAGCAGGACGACGCGCGGCAGCTCGCCCATGTCCGCGCCTGGGCCGGCCTGGCCGCGCGGCCCGACGAAGCCTCGGTGAACCTGGCGGAGCGCACGGCGCCCGAGGTGATGGCGGCGCTGACCGCCGCGGGGATCGGCGTCGAAGCCGGGCTCGCCTCCGCGGAAGACGCGCGCCGCTTCCTCGCGCTCGGCCTCCCCTGCCGGCGCGTGCTGGTCGAGATGGACGACACGGAGGACGCGGGCGCGGTGGCGGAGGAGGTGCTCGCGATCCTCGACGCCGCGGGCCATGCGGCGGAGCGGCAGCTCCATGGCTTCGGCCGCAGCGCCTGGCCGCTGGCGCGGATGGCGGCGGCGCGCGGGATGGTGCTGCGGATCGGGCTGGAGGACATGGACGCGCTGCCCGACGGCACGCCTGCCCCGGGCAATGCCGCGCTGGTCCGCGCCGCCGCTACATCATGTTGGCCGTGACGCCGCCATCCACGAAGATGATCTGGCCCGAGACGAAGTCGGAGGCCGGCGATGCCAGGAACACGGCGGTGCCGGCGATCTCCTCCGGCTCCGCGTAGCGCCCGGCGGGGCAGCGCCGCCGCACATTGGCCAGCCATTCGGGGTTCGAGAGCAGCGGCCGGTTCATCTCCGTCGCGAACCAGCCGGGCCCGATCGCATTGCACTGGATGTTGTGCGGGCCGAGCTCGACGGCCAGCGCGCGGATGAACATCTTCAAGCCCCCCTTCGCCGCCGCATAGGGCGTGATGGTGCCGCGCCCGAGTTCGGAGGCCAGGCTGCCGGTCGCGATGACCTTGCCCCGCCCGCGCGCCTTCATCCCGGGCACGAGCAGCTTGGAGAGGCGGAACAGCGCCGTCAGGTGCGTGTCGAGCACGCCGTGCCATCCCTCCTCGGAGATGTCCTCGACGAGCGCGCGGTGCTGGTTGCCGGCGTTGTGGACGAGGATGTCCACGGGCCCGAGCGACGCGACCCCCGCCTCCATCGCCGCGCGGTCCGTGACGTCGAAGGGCGCGATGCGCGCGCCGAGCCCCTCTGCCCGCATCGCCTCCGCCTGCGCCTCCAGCGTCGCGGCGTCGCGCCCGTTCAGCACCACCTCCGCGCCCGCGCGCGCCAGGCCGAGCGCCATCGCGGCGCCGAGCCCGCGCGACGCGCCGGTGACGAGCGCGACGCGCCCGGTCAGGTCGAAGAGCGCGGCGTGGGACGGGTTGGGGGCGGCTGCCATGGGGCTCACTCCTCGAAGCGCGCCAGCCGCACGGCGGTGTGGCCGCGCATCGTCTGCGGGCTCGGCATCACCAGCAGGCAGTCGTCGTGCGGCGTGCGGATCTCCTGCTCGCCGTCCAGCGCGATCAGCGTGTTCCGGCGCGGCACCACCTCGCCGCCGCGCCAGGGGCGCAGGAAGGCGAAGGTGGTGCTCTCGGCGGTGACGGTGCGCGAGACGCGGGCGAAGCGCGCAGGCGGCAGCGCCTCCTCCGGCGGCAGGGGCGCGCCGTCGGCCGCCATGCCGAGGCGCCGCAGCAGCCCGGCCGCGCTGCGCTCCATCTGCGCGACCGTCGCCTCCTCCCAGTGCGGCCCGGCCTCGAGCAGCATGGCGGCCGCGTCGCCGCGCCCGAAGCGCGCCACGTCGATCAGACGCATCCCGCCCGCATGCCCCTCGTCGGCCACGACGACGCCCGGCGTGCCGATCCCCTGCGCCAGGTCGCGCGCGCGCCGCGTCGGCCCCACCAGCAGCAGCGGGTCCGAGGGCCAGAGCATGGAGTGCAGGTCGAGCAGCACGTCGGCGGCCTCGATCACCGGGCGCAGCGCGCGGGCGCGCTCCAGCTCCGCGGAGCGGCGGCCGCCATCGAGCATGGCCGGCGCCCAGAGCCGGTTCATGTCCTCGTCCACGAAGCGGCTCGCGGTGGGGTCGGCGGGGTCGAACAGGTCGAAGGCCGCGAGGTTCGCGAGCACCAGCGTCAGCCGCCCGCGCGCCGGGCGCAGTCCGTCGCGCAGCAAGCGCGCGACGAGGTGCCCGCCCGCGATCTCGTTGCCGTGCATCAGCGAGACGAGCGCGAGGTGCGGCCCCGCCTCCGCCGCGGCGAAGCTCCACACGCCGGGCAGGCCCGTGTTGCCCGCCCGCCAGGGACCGAGTTCCGGAGTCGCGAGGCGCACGCGGAGCGGGGGCGCCGTCTCGGCCGGCAGCGCGGCGAGGCCCTTCATGCCGCAAGCTCCGCCGCCAGCCGATGCATGAAGCGGTCGCAGGCTGCCATCTCGGCCTCGGCGATCCACTCCTCCGGCTGGTGCGCCTGCGCGACGTCGCCGGGGCCGCACACGATGGCGGGGATGCCGGCCTGCTGGAACACGCCGGCCTCCGTCCCGTAGGGCACGCGCGCGGCGCCGTTCCGTCCGGTGAGGCGCCGCGTCATGTCGGCCAGCGCGTGCCCGTCCGGCAGGTCGAGCGCCGGGGCGTGGCAGCGGCGCCCGAAGCGGAAGCCCGCCTCCGGCGCCACCGCCCGCAGCGCGGGCTCCGCCGCCTGCGCCAGGTGCGCGCGCAGCCGCGCCAGCACGTCCTCGGCCTCGTCGCCCGGCACGGTCCGCACCTCGAAGACGAAGCGCGCCAGGTCGGGGACGATGTTCAGGATCGTGCCGGCCTGGAAGGTGCCGACATGCACGGTGGTCCAGGGCGGGTCGAAGCCCTCGGCGCGCCGCCCCTCGGCCGCGAAGCGCCGCGCCTCGGCGGCCAGCCACGCCACCGCCTCGGCGGCGGCCTGCAAGGCGTTCGCGGTGCGGTGCGTGAGGGAGGAATGCCCCGTCCTCCCCGTGACCTCCACGTTCCAGGAGGCGTAACCCTTGTGCCCGATGACGGGCGCCATCCCCGTCGGCTCGCCCACGATGCACAGGGCGGGTGGCGGTCCCTCCTCGCCCAGCGCGGCGACCAGCAGCGGCGCGCCGGCGAAGGTGGTCTCCTCGTCGAAGGAGAGGCAGAGATGCACCGGCCGGCGCAGCCCGGCCGCCTGGAAGTGCGGCACGGCGGCGAGCGCCGAGGCGATGAAGCCCTTCATGTCCACGGCGCCGCGCCCGACCAGCCGGCCCCCTTCCCGCCGCAGCCGGAACGGGTCGGCGCGCCAGTCCTGGCCGTCCACCGGCACGCAGTCCGTGTGGGCCGAGAGCGCGACGCCGCCCGCCACGCGCGGGCCCACGACCGCGTGCAGCGCGGCCTTCTCCCCGCCCGCATCGGGCACGATGCGGCTCTCGACGCCGAGCGCCGCAAGGTGGTCCTGCACGAAGCGGATCAGCGGCATGTTCGAGCGTGCGCTGGTGGTGTCGAAGCCCACCAGGCGCTCGAGCATCCCAAGGCTGTCGAGACCTGCCCCCATGCCCACTCCCCGTTCGCGGCAGTCTATACGCGGGGGCGGTGCTGTCCATCGGGGCCGGGCATGCCTTCACCCGCGGGGCGCGGCATCCCATCTCCGCCCGCGACGGGCCCCACCTGGAAGGGCCCGCGACCGGGAGAGACAGAGATGCTGCCGAGGATGACGCGCCGCGCCCTGACGATGGCCGGCCTCGCCCTGCCCCTTGCCGCCGCCGCACGGGCGGACACCGCCTGGCCCTCGCGCCCCATCCGCGTCATCGTGCCCTTCCCGCCGGGACAGTCCACCGACATCGTGGCGCGGCTGGTGGCCGAGGAGCTGTCGCGCCGCCTGCCGCAGCGCGTGGTGGTGGAGAACCGCGCGGGCGGCGCCGGCGTGCCCGCGCTGGAGGCCGCAGCGCGCGCGGCGCCCGATGGCTACACGCTGGTCGCGGGCTCCATCGGGCCGATGGCGGTGAACGCCGCCGTCATGCCGCGCCTGCCCTACGACCCGGAGCGCGACTTCGCGCCGATCACCAACCTGGTCACGGTGCCGCTCGGCATCGTCGCGCATCCCTCGCTGCCCGCCTCCACGCCGGCCGAGCTGCTCGCGCTGGCGCGCGCGTCGCGGGAGCCGCTCGACATGGCGACCGCCGGCCCGGCCTCGGGCGCGCACATGGCGGCGGAGCTCTTCGCCCACATGGCCGGCATCCGGCTGAACATGGTCCACTACCGCGGCAGCGGGCCCGCCATGACGGACCTGGTGGCTGGGCAGGTGCGGCTGATGGTCGACAGCCTCGCCTCCGCGCTGCCCGCCATCCGCGCGGGACGCATCAAGGCGGTGGGCGTGGCCAGCCCGCGGCGCTCCGCCTGGCTGCCGGAGGTCGCGGCGCTGGCCGAGGCGGTGCCGGGCTACGAGGCCTTCGGCTGGAACGGCCTCGCGGCGCCCGCCGGCACGCCCGCGCCGATCCTGGCGCGCATCGGCGCGGAGGTCGGCGCCATCCTGCGCGAGCCCGCGACCACCGCGCGGCTCGAGGAGCTCGGCATGGTGGCGGACCCGCAGACGCCCGAGCAGTTCGCCGCCTTCCTGCGCGCCGAGATCGCCAAGTGGCGGGAGGTGGCGCGCGTCGCGAACGTGCGGCTGGAGGGCTAGATCTCCGCCTCGTCGAAGATCTTCCGCACGTCCCCGCCCCACGCGGTGTTGTAGCGGTCGAGCCAGCGCTCGGCCTGGGTCTTGCCGGAGGCGGCCACCTCCTCGAGCGGCGAGAGGTGGATCTCCTCCCCCAGGCCGCGCGCGCGCAGGCCGCCGCGCGCGATCTCCACCACGTCGCGCGCGACATCCTGCAGCGGGCGCCCGGCGATCGCGGCGCGCAGCCCGTCGCGCGGCACGGCCATGCGCAGCGCGCGCATCTCCTCCACGCCCCAGCCGCGGATCAGCGCGGCGGCGGCCTTCTGCGCCGCGTCGTCATAGAGCAGCCCGACCCACAGCGCGGGCAGCGCCCGCAGCATCGGCGGGCTGCCCGCATCGGCGCCGCGCATCTCGAGGAAGCGCTTGAGGCGCACATCGGTGAAGACGGTGGTGACGTGGTCCGCCCAGTCGCCCATCGTCGCACGGTGGCCCGCCAGCGCGCGGCCCTCCAGGAAGTCGCGGAAGGACATGCCGGCGGCGTCGATCCAGCGCCCCTCGCGCATGATGAAGTACATCGGCACGTCGAGCACGAACTGCACGAAGCGCTCGAAGCCGAAGCCCGGCTCGAAGACCGGCGCCGGGATGCCGGTGCGGTCGGGGTCCGTGTCCGTCCAGGCGCGGCCGCGCAGCGACAGGTAGCCGGACGGCTTGCCCTCGACGAACGGGGAGTTGGCGAAGAGCGCGGTGGCCAGCGGCTGCAGCGCGAGCGAGACGCGCAGCTTCTCCGCCATGTCGGCCTCGTCGCCGAAGTCGAGGTTCACCTGCACCGTGCAGGTGCGCAGCATCATGTCGAGGCCCATGCCGCCGACGCGCGGCATGTAGTTGCGCATGATGGCGTAGCGCCCTTTGGGCATCCACGGCATGTCCTCGCGCCGCGCGAAGGGATGGAAGCCGAGCGGGACGAAGCCAAGGCCGAGCGGCCCCGCCACCTCGTGCACCTCGCGCAGGTGCTCGGCCAGTTCCGCGCGGTTCTGGTGCAGGTCCTCGACCGGCGCGCCGGACAGCTCGAACTGCCCGCCCGGCTCCAGCGACACGGACGCGCCGCCGCGCTTCAGCCCGATCGGGTTCCCCCCATCCAGGATGGGCTCCCACCCCTTACCCTGCAGCCCCTCCAGCATCGCGCGGATGCCCCCCGGTTCGTAGGGGGGCGGCATCAGGTCGGCGCGGCGGAAGCCGAACTTCTCGTGCTCCGTCCCGATTCGCCAGGCGTCGCGGGGCTTGCAGCCCTCCGCGAACCACTCGGCCAATTGGCGCACGGAGGTGATCGGCGTGAGGTCGGCCTCGCCGGGATTCGACATGGGATCTTCCGTGCTGCGCGACGTCTTGCGGATTCCGGGTGGCCGGTCACGTCCAGTCCCCGGCAAGTGCCTGCAACGCGGCAAGGCCGGCCACCGCCGCGGTCTCGGCCCGGAGGATCCGGGGCCCGAGCGCGGCCGGGAGAACAAAGGCCCGGCGGCGCAGGTCGTCAAGTTCCGCCCTCTCGAACCCCCCCTCCGGCCCGACCAGCAGGGCGAAGGGCGGGGCGGCCCGCACCAAAGCCTCCCGCAGCGGCGGCGCGGCGGCGCGCTCCATCGCCACCACGAGCGGCGCCGCGTCCCAGGCATCCAGCACGCGGTGCAGCGGCTGCGCCTCCGCCACCTCCGGCACCGAGAGGCGCTCGCACTGCTCGGCCGCACCGCGGGCGATGACCGAGAGGCGCGCGACGTTCGCGCGCTCGACCACCGAACGGCGCGTGGTCACGGGCTGGATGCGCGTGGCGCCGAGTTCGGTCGCCTTCTCGACCAGCCAGTCCATCGCGTCCCGCTTGAGGGCGGCGACCAGCAGGCGCAGCTCCGGCTCCGTGGCCGGCGGGCGGGTGCGGGCGCCGACCCGGAAGGCGGCGCGGTCCTTCCGCAGATGCGTGATCTCCGCGGCCCACTCCCCGTCGCGCGGGTTGAACAGCCGCACCGCGTCGCCCGGGCCGCGGCGCAGCACGGTGCCGAGGTGGTGCGCCTGGCCCGGCGCGGCCTCGGGCGCGGCACCCTGCTCCAGCGTGTCGTCGAGGTACAGGCGCGGGATGGACATGGCGGGCCTCCGGGGCGAGGTATGGGCGGTGACGGGATACACGGACATCCGCGCGGAGGGATGGGTGGCGCGGCTGCCGCCCGCCTGGCGCGCCTATGCGCTGCTGGCGCGCTTCGACCGCCCCATCGGCGCCTGGCTGCTGGTGCTGCCGGGGTACTGGGCCTTCGCGCTGGCCGCGCCCTCCTGGGCGGAGGGGCTCAGGCTCACGCTGCTCTTCACCCTCGGCGCCTTCGTCATGCGCGGCGCGGGCTGCGTGGTGAACGACCTCTGGGACCGCGACCTCGACCGGCTTGTGGAGCGCACGCGGGGCCGGCCGCTGGCCTCGGGCGCCGTCACGCCGCGGCAGGCGATGGGGTTCCTGCTGGCGCTGCTGCTGATCGGGCTGTTCGTGCTGCTGCAGCTGCCCTGGGCCGCGATCCTGATCGGCGCCGCCTCGCTCATCCCCGTCGCGCTCTACCCGCTGGCCAAGCGCGTCACGGACTGGCCGCAGGCGGTGCTCGGCTTCGTCTTCTCCTGGGCGGCGCCGACGGGCTACGCGGCCGCGACGGGCGGGCTGGACGCGGCGGCGCTCGCGCTCTGGGCGGCGGCGTTCTTCTGGATCCTCGGCTACGACACGATCTACGCGCACCAGGACCGGGAGGACGACGCGGCGGTCGGCATCCGCTCCACCGCGCGGCGCTTCGGGGCGCGGACCCGGCCCTTTCTCGTCGCGTGCTACGCGGCGACGCTGGTCCTGCTTGCGCTGGCCGGGTGGCTCGCGGGCCTCGCCTGGCCGTTCCTGCCGGCGCTGCTGCTGCCGGCGGGGCTGCTGGCCTGGCAGGTGGCGCGGCTCGACATCCACGATCCCGCCGCCTGCCTGCGGCTGTTCAAGCTGAACCGGGAGGCGGGGCTGGCCGCGGCGCTCGCCCTGCTGGCCGGGCGCGGGTGACGGCGCCGGAGGGCTTCGTCCGCGCCCACACCCTGGTCGGCCGCGCGCCCCTGGTGCCGGAGGTCGCGCTCCACCTGGCCACCGAGATCACGCCCATCTGGCAGGCCACCGAGGCCTGGCTGGCGCGGGAGGGGATCGCGCCGCCCTTCTGGGCCTTCGCCTGGCCCGGCAGCCAGGCGCTCGCGCGGCTGGTGCTGGACGAGCCCGCCCGCGTCGCCGGCCGCCGCGTGCTGGACTTCGCGGCCGGCTGCGGGCTGGCCGCCATCGCCGCCATGCTGGCCGGCGCCGCGTCCGCGGAGGCCGCCGAGATCGACCCGCTCGCCATCGCCGCCACGCGGGTGAACGCGGCGCTGAACGGCGTGGAGGTGGCGGCGGAGACGGGCGACGTGGTCGGCGCCGCCTGCCGGTGGGACGTCATCCTCGCCGGCGACGTCTCCTACGAGGCGCCGATGACCGCCCACATCCTGCCCTGGCTGCGCGCCCTGGCGGCGGCCGGGGCGGAGGTGCTGGTCGCCGACCCGGGCCGCGCCTACCTGCCGCGGGACGGTCTTCTACCTGTTGCCCGCATGACCGTGCCCACGACGCGGGAGCTGGAGGACCGCGAGGAACGCGTGGTCACGATCGCCCGCCTCCTGCCCTGATGCCGCCACGCGGGGCGGGGATGCTCCCGCCCATGCGCATCCTCGCCATCCTGGCCGCGCTGCTGATTGCCGCGCCCGCCCTCGCCCAGACCTCCGAGCGCCGCTACGACGACCGGGGCCGCTACCTCGGCCGGTCGGAGACGCGCGGCGACGCGACGCGCCACTACGATGACCGCGGGCGCCTGACGGGCCGCTCCGAGAGGCGCGGGGACGCGCTGCGGCACTACGACGACCGCGGGCGGCAGATCGGCCGCACGGAAGCACGCCGCGACGCGACGCGGCACTACGACGAACGCGGCCGCCTCACCGGGCGGTCGGAGACGCGGGGCGCGGTCACGCGCCACTACGACGACCGGGGGCGTCTGACGGGCCGCTCCGAGCGGCGCTGAGGCAGGCTACCGCGTCGCGACTTCCAGGAAATCGAGCAGCGCGCGCAGGTCCTCCTCCGCCCCCACGGTCTGGACCGGCATCTTCGTCCCCGGCGTCACCACGTCCGGCCCGCGGGTGAAGAGGTCGGCCACCGTCTCGCGCGTCCAGGTGATGTCGCCGCGGGCCAGGCGCTCGGAATAGGCGTAGCCCGGCAACGATCCCATGCGCCGGCCGAAGATCCCATGCAGGTGCGGGCCGGCCATGTTGCCGCCCTCGGCGGTCAGCGCATGGCAGGCGGCGCAGGCGCGCCAGACGCGCGCGCCATGCGGGTTGCCGGCCGCCGCCGGCGCCTCCGCGACCTCCCCGCCTAACGGCCCCACCGGCCGCCCGGTCGCCGCGTCCCAGCGCCGCACGCGCCGGTCGCCGCCGCCGGTCCAGAGCGTGGCGCCATCGGCCGAGAAGGCGACGGACCACACCGGCAGCCCCGGCCCCTCCAGCGTGTGCAGCAGCCGGCCCGAGGCGGCGTCCCAGAGGGTCGCGCTGCCGCCGAGGGAGGCCGCCGCCACCACGCGCCCGTCCGGCGAGGCGGCGAGGGCGACGATGGGCCGTGCGCCCGCCTGCCAC
Source organism: Acetobacteraceae bacterium (assembly GCA_035644895.1). GTDB lineage: Bacteria > Pseudomonadota > Alphaproteobacteria > Acetobacterales > Acetobacteraceae > Falsiroseomonas. The sequence continues at coordinate 263 of DASQNQ010000226.1, read as the reverse complement.
TCGCGCAGGTCGCCGTCCGGAGACACCAAGCGCAGCATCCCGTCCACCCCGCCCACCGCGATCCGGCCATCGGGCAGCGCTGCCAGGGCATTCAGGGGCAGGCCGAACTCGGCCAGGCGCCGCGGCGCCTCCCCCTCCGGCCAGAGGCGCAGAGTGCCATCGAAGCCGGCCGAGGCGAGGCCGCTGGGCGTGAAGGCCACCGCGTTCACGTTGCCCTGGTGGCCCTCCAGCACGCGCGGGGGCGCACCGCCCGAGAGGTCCCA
>DASQNQ010000225.1:0-4107 GCA_035644895.1 Acetobacteraceae bacterium | reverse complement strand
GCCGCGCTCGCGCTCTCGGCCGGGCCAGCCGCGGCCTTCGAGGCGCCACCGGAGGAGGAGACGGTGCTGCCCGAGGGAGAGGGCCGCACCGAAACCTTCGGCTACTGCACCGCCTGCCACAACACGGCGCTGGTGCGCCGTAGCCGCTTCACCCGTACGCAGTGGGACGGGCTGATGGACTGGATGACCGAGCGGCACGGCATGGCGCCGCTCGAGGGGGAGCTGCGCACCACGATCGTGGACTACCTGGCGCGCCACTTCGGCCCGGCCCAGGCGACGCGTGGGCGGAACCCCTTCCTGAACTAACGCTTCACGACCCGGTGAACGTTTCGGTCGGGGCGGCAACCCCGCTCGGATCAGGGGTGTTCCCGCATCCGACATGATGTTTTCCAACATACAGACCCGACCCGGCTGGCGCGACGCGCCGCCCTGATTTCGTGCGCCTGGGGCCGGGGGCCCCGGGTCAACCCTAACTGCTGTTCTGCCGTCCAGCCGGGGGCGTGGGCGGTTGCGGCCATTCTGCCGTGCCTGCCGTCGAGGGACCGTTCCGATGCACCTGCGCATGCCAGACCGGCGTTCCCCGGCGTGGGTCCTCATCGAGGGCGGGACTTCCGCCGTCCTGTCGCTGCTGTCCATGCTGGTGATCGGGCGGGTGATCGGGCCGGCGGAGGCCGGGGCCGGCGCGGTGGCGATCGCGGCCTTCCTGCTGCTCGACGTGCTGGCGGCCTCGCTGTTCTCGGATGCGCTGGTCCAGTGGCCGCGCCTGCAGGCGATCCATGCGCGCACGGCGTTGACCACGGCGGTGCTGCTCGGCCTCGGGACGGCCACCGTCCTGGCGACCACCGCCCCGCTGCTCGAGATGGTGGCCGACCAGCCCGGGATGGTCTGGCTGCTCCTCGCGCTCGCGCCGCTGCTGCCCTTCTCCGCCTTCTCCGGCGTGGCATCCGCCCTCGCGGCGCGGGAGCAGCGGTTCAGGCTTTTGGCGCTGCGCGTTCTGGTCGCCCAGCCGATCGCCCTCGGCGCGGGGCTTGCGGCCGCCGCCGCTGGGTTCGGCGCCTGGGCGATCGTGGTGAACCAGATCGTCGTGACGATGCTGGTGTTCGTCCTGTTCGTCGCCGTTGGACGCGTCCCGCTGCGCCCTGCGCTCGACCGTGCGGCGCTGCGCGACCTGTGGCCCGTCGCCGGGCCGCAGATCGGCGCGCTGGTCCTGATGCTGGGCCGCTACCGGGTGTTCATCCTCGCGCTCGGGGTGGTGGTGGCGGAGGCCGTCCTGGCGCAGGCGCATTTCGCCTTCCGCCTGCTGGATGCGGCGCTGTCCGTGGTCTGGCAGGCCACGCGGGGCATCGCCACGCCCCGCCTCTGCGCGGTGCAGGGTGACCGTGCGGCGCTGGCCCGCTGTTACGGCCAGGTGATCCAGCTGCACGCGCTGATCGGCCTGCCGGTCGCGCTCGGTGTCGCCCTCGTCGCGCACGACCTGGTGGCGGCGCTGCTTGGCCCGGACTGGGCCGGCATGGCGGATGCCGCGCGCATCGCCGGCCTGGCGGCCGCCTTCAGCTTCCTGCACGGGAACCACTTCAGCCTGTTCATCGCCACGGGCCAGGCGCGCTGGAACCTGCGCCTGGCCGCGCTGGACCTCGGCATCCCGCTGCTCGTCCTCGCGGCCTTCCTGCCGCGCACGCCGGAGGGCATCGCGCTGGCCTGGGCGTCGCAGCACATCCTGGCGGTGCCGCTCGCCGCTGGCCTCGTGCTGCGGGAGCTGGGGCGCTCGCCGCTCTGGCTGCTCCGGCAGGCCTGGCCAGCCATTGCGGGCGCCGGCGCGCTCGTGCCGGCCGTGCTGCTGGCCCAGGCTGCGCTGCCGGAAGCTGCCGCGCTGCCGCGCCTCGTCATCGGATCGGCCGCCGGCGCGCTCGCCTATGTCGTCGTGGCCTGGCTCGCGCTCGGCTGGCGGCTGCCGGCCGCCGTCCGACGCGGCGCCGCCTGGAGCGAGCGGGGCGCCTGAATGCCCGCCCCGGGGCGGTAGGGGGCGGGGCGTCCAGGTCAGCCTGTCCGGGCGCAGCTCCCCTGGGCGGTGGCCGGCAGTACCAGGACGCGCCACCCGAAGGACGGGGCATCCGGCTGCTGGCCGACCGCCGCCAGGGCGCAGGAGGCGAGGTCCACCTCCCGCGCCGGGAGCGGGCCGAGCAGCACCTTGCCCCCCTCAGACAAGCACCAGCCGCGCGCCCTGCGGCATCCGGGCGTCCCGGAGAAGGTCGCGGATCCACGCACAGTCGAGATGCGCGCCAAGCACCGCGGTCACCTGGCCGGGCCCGGCGCGCAGCGGCAGGGCGAAGTCGATCAGCCGCAGGGGCTCTCCCTGTCCATGCCCCGGCAGCGCCGCCTGCAGCAGCACGGCGTCGTGCACCCCCTCCGCCAAGGGTTCCTGCAGCCCCGCGCCGAACCATGGGCGCCGGGACACCTCCGCCCCCTCCAGCACGCCATCCGTCGCGGCGAGGACACGCCCATCCGCTGCGCGCGCAAGGCCGATCCAGGTCAGGTGGCCGCCCCGGGCCTGCGCGACGTCCACGGCGCGGTGGACCTCCTCGGGCGGCTCAGCCGGCCCGAGTGCCTCCAGCGCGGCGGCGGGGTCGAGGTGCCTCTGCCACTCCGTGTCGAGCGTCCGGGCCAGCCGGTCCGCCGCGTCCTGGGCCGCGGATCACAGCTCGTTTGCCGCCGGGCGGCGGCGTCGCGCGTCACGGCCGGTCCGTATGGCAGGACGGCAATGGCCGCACCGGTCAGGCCGAGACCGGCGATCGCGGCCAGTGCCCGCCTGCGCGGGGTGACGTGCGGCATGAAAATCCCCAGGAAGGCGGGTCGCCCGCATGGCGGCCGGATCCTGGCGAAACGACGATCCTCTCGCCCGTCTGTTGACGAACGCCCCGTCAGGCCGCGGCAGGCCGGACCCTGCCGCGCCGCAGGCGTGCGGGAAGCCGGCCGAGGTCGTCGAGCAGCGTGTAGACCACCGGCACCACGACAAGGCTCAGCAAGGTGGAGGTGATCAGCCCGCCGATGACCACCAGCGCCATCGGCGCGCGGAACTCGGCGTCCGCGCCCATGCCGCTCGCGATGTGAGCCATGCCGGCCACCATCGCGACGGTCGTCATCACGATGGGCCGCGCGCGCTTGCGGGCCGCCTCCATCAGCGCCTCGGCCCGAGAGGCGCCGCGCGCCCGCGCCTCGATCACGTACTCCACCAGCAGGATCGAGTTCTTCGCCACGATGCCCATCAGCATCAGCACCCCGATGACGGCCGAGACGCCGAGCGAGGTCTGCGCGATCAGCAGCGCCAGCAGCGCGCCGCCGAGCGAGAGCGGCAGCGCGGACATGATGGTCAGCGGCTGCAGGAACCCGCCGAACAGGAGGACGAGCACCAGGTAGACCATCAGAACGCCGGCCCCGAGCGCCATGAGGAAGCCGCCGAACAGCTCCGTCATGATCTCCTTGTCGCCCGTCTCCTGCTCCCTCACGCCCGGCGGCAGGCCGCGCATGACGGGCAGGGCGGCGATGCGCGCCGTCGCCTCGCCGAGCGGCATGCCGTTCAGCTCCGCCTCCACCGTCGCCTTGCGCACGCGGCCCAGGCGGTCGATCTGCGCGGGCCCCGCGCCGAAGCGGATCTCGGCCACCGCGTCGAGCGGCACGGCCGCCTCGCCCCGTCCCGCAACCCTCAGCGAGCGCAAGGCGTCGAGGCTCTCCCGCGCCGCCTCGTCCAGCATCACGCGGATCGGGATCTGCCGGTCGGGCAGGTTGAAGCGCGCGAGGCCCTGGTCCACGTCGCCGATGGTGGCGATCCGCGCCGTCGTACCGATGGCGGCTGGCGAGACGCCGAGCTCCGCCGCCCGCGCCTCCCGCGGGATGATCTGCAGCTCCGGCCGCTCGAGGCTGGCCACCGAGCGCACGCCGGAGAGGCCCGGAATGGTGCGCATCTCGCCCTCCAGCCGTCGCGCCGTTGCGGCGAGCAGGGCCGGGTCGTCACCCACCAGCGTGATCGAAGCCTTGGAGCCGCTCATGCCGTCGGCGCCGAAGCGGATGCGTGCGCCCGGGATCGCCTCCAGCGCCGGGCGCACCGTCGCC
>DASQNQ010000224.1:0-6338 GCA_035644895.1 Acetobacteraceae bacterium | reverse complement strand
GCTGCAGAGCAGGTGCATGGTGGTGTGCATCCGCATGTGCCGGTGCCGGCGCGTCCAGTCGAGCGCGACCTCGACCTCCGCGCCCGGCGGCGGCGCGGCCGCGCCCTCGGCCAGCGGGTGGAGCACCGCCTCGCCTTCGCCCTTCAGCGCCTCGCCCAGCGCGGCCTCGCCGCCCTCCCAGCGCAGCGTGCCCGTGTCGCCGGGCTGGCCGCCTGCGCGCGGGTAGAAGACGGTGCGGTCCAGCACGAGGCCCCGCTCGCTCAGCTCGACCACGCGGGCGGTGCAGGCGCGGAGGTAGGCGTCGGCCCGGAAGAGATGCTCGGTCATGCCGCGGTCCACTCCCGCCGCAGCCTCTCGCGGTTCACCTGCAGCCAGAGGATCAGCGTCGCGGCCGTGACGTTGGCGATGCGTCCCTCGGCCACCATGCGGAACGCCTCCTCGGCCGGCATGACGAGCACGCGCGTGTCCTCCCCCTCATGTGCCAGGCCGTGGGTGCGCGGCGCGGCCCCCTCGGACAAGGAGACCTGGGCGATGTAGTAGTGCATGACCTCGTCACAGCCGCCCTGCATCAGCATGAACTCGCCGACGCGCGCCATCCGGATCGGCTCGAGGCCCGTCTCCTCCCGCGTCTCGCGGCGTGCGGCGCGCTCCGGCTCCTCGGTCGGCTCCAGCAGGCCGGCGGGGCATTCGGTCATGATGGCCGGGAGGCCGGCCGCGAGGGCAGGCAGGCGGAACTGCTCGATCAGGGCGATGCGGTCCGTGACCGGGTCCCAGGGCAGCATCGCGACGCCCTGCCCGCGGCGCCACAGCTCCCAGGTCAGCACGGAGGAGGGCTGGCCGTCGAAGCGGGTGTAGCGGAAGCGCACGATCTGCATGGCGAAGCGGCCGCCATAGGCGACCCGGTCCTCCAGCACCTCGACACCGGCATGGGGTGGGATGGGGGGCGCTTTGGGGTGACGCGGGCTGGCGCTCATGCGGCGCGGACCCTACCCTCGGTGCCGACGCCCGTCCATGCCATCCCAAGATCCCCCCTCCGCGGGCCTCGCGGCCTCGCGCCGCCGCGCCATCCTGCTCGTGCTCGGCGCCTCCGCGACCTTCACCCTGGCGGCGGCCGCGGTGAAGGCGCTGGAGGGGGCGATCCCGCTCGCGCAGGTGATCCTGTGCCGCAACGTCTTCGCGCTGCCGCTCCTGCTGGCGCTGGTGCCGCGTGCCGGGGGGTTGCCGGCGCTGCGGCCGAAGTCGCCGCGCCGGCACCTGGAGCGCACCTTCTGGGGTCTGCTCGGCATGGCCGGGGCCTTCTACGGCTACGCGCACCTGCCGCTGGCCACCGTCACGGCGCTCGGCTTCACCATGCCGCTGTTCCTGACTGCCTTGTCCGTCCCGCTGCTCGGCGAGCGCGTCGGCTGGCGGCGCTGGTCGGCGGTGCTGGTTGGCTTCGCGGGCGTGCTGGTGATGATGCGCCCCGGCGCGGGGGAGGCGCCGCTGCACATGCCTGCCGTCGCCCTCGTGCTGGCCGGCTCGGTCGGGTGGGCGATGGCCATGATCTCGATCCGCCGGATGGGGGAGGCGGGCGAGAGCGGGGTCGCCATCGTCATCTGGTTCGCGCTCGGCGCCTCGGCCGTCTCGGCGCTCTTCGCCGTGCCGGGCTGGGTGGCGCCGGATGCCACGCAGTGGGCGCTGCTGATCGTCACCGGCCTCGTCTCCGCCGTCGCGCAACTTCTGATGACGGAGGCCTACCGGCGCGGGGAGACGACGCTGCTCGCGCCCTTCGAGTACTTCGCGATCGTCTGGACCATGGCGATGGGTGCGGCGATCTGGGGGGAGTGGCCCGCGGCCTGGGACTTCCTCGGCGTGGCCATCCTGGTCGGCGCCGGGCTGTTCATCTGGCACCGCGAGGTGAGGCTGGGAGTGAGGCGGTAGGGGGGAACACCCCGCTTCCGCTCGTCGAGGGCAGCGGGGTTGGCGAGGCGGGCGGGGCCTCCTGCCCCGCCCGGGCCGGCTCAGGTCGCGCTCGTCGTCGCGGCGGCGCGCTGCGCGTTCAGGCGGGCCAGTTCGGCCTCCATGTCCGCGGTCACGGCGGCCTTCTGGCTTTCGCAATGCGCAGGATTGCCGGGCGTGCAGGCGCTGGCGGCCGCGGCAAGGCGGTCAGCCGCCCTCTTGCGGATCTCGGCCTCGCGGTTCGAGAAGAAGAGGTCGCGTTCGGCCGGCGAGCTGAAGGTCCGCGGGGGCAGGACGACGACCACGTTGGACGGGTACTGCGCCAGTGCGCCCGATGCGGCGTCCACGGCAAGGCCGACGACGCCGCCGATGAGGATGTTGCCGGCCGTCATGGGCTGGAACGAGGCCGGCACGACGGTCGCCGCGGGGAGGCTGCCGTCCCGCGTGCAGTCCACCGCGATATCGCGCGTGCTCTTGCTGATGTTGGCGGTGCCGGGCGTGGGGTTCACGACCGCGATCACGTCGCCGTTGCGTCGCAGCTCGCAGGTCGCGCCGGCGGGCTCGGTCATCACGGCGATGGACTGGCTGGTTCCCGTGGTCAGGGTGCCACATGCGCTCAGGCCTGCCGCGACCCCGACCAGGGCAAACAGGCGCATGATCTTAAGCATCACTATCTCCGCTCGCAAAGCGCGCGGAGGTTGCATCACACATCACGAAAATGCAATGAACTGGGCGTGGATTTCTTCGTGCCAGTGACCATCCATGCGCCGCGGGTGGTTACGACGGAGATGACGGGCTCTGGTGCGTGCCGGCCCGCTCCCCGCCTAGAGCACCTTCCGGTACCAGATCCGCGCATGTCCGGCCGGCATGCCGTCCAGCCGGCCGAACTCGGCATAGCCGTTGCGCTCCCAGAAGCCGGGTGCCTGGAAGGAGAAGGTGTCGGTGTAGACGTTCGCGCAGCCACGCTCCCGCGCGATGGCCTCGGCCCGCTCCAGCAGCTGCGACCCGAGGCCCTGTCCCCGCGCCTCCCGCGCCAGCCAGAGCCAGTCGATGAAGAGCCATCCCCAGAAGGTGAGGCCGAGCAGCCCGCCGTGCACCGTTCCATCCGCCGCACGCGCCAGCAGGGTCACCGGCTCGCGGTCGTAGGGGCCGCCCATCTCCTGGTTGAAGGTGTGGAGGCCGCGCTGGATGGCGGCGACGTCGTCCAGCTCGGGGAAGGCGTCCTCGACGATCTCGATGCTCATCCGAGGCGCCCCCAGGCCGCGACCGCCACTGTCAGGAGACCGAGGCCGAGGTTCAGCGTGACGAGCCTGCGCACGCGATCGAGGGCCGCCGCAGCGACCGGGCGTTCGCCGGCCGCGAGCGCGGTCCGCATCGCCCGCCACGGCCCAAAGAAGATCCAGACGAAGACGCCCGCCATGACGAGCCCCGTGAGGTGCATGAGGTGGATGTGCCAGCCGGAGCCGCGAAAGCCGCCATACCACCCGAACATGAGGGCGTAGCCCGTGAGGACCAGGGCGGGCATGGCGTGCCAGACCACCAGGAAGAACCGCCGGAACACGCCCGCCATCAACGTCAGGCGCTGCGGCCCCTCCAGCGCCTCCGCTGCGGCGGGGCGCAGCGCCATGATCGCGAAGGCCATGCCGCCGACCCAGAGCACCGCGCCGAGCACGTGCAGCGCGTAGAGTGCGTTCGCGATCATGCGCCGCGCCGCTCACGCAGCGCCGCCGCCAGGGCGCGCACCTCCTCGGCCGCGGCCGAGCGCGGCGCATGCTCGGTCACCCCGAGCCCCGCCGCGAAGGCCGAGACGAAGCCCGTACGGTTGCCGAGCACGGGGTCCAGCAGCGGCAGCCCGCGCCGCCGGAGCTCCGCCGCCACCTCCTGCGGCAGGCGGCCGGAGGAGGGGACGCGGTTCAGCACCAGCGCACAGGCCCGCCGCTCCGCGGCCGCAAGCTCGAGCGTCGCGTCCATCGCCCAGAGGTCGGCCGGGGAGGGCTGCAGCGGAACCAGCACGAGGTCGGCGGCGCGGATGGCGACCTTGGCGTCGGTCTCCGCATGGGGAGGGGTGTCGAGCACGACCAGGTCGTGGCTCCGGCGGAAGCGGTCCAGCATGCCGGGAATGCGCCAGCCCGAGGGTGCGTCGAAGTCGATCGCCGCAGCGCGGCCGGCCTTGGCCCGCAGGGCGTGCCAGCGCGCCAGGGTCTGCTGCGGGTCGATGTCGAGGAGCGCGACGCGCGCCCCGCCGCCCGCCGCCTCGGCCGCGAGATTGGCGGCGAGGGTGGACTTGCCGGCGCCGCCCTTGCGCTGCGCAACCGCGATGACGAAAGCCATCCAGGATCCCCGACTCGATCCGGGGACCTTAGCAGGGACGACGGCGCGGGTCGTCCCTGCCGGAGCCCGCCGCGCCCGTCAGCGCGTCGACCGCTCGACCGGCGTGTCGCGCGGGCCGGTGGAGGGCTGCGCCGGCCGCTCCGGTATCGGGGAGCCGGGCGCGTTGAAGGTGCCCGTGCTGCCGGGCTGCTCGACCGGGCCCTGCACCGGCGGGGCACCAAGGGTGACGTGGCCCGGAGGTGGCGCCGTGCGCGGCGGCTGCTGGCGCTGGATGCCCGTGTCGGCCGGCGGCTGGTTCGTGGCGCCCGGTGCGGCCGTCGTCGTGCCGGGCAGGCCCGTGCCGCGGTCGCCACCCATCTCCGATGGCGGCAGTCGCCCGCGCGTCGCGGCCTGGCCGCCGCTCTCCTGCGCGGGTTGGGTCGCGTTGGTGGCACCGGTATTCTGGTCGGAGAGCGAAGGCTGGATGGGCTCGGGCCCGCCCGGCCTGTTGGCCATCGGCGTTGCCGTGGAGGGAAGCGTGTTCGTGTCGGGCTGGAGCCAGAGCCCCGCACGCTGCCCGCCGAGGACAACGACGGCGAGGAGCAGCCCGGCTCCGACGAAGGCGATGAGCGATCTCGGCATGGTGGGTGACCCGTGCTGTGTGGCAGAAGAAAGCGCATGCCGACGCTTCCCGTTCCGCACTTGCTGACCCCGGCGGAGATGGCGCGTGCCGATGCGGCGGCGATCGCGGCCGGGATGCCCGGCGTGGTCCTGATGGAGGCGGCGGGCCGAGCGGTCGCGCAGGCCGTGCGGCGTCGCTTCCGGCCCTGCCGCACGCTGGTGCTCGCGGGACCGGGGAACAACGGCGGCGACGGCTACGTGGCCGCGCGCCTGCTGGAAGGCATGGGCTGGCCCGTTGCGGTCGCGGCCCTGGCGCCACCGCGGCCGGGTTCGGACACGGCGGCGGCGGCGGCGCGCTGGCGCGGGCCCGTGGTGCGCTTCGCGGCCTCCGAGGTAAGGCGCGCTGCCCTCGTCATCGACGCGGTGTTCGGGGCCGGCCTCGCGCGCGAGGTGGACGGCGTCGTGGCGGAGGTCCTGAGCGCGGCCGCCTGCCCCGTCGTGGCGGTGGACTTGCCGAGTGGCGTCGACGGCGCGACCGGCGCCGTCCGCGGCTTCGCGCCCCAGGCGGTGCTCACCGTCACCTTCTTCCGCCTGAAGCCGGGCCACGTCCTGCTGCCGGGACGCGAACTCTGCGGCCGGCTTGTGCTGGCCGACATCGGGCTTCCGGCCTCCGTGCTGCTGGGCATCGCCCCGCGCGGCTTCCTGAACGGGCCCGCGCTCTGGCACCTGCCGCGGCCGGCCCTCGCTTCGCACAAGTACACGCGCGGGCATGCAGTGGTGGCGGGCGGCGGCGCCATGACCGGCGCCGCGCGGCTCGCGGCCTCCGCGGCCCGGTGCGCGGGCGCCGGCCTGGTCACCCTCTCCGCGCCCGACGCGGCCTCCGCCAGCATATACCGTGGTGGCGAGCCCGGACTGATCGTGGCGGAGGGCGCCGAGGCGTCGCTGCGCGCCGACCCGCGCTGCAATGCCTGGGTGGTCGGCCCGGGCCTCCTGCCAGGGCCGGAGACGGAGGCGCGGCTGCGCGCCGCCATCGCTGCCGGCCGGCAGGTGGTGGCCGATGCCGGGGCGCTCTCGGGAGATGTTGCGGGCGCGGCCGTGCTCACGCCCCATGCCGGCGAGTTCGCGCGGCTGTTCGGGTCGCCGGGCGAGAACCGGCCGGCAGCCACCCGTGCCGCAGCGGGGCGGACGGGCGCCGTGGTGCTGCTGAAGGGGGCAGACACGGTGATCGCCGCGCCGGACGGGCGGGCGGCGATCAACGAGAACGGCACGCCCTATCTCGCGACTGCGGGCTCGGGCGACGTGCTGAGCGGCCTCGTCGCCGGGATGATGGCGCAAGGCGTTCCGGCCTTCGAGGCGGCCTGCGCCGGCGTCTGGATGCACGCGGAGGCCGGCGCCGCCTTCGGCCCGGGGCTCATCGCGGAGGATCTGCCGGAAGAGATCCCGGGCGTGCTCCGGCGGCTTCTGGCGCG
>DASQNQ010000223.1:0-10760 GCA_035644895.1 Acetobacteraceae bacterium | reverse complement strand
GCTCCCGCCCGTCGAGGAAGATGGCATCGCGCGGCAGGCCGAAGTAGCCGCGCGGGCGCGTCATCAGCACCACGCCGCCGCCCGCCTCGCGCTCCGCCGCGGAGAGGCCGCGCGCGGGTCGCAGGTGGACTACATCGGAGGAGCGCGGGAAGGGCGACCGGTAGATGTGCGTGACGGTGTGGCCCGGGCTCGCCAGCACCCATTCCGTCGTCCAGCCGGGCTCGACCGTCACCGGCCCCCAGACGCCATCCGCGCCCGTGGTGCGGCGATGGATCGCCTCTCCCATGCGCACGCCTGTGTCAGGGTCGGTGCGGAAGATCTCGAGCGTCGCGCCCTCGACCGGGCGGTTCGTCTGCTGGCCGCCGGCAACGCCGGTGACCAGCCCGTTCAGCACGGGCCGCGCCTCCGGCACCACGTCCAGCCGCGCGGGCGCGCGGCCGGCGATGAAGGGGAACATCTCGGCGAAGGCGCGCCAGTGATAGGCGACCTCGCGGTGGTCGAGGCCGGGCAGGACGCGGTTCGTGGCGCCGCGCAGCTCCGGCCCGTCCACGTCGGTGCCGGTGGGCCGGTCCGGCGCCTGCTGGTTCCACACCGCGCGCGGCTGCGCGAACAGGTCGTTCGCGTCCGAGCGGATCGTCATGAAGGCGGTGCCCGGCACCACGTCGCTGTCGCCGCCGTTCATGCGCCGCAGGAAGTCGCTGGCCGAATTGAACTCCCGGTTGCGAATCTCCGGCCAGTCATAGACGCCACGGTTCGGCGTGCCGCAGAGCACGGCATGCGAGACCTCCGCCGCGCCGCCGCGGTGCACCACGAAGTCGCGCACCGGGTAGCCGCCGCGGCTGTTCGCCACCAGCGCGACGCGCGCGGCGCCGCTGCGCCCACGCAGCCCCCGCAGGAAGCCCGCAAGCCGCTCGGTCTGTTCGGCGGAGGAGGAGCGGTTCGCCTGCGCCACCGCGTCGTCGTCGCGCGCCAGCGGGTCGGGGAAGTTCACCGCCATCAGCCGCTCGCGCGGCCAGCCATTCGACTCGAAGCGCCAGAGCGTCGTCAGCCACAGCGCCGCATGGTCCCCGTTGCCGTGCAGGAACAGCACGGGCGGCGGCGCCTCCTGCGCGCGCAGGGCGCGGGACGCGGCAAACAGGAGAGGCAGGGCAAGGAGCGGGCGGCGGGCGATCTGCATGGGCGGCACGCTACAGGCAGCGCGGGGCGCGCGTCACGGGTTGGGCGGCCCGGCGCCGGGCAGGGCCTTCGCGGGGCCCTCGGCCGCACGGGTCGCGAGGTCGGCCTCCCGCAGCACCTTGTTCAGCGTCTCGTCGCCGATGCTGTCCCGCTCGCGCAGGCGCAGCGCCTCGCGCCGCGCCGCGTCGGGCCCCTCGTGCCGGGCGGCCTCGGATCCGGCGCGGATCGCGCGCTCCTCCTCCCGCCTCGCCTCGTCGCCCGTGCCGAGCGCGGCGCGGCGCACCACGGGGCCGAGGGTCAGGCCCTGCACCAGCACGGAGCCGATGACGACGAGGCTGCCCACCACCAGCAGCAGGCTGCGCTCCGCCGCAAGCGCCCCCTCCGCCGGGATGGAGAGCACGACCAGCAGCCCGATGACGGAGCGCGTGGAGGACCAGGCCATCACCCCGGCCGAGGCCACGCGCCGCCCTGGCATCGGCGTGGTGGCGAGGTTCGCCAGGAACGCCATGGCCAGCACCAGCGCCAGGATCGCGGCGGCCGCGCCCGCCGTCTGCACCAGCGGCCACTGGCCGAGCCCGGCCACCGCCTCCGGCAGGGCGCGGCCGGCCAGGAAGAACAGGATCGAGGAGAGGAACAGGCTCGCCTCCTCCCAGAACGCCATGGCGGAGATGCGCGTCTCGGCCGCCGAGGTGTCGGAGGCGCCCGTCTCCCGGTTCACCTTCGCTGCCGCGACGACGAGCGCGGCGGCCGAGACGGCCATGACGACGGAGATGTCGAGCTGCCGCGCTGCGAAGGCCGCGAGGTAGGGGGTCGCGATCGAGACGGCGATCTCCACCGGCGCCGGCTCGGCCCGCGCGCGCAGCCGCACCACGGCCCAGCCCAGCCCCAGCCCGGCCGCGGCACCGCCGGCCCACTGCCAGGCGGTCTGCGCGGCGGCCTCCGGCAGGCCCGGGGCCTCGCCCCTCTCAAGCGTGGCCATCGTCAGCCCGAAGGCGGTCAGCGCGACGAGGCGCCCCACCATCTCCCGCGCCTTCAGCAGGTCGGCGACCGCGCGCGGCACATGGGGCCGGCCCTTCGCCTCGTGGAACAGGCGCGTGTCGGCGAGCGCGGCGACGATGCCGATGCCGATCGCCGCCGGCCAGCCGAGCTCCGGCAGCAGGAGCCGCGCAAGCGCCGCGGCCGCCACGACCGAGGCGGCCGAGAGCAGGATGCCGGCGAGCACGCCGCGCAGCAGCGTGAAGCGCAGCAGGTGCCAGGTGACGCGCACCGTCGCAGCATAGAGCAGCGGCGGCAGGCAGATGCTGGTCAGCCACTCGGGCGGGATGCGCAGCCCGGGCAGCCCGGGCAGCATCGCGCTGAGCAGGCCGAGCGTGAACAGCACCAGCGTCGCCGGCAGCCGCGCCAGCCCCGCCAGCGCCAGCACCGGGCCGAGGAGGGCGAGGACGAGGACGACGAGGTCGAGCTGAGTCACCCGCGCCGAACGACACGTCGCCCGCGCGGTTGCGGCACCCGCGGGCGGGGATGCGCGTTGCATGGTCCCGCCGCAGGAGGCCGCCGCCGGCATGCCCAACGCCCCGCTGTCGAGGCAGGACCTCGCCCGCCAGTCCCCATTTGCCTGGTTCCTGATGGCCGTGCTGGCGGGAACCGCCGTCTGGTTCTGGGTCTTCGGCGCGCGCGGCGCGGCGCTCGGCACGGCGGCAAGCTGGGTGGGCTGCGCCGCACTGCTGCTGCCGCCGCGGGAGCGCATGGCGGCCCTGCCCCGGCGCCTGCGGGCCCTGCCGCGCAGCTGCGACGGGGCGCCGGTCTTCGCCACCATCCTGAGCGCGCCGGGCTACGGGCTGGGATGGTTCTACGGCGACAACCTCTACGACGAGGCCGTCCACCTGCTGAACGGCATCGTCATGGGGCTGGTCCTGGCCTGCCTCATCCTCGCGGACGGGCGCTGGCGCGGGCCGCTCGCGCTCGGCCGGGCGTGCTTCTGGCTGGGCCTCGCGCTGGCCATCGGCTGGGAGGTGTTTGAGGCCGCGACGGGACTGATCGGCGACGTGGAGGACACACTCTCCGACATCGCGCTCACCACCGGCGGCGCGGCGGCGGGAGCCGTTGCGGTCGGGCTGCGCGGGGTCCGGCCTGCCGTGCTGTGGCCGGCGCGGGGTGATGCGGGGTAGGGCAACGTGCCACCACCCGGGCGGGTGTGACATGGACGCCACGGCACGCCCAAGTTGTAGAAAAGACGCGTATACGGATTAACCTTCACTTTTTCGTGAGATACACAGGGGGCCTCTCCCGGAACCCCCTGTCCATGAGCCTCCTTGCCCAACTCGCCGGCTTCGGCGGCGTGGCCGCCTCCTGCCTGTGGTCCTTCCTGCCGACGCGCCGGTTGATGATCGCCGGCCAGATGACCGGCGCGGTCTGCTTCGCCGCGCATTGGGGCCTTTCGGGCAACATGACGGCCATGGTGCTCACCGGGCTGCTGCTGGCGGTCGCGGGCCTTTCGTTGTTCCTCGACGGGCCGGCCGGATCCCTGCAGGTGCGCCTGGTGCGCGCTGGCTATGTCGCGGCGCTGCTGCCCGTCGTGCTCGCGACCGTGCTGACCTGGGCAGGGCCCGAGAGCGCCTTCGCGGCCATGGGCACCGCCATGGGCTGCTACGCGCGCTGGCTGACCGACGCGGGGCGGCACCGCAATGTGCTCCTGCTCTCCTCCGTGCCGTGGATGGCGCACAACCTGATCGTGCTCTCCGTGCCCGGGCTGCTGGCGGACGTGATCTGCCTGTCGCGCGCCGCCTGGCTGCGCTGGGGCGGGCGCCTGCCGCGCCATGCGCCCGCGCTGCCGCGGGGTGCCGTCGGCGCCTGAGGGCCGACGCGCCGCATCACGACTTCCGCAGCGCGCATCCGCGCCGCGTCCTATTGCTGCGCCGCGACAAACCCCGGCTGCCCAGGCGACGTTCGGCGGGTCTTCCACACATGCCGCGGACGCCGCGGCCGGAGGCCAGCCTTGCGCTTCATCCCCACCAAGATCCACGGCGTGCTCGACTACCTGACGGGCGCCCTCCTCATCGTCGCGCCCTACATCCTGGGCTTCGCCGACGGCACCGCGGCGCAGTGGATCCCGCAGATCCTGGGCGCCGGCGCGATCCTCTACTCGCTGCTGACGGACTCCGAGCTGGGCGCGATGCGCGCCATCCCGATGCCGGTGCACCTCTTCCTCGACGCCGCCTCGGGCGCGCTGCTCGCGGCCTCGCCCTGGCTGTTCGGCTTCGACTACCGCGTGTGGCTGCCGCACGTCATCCTGGGCCTATTCGAGATCGGCGCGGCGCTGACCACGCGCACCGTCCCGGGCACCCGCGCCGGTGCCTTCCAGCCGAACGCAAGCTACGACCGGCGTCCCTGACACAGCCGGCGGCGCGGCCGTCACCCAACGGTCACGCCGCCGCAACGCGGGCGTCGCGCGCGAATCCTAAAGAAGGTGCGGCCCGCGCCTGCGGGCAGCCTCCGTGAGGGACCGCCCGTGACACTGCGCCGCCGCAGCCTCGCCGCCTGCCTTGCTCTGCCCTTCGCGCTGCGTCCCGGCGCGGCGCGCGCCTGGACGCCGCGGACGAGCACCGACCCCGGCATCGTCATCCCCGCGCCGGGCCGTCGCCCCTGGGCGGACCAGGTGCCGCAGATCCGGGTCGGCATCATCGGCGGCGAGAACGAGGCGGACCGCCTGGCCCGCTTCGACGGGCTGCGCCGGATGCTGGAGGAGACCTTCCTGGTCCCCGTCCGCCTCTTCCCCGCCAACGACTATGCCGGCGTGCAGCAGGCGCTCGCGGCCAGGCAGCTTGAGGTCGCGGGCCTCGGCCCCTCCCTCTACGCGGCCGCCTGGATGGAGACGGGCGGCGCGGTCGCGCCGATCCTGACCACCGTGCAGCAGGACGGCTCGACCTCCTACGTCTCGGTCATGGTGGTGCGCGCGGACAGCGGCATCACGAGCCTGGAGCAGATGCGCGGCCGGTCGCTGGCCTGGGCGGATCCGAACTCGGCCTCCGGCTTCCTGATCCCGCGCTTCGAGCTGCGGCGGGAGGGCGTGGGCGTCGAGCCCGGCCAGTTCTTCGGCCGCACCGGCTTTGCGGGCGGGCATGAGCAGGGCGTCGTCGCCATGCTCCAGCGGCAGTACGACGCAATGGTGACCTGGGCGTCGGGCATCGGCGAGCAGGCGGAGGGCTTCAGCCGCGGCAACCTGCGCGCCATGGTGGACAAGGGCATGCTGCGCATGTCGGACGTGCGCATCATCTGGCGCAGCCGGCCCATCCAGAACGGCCCGACCGTGGTGCGCACCGACCTGCCCGCCGCGTTCCGGGAGGACCTGACCCGCTTCTACCTCGCCCTGCCGCGCGCCAACCCGGCGGTCTACGAGCAGATCGCCCGTGGCAGCGGCGCCGGCTTCCGCGAGGTGCGGCACGAGGACTACGCCGTGTTCGTCGAGATGCGGCAGGAGGAGGCCGCGGCGCGCCGCCGGCGGTCGTGAGGGCCGCTTCCGGCCAACGTCCGGACCTCCCTGTTCGGCCCGGAGCGGATCTGGCTGGTGACGGATCGAGGGACGAAGAACGTAGGCCGTGAGTCGAAGAGCCCCCCGATCTCGCGTCGCAACCGAACAGTTTGAGGGCAGATGCCGGCGGGGGACGTGATCGTACGGCTCGCGGCGAGGTGGCCCACCCTCAGTCGGCCGCGCCGATACGCACCACCGTGTCGGCGCCTTCGGACATCGCCGGGCGGTGCGCCACGCTGATGCGGGTGATCTGCAGTTCCCGCAGCCTGGCGTTGATCTGCTTCTCCCGTTCCAGGTCCAGGTGAGCGGTGCCCTCATCCAGAAAGAGGATCCTGGGCCGGCGATAGAGTGCGCGCGCGAGCAACACGCGCTGCTTCTGTCCGCCGGAGAGCGAACTGCCCATGTCGCCGACCAGGCTGTTGTAGCCCATTGGCATGGTCGCGATCTCGTCATGGATGCCGGCGACGCGGGCGCAGTCCAGCATCCATTCGTGGTCGAAGGACGCGTCGAAGAAGCAGATGTTGTCGGCGATGGAGCCGGACAGGAGCTGATCCTCCTGCATCACTGCGGCGACCTGCTCGCGGTAGTTCCGGAGGCCTACGCTCGAAAGGGGTATGCCGTCCACCAGCACCTCCCCGCCGCTGGGCTCCAGCAGGCCCAGCATCACCTTCACCAGCGTGGTCTTGCCGCCGCCTGAAGGCCCGGTGACAGTCACGAACTGCCCCGGCTCGATCTTCATGTTCACCCGGTCCAGAATCAGGCGTTCGCCTTCGGCGTAGCGGAAGGAGACGTCGCGCAGCTCGATCCCGCCCCGGATCTCCCGGCCGCCGAGGAGGGGCTGGTCATGACCGCGCTCCAGGGGGCTCACCGCGATGTCTGCCAAGCGTTCCAGGTGCAGGCCCAGGATGCGAAGCTCCAGCCCCTTCTCCACCAGCAGCACCGCCTTGTCGGTGAAATGGCGCTTGTAGCTCATGAATGCGAAGATCATGCCGACCGTCAGCTCGTTCGCGAGCGCGAGCTGCGCGGCCAGGTAGACGACCAGGACGTTCTCCACGCCGAAGATGATGTCGTTCAGCGTCTTGAAGGTGATGTTCGCCCGGCCCAGGCGAACATTCGCATTCACGGTGTCGGCGAAGCGGTTCAGCCACTGGCCCTCCCGCTCCCCCTCCCGGTTGAAGAGCTTGAGGCTCTGCACCGCACGGACCGTCTCGATGAAGTTGGAGCTTTCCTGCGCCTTGCTGCGGATGGCCGCCTCCGTCCTCTGCCGCAGCATGCGGAACAGGGCGAGGCGTAGGGCCGCGTAGAGGAGCACCGCGACGATCACCACCAGCGCGAGCTTGGGGCTGTAGACGAAGATCATCACCAGGGTCGCCGTCGCCATCAGCCCGTCGATGACGGCCGCGACCACGCCCTGCGCCAGCAGGTTCCGTACCGGCTCCAGCGAGCCGAAGCGCGAGAGTATGTCGCCGACGTGCCGCCGCTCGAAGAAGGCGAGCGGCAGGCGCAGCATGTGGTGGAACAGCCGCGCGCCCATCTGGAAGTGCAGCCCGTTCTGGACGATCAGCAGGATGTGCGATCGCAGCGCCGTCGTCGCGACGGTTATCAGCGTCAGCAGGCCGAAGCCGATCGCCAGCACCAGCAGCAGGTCCGCATCGCCGCGGGCGATCACCTCGTCCACCGTCAACTGCATGTAGAAGGGCGCGGCGATGACCAGGATCTCGAGCAGGATGGACAGCGCGAAGACCTGCGTCAGCGGATGCAGCAACCCCTGCGTGTGCCCCAGGAAGGCGGAGAGCGGCAGGTGGATGCGCTCGTCCCGCTTCTCGAAGCCTTCGCTCGGGGACAACTCCAGGGCCACGCCGGTGAGATGGCGGACCGTCTCTGCCAGAGGCAGACGCTGCTCCCCGGTTGCGGGATCGTGCACCACCACGCCCTGCCGGGTGACGGCCTTCAGGACCACGAAGTGGTTCATGTCCCAGTGCAGGATGGCGGGAAGCCGCAGCTGGCCGAGGTGCTCCGGCTCGATCCGCAGCGGCCGGCAGGCCATGCGCATGTCACTGGCCACCTGCATCAGGCCGCGCAGCGTGACGCCGCTCATGGAGACGGGGTGGCGGCGCCGCAGCGCGTTCAGGTCCGTCCGGTGCCCGTGGTAGGAGGCGACCATGGCCAGGCAGGCCAGGCCGCATTCCGTCGCCTCCGCCTGGAGCACCAGGGGAAGGCGGCGCCGGCCGGCGAAGTTCAGCAGCCCCGAGATCATGGTTGCATGGTGCGGATCGCCGGGCCGAGCAGGGGAGCCAGCAGCCATTCCATCAGCGGACGACGGTCGAGGATGATGTCCGCGCGCAGCAGCATGTCCGGTTGCAGTGGGATGGCCTCGCCGCGCGCATCCACCTCCTGCGTCTGCAGCGTCGCCGTCACGCGATAGGACGGCTCCCGCAGTTCGACGGGCCCGGCCGCATCGGCCGCGGTCAGCACTGTGCGGGAGATCTGCGTCACGCTTCCCTGGTAAGTGCCGAAATGCTGATAGGGGAAGGCGTCGTACAGGATGCGCACGGGTTGCCCGGGTCGCACGAAGCCCGCGGCGCGGGTCGGGACGAAGAGTTCGGCCTGCAGGATGCTGCCGTCCGGCACGATGCTGAGCTGAAGCCGCCGCGGGTCCACGGTCTGCCCAACGGTCGCCTGCAGGGACGAGACGCGCCCCGCAATCGGCGCCCGCAGCACATAGGCCCGCCGGCCGTTGACCTCGGCGATGCGCTGCTCCGCCGCCGCCAGCTCCCCGCTCAGGGCACGCAGCCGGTCCGTGGCGATGACGGGCAGCTGCTGCAGGGCCGCGCGCGTCTCCACGACCTGGTTGCGCCGCGCGGCGACCTGCTGCTGAAGGGCGTCGAGGTCCTGCCGGTTCTGCAGCAACGTCTCCTCCCGCCGCCGGACCTCGAGGTCCGAGACATAGCCGCGGGGGTTCAGGCCGGCGGCCGCGGAGAGGAACTCCTGGGACAGGCGGATCCGCTCGCGCTGGGTCGCGACTTGACCCTCCATGTGGGAGATTTCCGTCCGGAGGCCGTCGATCAGGGCATCGAGGCGCTCGCGCTCGGACGCGGTCCGCAGGTCCTCCGCCGCGATCTGGGCCGAGAGGACGTCGCGCTGGGACAGGAGCGAGGCCAGGATGGCCGCGTTGACGTCCTGCCCGTCAGCCGAGACCTGGCTGGTCGTGATGCTCAGCAGCGGCTGGTCCGCCGCGACGACCTGGCCTTCCGAGACATGGATGGCGCTGACGAAGCCGGGCAGGGGCGCATGGATCCGGGCCGTGCCGGCGCTCGGCATCAGGTAGCCGGACACGGTTTCCTTCCGCGCGTAGGGTGCGAGGGCCAGGAAAACCGCCAGGACGACGACGGAGGCGATGAGCAGCCAGACCATGAACTTGCTGGAGACAGGCTGCAGCAGGGTGACGCCGCCCCATTGGCGGCTGTTCCGCTGGAAGTCGATCGCCTGCTGGCGGAACAATGCGGGCCGCTGCGACATCCCTTGCTCCGCGACGGCGCCCGCCGTGAGGTTCGCGGCGGCAGCGTGCGTCGACCTGACGCGCCATACCCCGCCATGTTCGGCGGGAGAGGACGGCACGCCCCTGCCCGGATCCGGGCAGGGGCGGCCTTCGGTCCTTCCGGTCGTGCGACCGGAGGTCGATTAGCGGATGCGACCGGGACGCTGCGCTGCGGTCGCCACGCCCAGCACGGCGACAGCGGCGTTAACCGGCACGGCGACGACGACATCGTTGTTGTTCAGGACGTCATTGTTGTTGATGTCCACGACATCAACGGCAACGACGCCTACGTTCACCAGGCCGCCCGCAACGGCATCCAGCTCGGCATCGGTCAGGGCAACGGGTGCGGTAATCCGGCTGTTGGACATGCTCATCCTCCATGCGTCGCAGCCCTTCGGTCTGAAGGACTGTGGACCGCAAAACAGCGCCTGGCCCACGTAGTTCTTTCTGCAAATGCATTTGTATAAAGTTTCTTGGCACATTTTTTCAGCAAATTGTGTGTACGACCAAAGAAGTCGCGCGGCGCGCTTCAACGGTCTACATTGCGAACGGACGCAGGCGCTCGGACTTCGCGAGGCCTGGGTCAGCGCCAGATGTCGGTAGTATTCCGCATTGCTTGCTGTCGTCGGGTCAAGGACTGGCCACTGAAGTTTCTGAGGACTACCACATACGGTGCTTGATGGGCGTGGCGGAGACCGCAAGCCTGACGCCGCGGCCTGTGTTCACCCAAGCGGAAGCCTGCTTCCGGCCCATCCGGGCTGTTCCGCCGTCACGCCGGGACAGGCTCCGGGGCAACCTCACGCCGCCTCGCCTGCCACCCAGCCGCTCGACCAGGCCCACTGGAAGTTGTAGCCGCCGAGCCAGCCGGTGACGTCCACCGCCTCCCCCACCACGAAGAGGCCCGGCACCGCGCGCGCCTCCATCGTGCGCTGCGACAGCGCGTTGGTGTCCACGCCGCCCCGCATCACCTCGGCCTTCGCGTAGCCCTCGGTACCCGTGGGAACCAGGCGCCAGGCCTTCAGCATCGCGCCGAGTGCGTTGAGCGCGCGGTCCGGCTGCTCCGCCATGATGCGCGGCGGCAGCTGCGCGGCGGCCAATGCCTGGGCGAGGCGCGCGGGCAGCATCTCCGCCAGCACGGTGCGCGCCTCCGCCCGCGGGCGGGCGCGCTTGCCCTCCCGCAGCAGTGCGGCCGGGTCGGCGTCCGGCAGCAGGTCGAGCGTCAGCGCCTCTCCCTCCCGCCAGTAGGAGGAGGCCTGCAGGATGGCCGGGCCCGACAGGCCGCGATGGGTGAAGAGCAACGCCTCGCGGAACGCCGCGCGGCCGGCCTTCGCGATGCCCTCCAGCGCCACGCCGGCGAGCGGCCGCATCACGGCGAGCGGATCGCCCTCGAAGGTGAGCGGCACCAGCGCGGGGCGCGTCTCCACCACCGGCAGGCCGAAGCGCCGCGCGAGGTCGAGCGAGAGGCCCGTCGCGCCCATCTTCGGGATCGACAGCCCGCCGGTCGCCAGCACGAGGGAG
>DASQNQ010000222.1:0-3298 GCA_035644895.1 Acetobacteraceae bacterium | reverse complement strand
CACAGGCAGAGCATCGGAGCGGCGACCGCTTCGCCTCTGGAGAGCGATGGTCCTGCTCAAGGTCCGGCACTTTCGCCATCAACGCGCCGGTCTGCATGTGCAGGGCTTCAGCCGTAATCGGCACGGAGGTGTGTGTCCCTACCGCAGCCATGTCAGGCTGTGCGCTACTTGGGGGTTCACCTGGGGACGGAGAGCCGACGCTCTATCCAACCCACTGTAGATGAAGCACCCGTGGCGGACCCGAAGAGATTCGAACTCCTAACCCCCAGATCCGTAGTCTGGTGCTCTATCCAATTGAGCTACGGGTCCGCACGGGAAGCGCGATGTAGCCGAGGCGGCGGGGGTGCGCAACCCCCTGGCCAGGGCTTTTCAGGCCGAGAGCTTGTCGAGCTCCCGCAGCACCGCCTCGCCCATGACGGAGGTGCCCACGCGGGCCATGCCGGGCGACATGATGTCCGCCGTCCGCAGTCCGCCGGCGAGCACCCTCTCCACCGCGCGCTCGATCAGCGCCGCCTCGTCCTCCATCTCGAAGGAGTAACGGAGCAGCATGGCAAAGGAGAGGATCTGCGCGCAGGGGTTCGCGATTCCCTTGCCGGCGATGTCGGGCGCGGAGCCGTGCACCGGCTCGTAGAGCGCGTGCCGCCGCCCGTCCGGCTGCACCCCGCCGAGCGTCGCCGAGGGCAGCATGCCGAGCGAGCCGGTCAGCGCCGCCGCCAGGTCCGAGAGCAGGTCGCCGAACAGGTTGCTGCCGAGCACCACGTCGAACTGCTTCGGGCGGGACGCCAGCTGCATGGCGCAGTTGTCGGCGTACATGTGCTGCAGCTCGACATCCGGGTACTCGGCCTTGCCCACCTCGGACACCACGGCACGCCAGAGGCGGCCGGACTGCATGACGTTCGCCTTCTCGACCGACGTCACCTTGTTGCGCCGCTTGCGCGCCAGGTCGAAGGCCACGCGCGCCACGCGGGCGATCTCGTCCTCCGTGTAGACCTCGGTGTCGATGCCGACGCGCTTGCCGTCCGCGCCGGTCGAGACGCCGCGCGGCTCCCCGAAGTAGATGCCGCCCGTGCTCTCGCGCACGATCATGATGTCGAGGCCGCGCACCAGGTCGGGCTTGAGGGAGGATGCATCGGCCAGCGGTTCCAGCACCACCGCCGGCCGCAGGTTGGCGAAGAGGCCGAGCTCCTTGCGCAGGCGCAGGATGCCGAGCTCGGGCCGCTTCTCGAAGGGCAGGCTGTCCCACTTGGGCCCGCCGACCGATCCGAACAGGACCGCGTCCGCCGACTTGGCGCGCGCCACCGTCTCGTCCGAGCAGGGCGTGCCCTCGGCGTCGAGCGCGGCGCCGCCGACCAGCCCCTCCGAGATGTCGAAGCTGACGGCACGGCGGCGGGCCATCCAGTCCACCACGTGGCGGACTTCCCGCATCACCTCGGGGCCGATGCCGTCGCCGGGCAGGACGAGCAGCTTCTTGTTCGCGGGCATTCCGGCGTCCTCAGGCGTAGAGCCAGGGTTGGGCGGCGCGCTGCTTCGCCTCGAAACCGTCGATGGCGGGGGCGTGCTGGAGGGTCTGGCCGATGTCGTCCAGGCCGTGCAGCAGCAGGTGGCGGCGCAGCTTGTCCACCTCGAACGGGATTTTCTCCCCGTTCGGCCGGACGACGACCTGCGCCTCCAGGTCCACCGTCAGGCGGGCATTGGGGCCGAGCCGCGCATCCTCCATCAGCCGCTCGCACACCTCGCGCGGCAGGCGCACCGGCAGGATGCCGTTCTTGAAACAGTTGTTGTGGAAGATATCGGCGAAGTCGGGCGCGATGACGCAGCGGATCCCGAAGTCGAGCAGCGCCCAGGGCGCATGCTCCCGGGAGGAGCCGCAGCCGAAGTTCTCGTAGGCGATCAGGATCTCCGCGCGGCGGAAGGGCTCCTGGTTCAGCACGAAGTCCGGGTTCTCCGACCCGTCCTCGCGGTAGCGCATGTTGGCGAAGAGGCTCTTGCCGAGCCCCGTCCGCGCGATGGTCTTGAGGAAGCGCGCCGGGATGATCTTGTCCGTGTCGACGTTCGCGGCGGGCATGGGCGCCGCGATGCCGGTCAGCGTGGTGAAGGCCTGCATCGTCTCACGCCCCCTTCGGCTGGAAGTCGCGCACATCGGCCAGCCTGCCGGCCAGCGCCGCCGCCGCGGCCATGGCGGGCGAGAGCAGGTGCGTCCGCCCGCCCGGGCCCTGCCGCCCCTCGAAGTTGCGGTTGGAGGTCGAGGCCGCGCGCTGCCCGGGCTTCAGCTTGTCCGGGTTCATGCCAAGACACATGGAGCACCCGGCCTCCCGCCACTCGAACCCCGCCTCGCGCAGGATGCGGTCGAGCCCCTCCTCCTCCGCCTGCGCCTTCACCAAGCCGGAGCCCGGCACCACCATCGCCCGGACACCATCGGCGACCTTGCGTCCCTTCACGATCGAGGCCGCGACGCGGATGTCCTCGATGCGGGAGTTGGTGCAGGAGCCGATGAAGACGACGTCCACCTTCAGCTCCTGCAGGCGCTGGCCTGGCGTCAGGCCCATGTACTCCACCATGCGCGCCACCTGCGCCCGCTTCGCCTCGTCCGCGAAGCTGGCCGGGTCGGGGATGGTGCCGGTGATCGGCAGCACGTCCTCCGGGCTCGTGCCCCAGGTGACCTGCGGCACGATGGCGTCGGCCTCCAGCCGCACCTCCTTGTCGAACCGCGCATCCGGGTCGGAGGGCAGCGTGCGCCACCACGCGACCGCGCGCTCATACGCCTCGCCCTTCGGCGCGAAGGGGCGGCCGCGCACGTAGTCGAAGGTGGTCTGGTCGGGGGCCACCATGCCGGCCCGCGCGCCGCCCTCGATCGACATGTTGCAGATCGTCATGCGCCCGGCCATGTCGAGCGCGCGGATCGCGTCGCCCGCGAACTCGATCACGTGCCCGGTGCCGCCCGCCGTGCCGATGCGCCCGATGATGGCCAGCACGATGTCCTTCGCGGTGCAGCCCACCGCCAGGTTGCCGTCCACGGACACCCGCATGTTCTTCGCCGGCCGCTGCAGCAGCGTCTGGGTGGCCAGCACGTGCTCCACCTCCGACGTGCCGATGCCGAAGGCGAGCGCGCCCATCGCGCCGTGCGTCGAGGTGTGGCTGTCGCCGCAGACGATGGTCATGCCGGGCAGCGACAGACCGAGTTCCGGCCCGATGACGTGCACGATGCCCTGACGCCGGTCGGAGAGCGGGATATAGGGCACCCCGAACTCCTGCACGTTGCGCTCCAGCGTCTCGACCTGCTGGCGGCTCTCCGGGTCCT
>DASQNQ010000221.1:0-3998 GCA_035644895.1 Acetobacteraceae bacterium | reverse complement strand
GGGGCGATGGTCGTGCAGCACCCGGAGGAACCTTCGCTGGCCGGAGCCGGCGCGGCCACGGAGGGCGAGCTGGCGACGCGGCTCGGCTTGCCCGGCATCCCGGCTGCCGCCGAGGCGATCCTGGTGGCGCGCGACATCGCGCTGGCGCGGCTGACCGGCGGGAGGGTGCATTTCGGCCACGTCTCGACGGGGGCGGCGCTCGACCTGATCCGCGCCGCCAAGGCCGAGGGGCTCGGGGTGAGCTGCGACACCGCGCCGCCCTATTTCGACCTGAACGAGACGGCGATCGGCGGCTTCCGCTCCTACGCCAAGCTGTCGCCGCCGCTGCGTCGGGACGAGGACCGGCTGGCGGTGATCGCCGGGCTGCGCGACGGCACGGTGGATGCCATCGCCTCCGACCACACGCCGCGCGACGCCGACGACAAGCGCCTGCCCTTCGCCCAGGCGGCGGCCGGCGGGATGCCCGGCAGGCCCATGCGCGTCGCGCGCTCCCCCTCCGTCGCGGCGCCGCCCGTAGCCAGCGCGGGCTCCTCCGGGTGCTGCACCACGAAGGCGCCGAAGGCGCGGGCGTAGGAGAGGGCAATCCGCATGGTCCGCGCATTGGCGATGGCGCGCGTCCCGTCGGTGAAGGCCACGGCGCCGGCCTCCCGCAGCAGGCCGAGCTCGGCCAGCTCGCGGCCCTGGCACCCCTTGGTGGCGGCGCCGTAGGGCAGGATGTCGAGCGAGCCCGTCGCCTCACCCCGGCGGATGACGAACTCCACCAGCGCCGGGTCGTCGAGCGGCGGGTCGGTGTCGGGCAGGGCGCAGATCGTGGTGATGCCGCCCGCCGCCGCAGCCCGCGCGGCGGAGGCGATGGTCTCCCGGTGCCCCGCGCCGGGCTCGCCCAGCGCCGCGCGCAGGTCCACGAGGCCCGGGGTGAGGACCGCGCCGCCGCCCTCCACCACCGCGGCACCCTCCGGCGCCGCGAGCGCCGGGCCGAGATCCGCGATCTCCCCGTCGCGCACCAGCAGCGCGCCGCGCTGGTCGAGGCCGGTGGCCGGGTCCACCAGCCGGACATCCTGGAACAGGATCATGCGCGGGCGTTCCGGAGCTGGTTGCGCGCCAGCATGTCGAGCACGGCCATGCGCACCGCGACGCCCATCTCCACCTGCTCCCCGATCACGCTGCGCGCGGGGTCGTCGGCCACCGCGCTGTCGATCTCGATGCCGCGGTTCATCGGGCCGGGATGCATGACGATGGCGTCGGGCTTCGCCACGGCCAGCTTCTCCGCGTCCAGCCCGTAGAAGCGGAAGAACTCGCGCGGGGAGGGAACGAGGCCGGAGGACATCCTCTCCCGCTGCAGGCGCAGCATCATCACGACATCCGCACCCTCCAGGCCGCGCCGCATGTCGGAAAACACCTCGACGCCGAGGCGCGCGGCGTCCGACGGGATCAGCGTGGGCGGGCCGACGATGCGGACGCGGCTGTTCATCGCCAGCAGCAGGTGGATGTTGGACCGCGCGACGCGGGAGTGCAGCACGTCGCCGCAGATCGCGACCACCAGCCCCTCCAGCCGCCCCTTGCGGCGCTTGATGGTCAGCGCATCCAGCAGCGCCTGGGTCGGGTGCTCATGCGTGCCGTCGCCGGCGTTGATGACGGCCGCGTCCACCTTCTGGCTGAGCAGCGCCGGCGCGCCGGAAACCGCGTGGCGCACCACCAGCAGGTCGGTGTTCATCGCGTTCAGCGTGGCGGCAGTATCGAGCAGCGTCTCGCCCTTGTTCACGGAACTCGTCGAGACGGACATGTTCACGATGTCCGCTCCCAGCCGCTTGCCCGCCAGCTCGAAGCTGGTCCGCGTGCGCGTGCTGTCCTCGAAGAACAGGTTGATCAGCGTCCGGCCCTTCAGCAGGTCGCGCCCCGTCTTCCCCTGGCGGTTCAGCAGGGCGTAGCTCTCGGCCAGGTCCAGCAGGCCGGCGATGTAGGGCGGCTCCAGCCCCTCGATGGCAAGCAGGTGGCGGTAGGGGTAGGGCAGCATCAGGGGGCCTCGGACTCGGGCGGCACCCTAGCCGCGGGGCGGGTCGCGTCCAAGGCCGCCTGGAGCATCCAGGCCGCGGCGGCGGCGTCCACGGCGGCCGCGCGCTTTGCGCGGGTCACGTCGGCCTCGATCATCATCCGGTTCACGGCGGCCGAGGACAGGCGCTCGTCCCACAGCGCCAGCGGCAGCCCGGTCGCGTCCGAGAGCGCCAGGCCCCAGTCCTTCGCCGCCTGGGCCGCCGGGCCGAAGGAGCCGTCCATGGACAGCGGCAGGCCGACCACCAGCCCGCCCGCCCCCTCCCGCCGCGCGATGCCGAGCACCTCGGCCGCGTTGGCGGCGAGCCTTCCCCTCTTCAGGGCGCCGTAGGGGGAGGCGAGCATGAGCAGGACGTCCGTCAGCGCCACGCCCACCGTCTTCGCCCCCGGGTCGAGGCCGATCAGCCGGGCATGGCGGGGCAGGCTGGCGCGCAACTCGGTCAGGTTGAACAGCGGCATGGGCGCCGTTATGGTCCGGCGCCTCCGGCCAGGCCAACACCCCTTACCGCGAAAAGACCACCCATGTCCCTCGACACCGCGACCGTCCGGCGCGTCGCCTCGCTTGCCCGCATCCGGCTGACGGAGGAGCAGGTGCCCCAGCTCCAGGCCGAGCTGAACGGCATCCTGGGCTGGATCGAGCAGCTGCAGGCGGTGGATACGGAGGGCGTGGAGCCGATGGCCGGCGGCAACCCGCTGGACACGCAGGCGGGCATGCGCATGCGGGAGGACGCGGTGACGGATGGCGGGCAGCGCGACGCCGTGCTGGCCAACGCGCCCGAGAAGCATGAGGGCTTCTTCCTCGTGCCGAAGGTGGTCGAGTGATGCGCGCCACCGACCTGACGATCGCCGAGGCGCGCCGCGCGCTCGACGCGAAGCGGATCTCCGCCACCGAGCTGGCCCGCGCCCATGTCGAGGCGGTCGAGGCGCTGAACCCGCGCCTCAACGCCCTCATCACCGTGACGGCCGACCTGGCCATGGAGCAGGCGCGCGAGAGCGAGGCGCGGATCGCGAAGGGGGAGGGCGGGCCGCTCGAGGGCATCCCGCTCGCCATCAAGGACCTGTTCTGCACGGCGGGCGTGCGGACCACCGCGGGGTCGAGGATCCTCGGCAGCTTCGTCCCACCCTATGAGAGCACGGTGACCTCCCGGCTCCGCGCCGACGGGGCGGTGTTCCTGGGCAAGGCGAACCTCGACGAGTTCGCCATGGGCTCCTCCAACCTCACCTCGGCTTACGGGGGCGTCGAGAACCCCTGGAACCGGCGGAACGACCCGGGCACGCGGCTCGTGCCGGGCGGGTCCTCCGGCGGGTCGGCGGCGGCGGTCGCGGCGCGCATCGCGCTCGGCGCGACGGGGACCGACACGGGCGGGTCCATCCGCCAGCCCGCGGCGCTGTGCGGCGTCGCCGGCATCAAGCCGACCTATGGGCGCTGCTCCCGCTTCGGGATCGTGGCCTTCGCCTCCTCGCTCGACCAGGCAGGCCCCTTCGCGCGCACCGTCGAGGACACGGCGATCCTGCTGCGGAGCATGGCGGGCTTCGACCCGAAGGACAGCACCAGCGCGGACATGCCCGTGCCGGACTTCGCCGCGGCCTGCGGGCGGTCCGTGAAAGGGCTGCGCATCGGCGTGCCGAAGGAGTACCGGGTGGAGGGCATGCCACCCGAGATTGAGGCGCTGTGGCAGCAGGGGCTGGAGTGGCTGCGCGCCGAGGGCGCGGAGACGGTCGAGATCTCCCTGCCCCACACGAACTACGCCCTGCCCACCTACTACATCGTGGCGCCGGCGGAGGCGTCCTCCAACCTCGCGCGCTATGACGGCGTGCGCTTCGGGCTGCGGGAGGAGGGGGCGGACCTGCGGGAGCTCTACGAGCGCACGCGCGCCGAGGGCTTCGGGGCGGAGGTGCGGCGCCGCATCATGATCGGCACCTACGTGCTGAGCGCGGGCTACTACGAC
>DASQNQ010000220.1:0-6713 GCA_035644895.1 Acetobacteraceae bacterium | reverse complement strand
CGCTGAGCCCCATCTACCAGTCGCACGACGCGGGCATCCCCGTGCATGTCTGGGTGGACGAGACGCGGCCGCGCAACCAGGGCGCGGCGCTGACGGCATGGGAACTCGGCAAGCACGGCGTGCCCCACACGGTGGTGGCGGACAATGCCGGCGGGCACCTCATGCAGCACGGCGAGGTGGACATCGTCATCGTCGGCACGGACCGCGTGACGCGGCAGGGCGACGTCGCCAACAAGATCGGCACCTACCTGAAGGCGCTGGCGGCGCGCGACAACGGCGTGCCCTTCTGGGTGGCGCTGCCGCACTCGACGCTCGACATGTCGGTGCGCGATGGCGTCGCCGAGATCCCGATCGAGGAGCGCTCCGCGGCCGAGGTCACCGACGCCACCGGCCGCACGGCGGACGGACGGATCGAGACGGTGCGCGTGGCCGCCGAGGGCAGCGCCGCGCTGAACCCGGCCTTCGACGTGACGCCTGCCCGGCTGGTCACCGGCCTGATCACCGAGCGGGGCCGGACGGAGGCGTCGGAGGCGGGGCTGCTCGCCCTCTACCCGGAAAAGGGCTGACGGCGTCAGCGCGAGATGGGGTGGTGCGCGGCATCGTGGCTCTCGACCAGGTAGAGCCCGAGGACGAGCGACGCGCCGCCGAGCGCGGTCACGACCGCCGCGATGAAGGGCGAGAGGCCGCCGGGCAGCATGGCGCCATCCAGCACCAGGGTGATGGTGCCGAGGATGGACAGCAGGCCGGCCACGACGAGGAACAGGGCGAAGCGGGGCATGGTCACGCGTCCTTCCGGTAATCTCTAGTCACCCTGCCTTCTACGCAGGCAGCGGGGCGGCAAGCGGCCGGCGCCAAGGCATCTTTGTGGCACCGCGGCAGGTTGCGCCGCCCCGGCCGGGGTGGAATCGTGCCCGCGTCCAAAGCACGGAGGCCCGCACCATGCGCCACACCCGCACCCTTCTTGGCGCCCTTGCTGGCGCCCTGCTGCTCGGCCTCGCCGGTCCCGCCGTGGCCCAGGGCCAGCCACCGCTGCGCTGCGCGGTGGACGGCACCTTCGCGCCGCACGCCTTCCCCTCCCTGCAGGGCGGCGTGCAGGGCTTCAACGTGGACCTGTTCCGCGAGGCCGCGCGGCGCATGGGCCGTGAGCTGACGGTCGACAGCGCCTCCTTCTCCGGCCTCATTCCGGCCATGAATGCGGGGCGCTACGACTTCCTGTGCGCGCCGACGACCGCGACGGCGGAGCGCGCGCAGAACATGCTGTTCACCGAAGGATATCTCTATACAGCCTTCCAGTTCGGCATCCGCCGCGGCTCCCAGCCCATCCGCTCGCTCGACGACCTGCGCGGCAAGGCCATCAGCGTGAACAAGGGGTCGGCCTACGACGCCTGGGCCGCGGCGAACGCCGATCGCCTGGGCTTCACCGTGCAGACTTACGACACGCAGACGGACGCGGTGCAGGCGGTCATCACCGGGCGGGCCTATGCGAATCTCGGCGGCAACACCGTCGTGCGCTACGCGGCGACCCGCGCGCCGCAATTCGTACCCGACCTGGTGATGACCGACACGCGCGCCCACTGGTCCGCGCCGCTGCCCCTGCAGGCGACCGCGCTGCGCGTGCAGCTGGAGAACGCGCTGGAATGCATGAAGCGCGACGGCACCATCGCGCGGCTGTCGCAGCAGTGGTTCGGCTCGGCACCGGCCGAGGACGACGCGGAGCGCACCGTCTTCCCGGGGACGGGCGTGCCGGGCCTGGCGAACTACGACCCGACGCCGCGCGAGCCGCGGTGCTAGGTGCTGCCCGGGGGGCCGTGAAGTCGCGCGCATGAGCGCCTGGGACGCCTTCGTCTTCTCCTTCTTCAACGGGCGCGTCGCGGCGGAGTATGCGCCGAAGATCGCCGAGGGGCTGGTCGTCACCATCGCGCTCGCCGGGCTGGTGGTGGTCAGCGGCGTGGCGCTCGGCCTCGGGCTCGCGGTGCTGCGCGCCTTCGGCTTCCGCGTCCTGAACTGGGGCATCGTCTTCGCGGTGGACCTCTTCCGCGCCCTGCCGCCGCTGGTGATCATCGTGCTGATCTATTTCGGCCTGCCCTCGGCCGGCATCGGGCTGTCGGGGTTCATGGCCACCTGGCTTGCGCTGACCCTGGTCCTGATGGCCTTTGCGGAGGAGATCTTCTACGGCTCCATCGCCGCCGTGCCGAAGGGGCAGTGGGAGGCCGGCCGGGCGCTCGGCCTGCGCTTCCTGCCGACGCTGTTCCGCATCGTGCTGCCGCAGGCGATCCGCCTTGCCGTCCCGCCGCTGACGAACCGCACCATCGCCATCACCAAGGGCACGGCGCTCGGCTCCGTCGTCGCGGTGTCCGAGATCCTGGGCGCGGCGCAGTCCGGCATGGCCTTCTCGGGCAATCCGACCCCGCTGACCCTCGGCGCCATCGCCTACATCGTCCTGTTCCTGCCCGTCGTCGCCGCCGGGCGGTGGGTGGAGACGCGCTTCGCCTGGCGCCGGTAGGCCCGGCCCCGTGAACGAGTTTGCCGAGGCCTTCCTGAACGCCGAGATCGCGGTCGCCGCCGCGCCCCTGCTCTGGCAGGGGGTGGTGCAGACGGTGCTGCTGGCGCTCCTGACGGTGCCGCTCGGCATCGCGGGGGGCGTGCTGATCGCGCTGCTCTCCACGCGGCGGAGCCGCTGGGTGCGGCTGCCGCTGATCGCCTGGGTGGACCTCTTCCGCGCCATCCCGCCGCTGGTGCTGCTGGTGTTCCTCTATGCCGGGCTGCCCTTCGCGGGGCTCGACCTCGGCGCCTGGGGGGCGGTCGCGCTCGGCTTCTTCCTCAACACCGGCGCCTATTACGGGGAGATCCTGCGCGCCGGCATCGAGTCCGTCCCGCGCGGGCAGGCCGAGGCGGCGCGTGCGCTCGGGCTGCGCGGCTGGCAGGTCTGGAGCTTCGTGGTGTTGCCCCAGGCCGTGCGGAACGTGCTGCCGGACCTCATCTCC
Organism: Acetobacteraceae bacterium; assembly: GCA_035644895.1. Taxonomy (GTDB): domain Bacteria; phylum Pseudomonadota; class Alphaproteobacteria; order Acetobacterales; family Acetobacteraceae; genus Falsiroseomonas. The sequence goes on along the minus strand of DASQNQ010000220.1, from coordinate 3,729 downwards.
AACACGCTGGAGGTGGTGAAGCTCACCTCCATCGCCTCGGTCGTCGCGCTGCCCGAGCTGCTGTTCCAGGCCCGCCAGGTACAGAGCGTGACCTTCAACGCAACGCCCATCATGGTCGCGGCCTTGGCCTACTTCGCGCTGCTCTGGCCCGTCGTGCGGCTGCTCTCGCGGCTCGAGAACCGGCAGATTGCGGGGCGGCGCTGAGCCCCTACTTCTGCCGCCAGGGCAGCCCGTCCGCCTTCCAGCCCGCGACGGTGCCGCGATGGCCCTCGGCATCCGGCGGTCCCTCGAAGCCGTCGGCCACGTTGTAGGCGTGCGGAAAGCCCGCCTGTTGCACGGCCTGCCCCGCCGCCAGCGACCGGGCGCCGGATCGGCAGAGGAAGTAGACCTTGCTCGCTGGCGTGATGCCGGCGCGGCGCAGGTGCTCGACGAAGTGCCCGTTCAGCTGCATCGTCGGATACAGTTGCCAGGGAATGAGCACCGGCTGCTTGCCGAGTGGCGAGAGGTCGGGCACGCCGACGAAGTTCCACTCCGCATCGGTGCGCACGTCCACCAGCACCGCGTCCTTGTCGTCCTGCAGCGCCTGCCAGGTGGCACGCGCGGTCACGTCCGGCACGCTGGCCATTGCGATCCCTCCTCGGTTTCCCAACCGAGAATGGGGCGCAAACCCGCGTGCCGCAACCGCCCGGGCCGGGGTCAGCCCTGCGCGGGGCGCAACCCGAGCGGCTGCTGCAGGCGCAGGAGGTAGCCATCGGGATCCTGCACCAGGAACTGCCGAACGCCGCTTTCCTGCGTCCCGGCGCGGTACCAGCGCTCCTCCAGGGGCATGTAGAGCGACCAGCCGGCCGCCTCCAGCGCCGACCGGGCCCGGTCCAGGTCCGGCACCACGGTCTGCAGGTTGATCCCACGCCCGAAGGGCGGCTCCAGCGGCCCGGTGATCCAGCGTCGCCCGGGACGGAACGCCTCCTCCAGCATCACCTGCGCGCCGCCCAGCTCCAGATAGGCGAAACCGTCCTCCGGGCGGTCGTAGGCCACCGCGAAGCCGACCAACCCACACCAGAAGCGCAGCGACGTGCCGAGGTCGCGGACCAGCAGCTCCGGCACCAGCGGCGCCCAGGTGAAGCCGGGCGTCACGCCGTCTCGCGGAACAGCTCCCGCCCGATCAGCAGGCGCCGGATCTCGGAGGTGCCGGCGCCGATCTCGTAGAGCTTCGCGTCGCGCAGCAGGCGGCCCGCCGGGTAGTCGTTGATGTAGCCGTTGCCGCCGAGGATCTGGATGGCATCAAGCGCGGCGCGCGTCGCAGCCTCGGCGGCGAACAGGATCGCGCCCGCCGCATCCTTCCGGCTGGTCAGGCCACGGTCGCAGGCGCGCGCGACGGCGTAGACATAGGCGCGCACCGCATTGAGCTGCGTGTACATGTCCGCGACCTTGCCCTGGATGAACTGGAACTCCCCGATCGGCTGGCCGAACTGCCGGCGGTCGTGGATGTAGGGCACGACGAGGTCGAGGCAGGCCTGCAGGATGCCGATGGGCCCGGCGGCCAGCACCGCGCGCTCGTAGTCCAGCCCCGACATCAGCACGCGGACGCCGCCGTTGACGGCGCCGAGCACGTTCTCCTCCGGCACCTCGCAATCCTCGAAGACCAGTTCCGAGGTCGGGGAGCCGCGCATGCCGAGCTTGTCGAGCTTCTGCGCGGGGCGGAAGCCCTTGAAGTCACGCTCCACGATGAAGGCGGTGATGCCCTTCGGCCCCGCCTCCGGGTCCGTCTTCGCGTAGACGACGATCGTCTCGGCGTAGTGGGCGTTGGTGATCCAGAGCTTCGTGCCGTTCAGCACGTAGCGGCTGCCGCGCTTCTCGGCGCGCAGCTTCATGGACACGACGTCCGATCCGGCGCCCGGCTCGCTCATCGCCAGCGCGCCCAGGTGCTCGCCGGACACGAGCTTCGGCAGGTAGCGCCGCTTCTGCTCCGGCGTCCCGTTGCGATGGATCTGGTTGACGCAGAGGTTCGAGTGCGCGCCGTAGCTGAGGCCCACCGAGGCCGAGGCGCGGCTCACCTCCTCCATCGCGACGCAGTGGGCGAGGTAGCCCATGTTCGCGCCGCCGTGGTCCTCGTCCACCGTGATGCCGTGCAGGCCGAGCGCGCCCATCTCCGGCCAGAGGTGGCGGGGAAACTCGTCCGTGCGGTCGATCTCGGCCGCGATGGGGGCGACGCGCCCGTCGGCGAAGGAACGCACGCTGTCGCGCAGCATGTCGATGTCGTCGCCGAGGAGGTGGTCGAGCTGGGGGATCTGGTTCGTTGGCATCCTGGTTCAGGCCTCGTCGGGGACGGAGAAGCGCCGGCGCAGCGCCCCGCGCATGATCTTGCCCGTCGTCGTCATGGGCAGGCTGTCCACGAACTCCACCTGCCTGGGATAGAGATGGGCCGCAAGCCGGGTTCGCACATGGGCCTGCAGGTCACGACGCAGCGCCTCGTCCGGAGCAACGTCCGGCTTCGGAACGACCACGGCGGTGACACGCTCCGTCCGCAGTTCGTCGGGCAGGCCGATCACGGCCGCCATCGCGACGGCGGGGTGGCGGAGGAGGCAGTCCTCCACCTCCCCCGGGCCGATGCGGTAGCCGGCGGAGGTGATGACGTCGTCGTCGCGGCCCTGGAAGAACAGGTTGCCCGCCTCGTCCGCCACGCCCTGGTCTCCGGTCAGCAGCCACTCGCCCTGGAACTTCGCCCGCGTCGCCTCCGGGTTGTTCCAGTAGCCGAGGAACATCACCGGGTCGGGCGCGCGAACGGCGATGGCCCCTGCCTCGCCCGGCGGCAGCGGCCGGCCTTCGGGCGAGAGGATCGCGACCTCGTGCCCCGGCACGGCGCGGCCCATGCTGCCGGGCACCGCCGGGAACAGCCCGGCGCAGCCCGACACCACCAGGTTGCACTCGGTCTGGCCGTAGAACTCGTTGATGGTAAGGCCGAGGGCGGAGCGCCCCCAGCCGAGCAGCCCCGCCCCCAGCGTCTCCCCGCCGCTGCCGACCGAGCGCAGCCGCAGCCCGAAGCGCGCGGGGTCCGGCACCTGGCGCAGCATCTTGAGCGCGGTCGGCGGCAGGAAGGCGTTGCGCACGCCGTGCCCCGCCATCAGGCGCAGCGCATGCTCGGGGTCGAACTTCGCCATGCGGTGCGCGAGCAGCGGCACGCCGTGGAACAGGCTCGGCAGCATCACGTCGAGCAGACCGCCGATCCAGGCCCAGTCGGCCGGCGTCCAGTAAAGGTCGCCGGGCTGGGGGAAGCGCTCCTGCGGCATCTCGACGCCGGGCAGGTGGCCGCGCAGCACCCGGTGGGCATGCAGCGCGCCCTTCGGGCTGCCCGTGGTGCCGGAGGTGTAGATCAGCACGGCCGGGTCGTCCGGGCCCGTCGCCACGCAGGCATGGCTGTCCCGGGCGCGCGCCATCTCCGCATGCAGGTCGCGCGCGCCGGGGCCACCGTCCACGGCCAGCACGTGCCGCAGCGCCGGCAGCCCATCGCGGATGGCCGCGAGCTTCGCGAGCCCGACGCCGTCCGTCACGATCGCAGCGGCCCCGGAGTCGCGCAGCCGGAACGCCAGCGCGTCCTCGCCGAAGAGCTGGAACAGCGGCACGGCGACCGCGCCCATGCGGTAGGCGGCGAGGTGCGCGACGGCGGCCTCCGGGCACTGCGGGAGCAGCACCGCCACGCGGTCGCCGCGCCTCACGCCCGCCGCCTCCAGC
>DASQNQ010000219.1:0-3723 GCA_035644895.1 Acetobacteraceae bacterium | reverse complement strand
CATGTACCGGGAGCGCTGGGTGGCCCATTCGTCGGACTGCTCCAGCAGCAGGGCGCCGACGAGACGAACAACGGCATCCTCATTTGGGAATATGCCGATGACGTCGGTTCTGCGCTTGATCTCGCCGTTGAGGCGCTCGATGGGGTTTGTCGAGTGTAACTTCGGCCGGTGCGCGGCGGGGAACGCCATGTAGGCGAGGACGTCCTCCTCTGCGCTGTCCATGAGCGCCGCGAGCTTCGGCACCTTCGGGCGGAGCTGATCGGCCACCGTGCGCCATTGCCGCTTCGCGCCCTCGGCGTCGGCCTCTGCGTATGCCGTGCCGATCCACGCCGAGACGATGCGGCGCTGGCTCTTGCCCGCATGGGCCAGAGCATTGCGAGCGAAGTGCACGCGGCAGCGCTGGGACGTGGCGCGTAGCACCCGCGTGACGGCGGCCTTGAGCCCCTCGTGGGCGTCGGAGATGACGAGCTTCACGCCAGCCAAGCCGCGGCGCTTGAGGCTGCGCAGGAAGTCGAGCCAGAACGTCTCTGCCTCCGAACTGCCGACCGCCATGCCGAGGACCTCGCGGCGGCCATCGGCATTGACGCCGACCGCGATGGTCACGGCCACGGAGACGATCCGCCCGGCCTCGCGCACCTTCACGTAGGTCGCATCGAGCCACAGGTAGGGCCAGTCACCCTCGATGGGCCGCGCCAGGAAGTCGCGAACCCTCTCGTCGATCTCGGCGCAGAGCCGGGAGACACCGCTCTTGGAGATGCCCTCCATCCCCATCGCTCGCACGAGGTCGTCGACGGAGCGCGTGGAGATGCCGTGGACATACGCCTCCTGGATCACCGCCGTCAGGGCCTTCTCCGCCAGCCGCCGGGGCTCGAGAAAGGCCGGGAAGTAACTGCCCCGCCGCAGCTTCGGGATCCGCAGCTCAACGGTGCCCGCCCGGGTCTGCCAGTCCCGTTCCCGGTAGCCGTTCCGCTGCACCAGCCGGTCAGGCCTGCGCTCGCCATGGGCGGCCCCGGTGATCCCGGCCACCTCCAGCTCCATCAGCCGCTCCGCGGCAAAGCCAATCATCTCTCGCAGGAAGGTCGCATCGGAGCCTTTCGCCAGAAGGTCGCGAAGGGCAGTCTTGTCGTCGGTCATCGTGGTTGGTCCAGGGCAAGGGGTTGAGGTCCAGCAACCCAACCCTGCCATGAACCACCGCGGTGGCCGCCTCAGATCCGGCGGTCGCCTGCTACACCATCACCCGGGACGCGACCCTCCGGCCTGTCCGGCGCCCGGTAGAGGTTGCGCAGCAGGTGATGGTCGTCCGAGACGATCTCGATCACTGTCCGGATCAGGATGAGCGTGCCGCTGGCCTGCTCGCCCTCGCCGGCCTCCACGTACTCCGCGAACACCTCGATGCGGCCCGGGTCGCCAGGTTCGACGCCGGCGGCGCTGGTGTGGAGCAGCAGCACGGCATCGTAGTTGTCAGCCGTTACGTATTCGTAGCGGTGGCGGAGGTTGTTGAAGCCAAGGAGCGTCAGCTTGGCGTGCGGCACGCCGGCGAAGGTCCCGGACACCTCCTCCCGCACGTAGCGGCCATCGCCGAACCAGTCCTTTCGCGCCCGGATCTCCTCCGACCGGGTCGTACGTCCATCGGCACCGTGGGTCGCCATCGCGACGCGCCAGGCGCCGATCAGCGGCGAGAGGGCCCGGTGGCGCTCGCCTGGCCCGGACAGCCGTTCGAAGGCGCTTCCCATCGTGCCGCGCTCCCCATCGCCGCACGCCCGTTCGCGCGGCGGCCACAGAAGCCGCGAGGGCGCGGCGGGTTGCCACCTGCTCCGGATCGCGCGCGGCGCGGCGACAGGATCCTGAAAATGACCGTCACGGCATTGCTATGCCGCATCGTCGGGCCCGTTCAGTAAGGACTCGCCCCGAGGATCGTCCCGGACAGATGGGTTGCAGCATGGGCGATGCGCCGAAGCCGCGGCACTACGAAGCCTCCGAGAGCGTCGCCGGCGGCGGTCCGCTGCGGGCCTTCGCGAATGTGCAGGCGGGACCCGTCGGCCTTGCCTACTGGCGCACCGGCGCGGTCGAGCTCGTCGAGCACTGCAACGACGTGCATCCGACGCTGATCTTCCACGCCGCGGCCTTTCACACACTTACCTTCCGACACGAGGACGCTGTTGTGGGCGTACTGGTGCTGGCTGGCTGCGGCCTGCTGATCGAGATCGCGACGGCACGCGCCACGGCGCGTCTCTTCCCGTGGTACCGCAAGAGCTCTGGCTAGGGGCCGTCCGCATCTCAGCCATTCGAGCATGATCGTTGTGGCTTGCTGATCGAAGGAAGGCAGCACGAGAGCAGGCAGACAATCGTACAGCCCTCGCGCCCACCTATCTCCTTCCCCTGCCCCCAAGGCTTCTCAGCCTGGCATGCCGGCGGCGCCGAGGAGTTCCGACGGACGGAGAAAGCCGATATGGCGCGCCTCGCCGGCCTCGGGCCGGAACACGGCGATGGCGCCCTCCGGGAACTCGTCCGCGTCGAGGGCACGACTGAGCACGAGACCAAGCGGGACGATATAGCCGACGAGGAGGTCGGTCGCGCCCGCGCGGGAGAGGGTGGCGAGGCGTCGGGCAATCCAGCGGGCGTTCGCCGCGACGCGCGCCGGGTCGGGCTCGTAATCGTCGGCGACCAGTTCCGGCACCACCTCCGCGCGGTCTACCCCAAAGGCAAGGTCGGCGGTGTCGCGGGCGCGGAAAACTGCGCTCGTCAGCACCGCGCCGACCGGCACGCCCAGGATAGCCAGCGCGCGACCGATCGCCGCCGCCTGGGCCCGGCCCTCCGGCGAGAGGTTGCGCTGCCCCGCGCGGTCGCCGAGCCGCCCGGTATCGACCTGTGAGCGGTCCGTGATGGCGTGGCGCATGTAGCCGACATGCCCGCCCGCGCGGAGCGCCGCGAGGGCCGATCCGGCGCCGGCCGCGTCACGGCCCAGCGCAATCCCTCCCGCGGCCGCTGCGAGGGTGAGTCGGAGGACCCACCGGCGCCCCTGCGCGGGCACCGGCATCCGGTACATCGAGTGAGTCAAGGTCATGCCGCCCTCCAGAACCCACCGAAGCGGTTCACTGGCGACCAGTCCGGCTGCAGGGCCGGAAGCGGCGCCATGAGCCCTGCATGCTCCGCGGCGGCGAAGCCCACGCGCCCGCCCGTGACGGTCAGCACGCTCTCCACCTCGCGGATCTCCGCCTCGGGCACCGCGAAGTAATCGCGGTCGAGCACGCAGAAATCGGCCAGCAGCCCCGGCGCGATGCGGCCCTTGCGGTCCTCCTCGGCCGAGAACCAGGCATTGTCGGTCCAGAGCCGGAGCGCGGTCTCCCGATCGAGCCTCGTCCGGGCGCTGAGCAGCGGCGTGCCGCCCACGCCGCGGCCGGTCACCAGCCATTCCAGGCAGAGCCAGGGGTTGTAGGAGGAGACGCGGGACATGTCCGTTCCCGCTCCGACCGGGATGCCCATCTCCAGCATGCGGCGGATCGGTGGCGCCTGGTCGGCGCGCTCCGCGCCGTAGCGCTCCAGGAACTCGCGCTCTTGGAAGGCGATGCGGTTCTGCACCGCGATGCCGCCGCCCATGCGGGCGATGCGCTCCATGTTGCGCTGGCTCAGCGTCTCGCCGTGGTCGACGATCCAGTGCAGCCGGTCGAGCGGCTGGTCGCGGTGCACGCGCTCCAGCACGTCAAGGTGCCGTCCCACCGTCTC
>DASQNQ010000218.1:0-10421 GCA_035644895.1 Acetobacteraceae bacterium | reverse complement strand
CGTGACCGCCCGTGACTCGACTCACCCGCGCATGCCGGCGGCAACGGGCCGGCGCATCGTGGAGATGGTGTGGGAGGACCTGGTGCCCGCGCGCATCGCGGCGGAAGCGGCTGAGCCGCTCGGTGCCGGTCATCGGCAATGTCCGCCCCTCCGGCACCACCTACCTGATGGAGGATTTCCACGACGCCGGCGGCATCCGCGCGCTGATGGAGCGGGTGCGCGCGCACCTCGATGCGGACGCGCTCACCTGCACGGGGCGGACGCTCGGCGAGAACATCGCCGGTGCGCGTGTGGTGGACGACGACGTCATCCGGCCGCTCGAGGACTTCGTCACGGAACGCGTGCGGCGCGGGCAGTCCATCCTCGGCCTCCACCCGATGACCGACGAGGCGAAGCGGCCGCTGTTCGAGGCGTGTCGCGCGGCGAACGGGCGCTGAGCGGGGAGGAAACCCGTCCCCCGAGGCGCCGCCACCTCGCGGCCGGGCATTGCTGCGAGGCCGGAGGCGCGTTGCCCGTCCAGCCGCGGACCAGGCCACACATGCCCGCGCTTTCCCAGCGGCTCGCTTGACTCGCGGACCCTGAGATCCTTCCATCCTGCAGGGAAACGTACAAGGAGGGAGCTCATGCCGCTCAACCGGAGGCATGCGCTGGTGGCCAGCGCCGGCCTGCTGGCCCTGCCAGGAGTCGCGCGCGCCCAGGCATGGCGGCCCACCAGGGACGTGGAGTTCGTCATTCCCTTCGCCGTCGGCGGCGGCGCCGACCTGATGGCCCGCGTCGTCCACCGCATCATGACCGAGGACCGGCTGGTGCCCGTCGCGGTCAACCCGGTGAACCGCCCGGGCGGCGGCGGGGCGGTCGGCATCGGCTACGTCGCGGCCAGCCGCCGCAACGACCCGCACACCATCGTCGCCATCAACGGCACGACGCAGATCACGCCCATCATGGTGCCGAACGCGCGCACGCTGAGCGAGGTGCGCCCGATCGCGAATGCGATGCTCGACGATTTCCTGCTCTTCGTCCGTGCCGACAGCCCGCACCGCAGCGCTGCCGACTTCGCCGCCGCGGCGCGGGCCGCGCCGGCCCGCAGCATCTCCTTCTCCACCGGCGGCACGACGGACCAGATGGCGATCACCGTCTTCGGCCGCGCCATCGGCGCGGAGCTGAACATGGTGAACTTCAACTCGGGCGGGGAGGCGCTGACGGCGCTGCTCGGCGGCCATGTCCAGGCCTCCATCGGCAACCCGCTCGAGTTCATGGGCCATCTGCAGTCACGCGCCGTGCGCGCGCTCGGGGTGTTCCGCGACAGCCGCTTCACCGACCTGCCGGACGTGCCGACGATGCGCGAGCAGGGCATCAACGCGGAGAACTTCCAGATGTGGCGCGGCATCGGCGTGCCACGCGGCGTGAACGACGCGGTGGCCGCCTACTGGACCGAGGTGATGCAGCGCGTGCTGGCGACCGAGGGGTGGAAGCGCTACCTGCGCGAGAACGTGGCGAGCGAGGCGCCCCTCTTCGGCGCCGAGTTCGCCGCCTTCCTCGAGCGGCAGGAGAGGCTCTACCGCGACCTCCTCGGCCGCCCGGCGTGAGGCAACGCGTCGCCTGGGGTGACCTGGTTCTCTCCGCTGCCTTCGCCGCCCTCGGCGCCGTCTGGATCGCCGGCGCGCGCGAGATGCCGATGTGGGAACGCGAGACGCCGGGACCGGGCTGGCTGCCCTTCGCCTTCGGCGCGATCCTCCTGGCGCTCTCGATCGGCGCCGCGGCGCAGGCGTTGCGGCGCCCGGCTTCCGATGTGCCGCAGGGCGGAGGTCGCAAGCCGCTCATGGTGCTCGGCGCGACGCTCGCCGCCGTGCTCGGACTGGAGGTGGTGGGCTTCGTCCCCTCCATCTTTCTGATGCTGCTCGCCCTGTTCGTGCTGGCGGAGCGGAGGCCCTTCCTGCCCGCCGTGCTGGCGGCGGCGGGCATGGCCGGCGCGCTGCACTTGGTCTTCGCCGTGTGGCTCGCCGTGCCGCTGCCGCGCGGCGTGTTCGGGGATTGAGGCGGGATGGAGTCCGTCTCCCTTCTCATGGCGGGCTTCGCCGAGGCGTTGACGCCCGGCCGCATCGCCATGTGCTTCCTCGGCGTGCTGCTCGGGCAGATGGTGGGCGTGCTGCCCGGGATCGGCCCGGCCGCCGCCATCGCGCTGCTGCTGCCGCTCACCTTCGGGCTCGACCCCGCCTCCGCGCTGATCCTGTTCGCGGGCATCTACTACGGCAGCCAGTACGGGGGCACGCTCACCTCGGTTCTCGTCTCCGTGCCTGGCGAGAGCTCGACGGTGATGACCGCCATCGACGGGCACCAGATGGCGCTGCAGGGCCGCGCAGGCGCGGCGCTCGGCATCGCGGCGATCGGGTCGTTCATTGCGGGCACGGCCGGGACCATCGGCCTCATCCTGCTCGCGCCGCCGCTCGCCGGCATGGCGCTCGCCTTCGGGCCGCCGGAATACTTCTCGCTCGTCGTGCTCGGCCTCGTCGCGCTCGCCGCCGTCGGCAGCTCGGTCGTCAAGGGGCTGGTTGCCGGCGTGGCGGGCCTTGCGCTCGGCACCATGGGCATCGACCCGCAGGTCGGCGTGGCGCGCTACGATTTCGGCCAGGTGTGGCTGCTGGACGGCATCGAGTTCATCGTGCTGACCGTCGCCTTGTTCGGGCTGGGCGAGGTGCTGTCGAGCTGCAACGATGCCGGCACGCGCCCGGTCGCGAAGATCGAGGGCGTGCTGCCGACGCGCGAGGACTGGCGGCGCTCCCGCATGCCCATCCTACGCGGATCGCTGATCGGCTTCGTCATCGGCGTGCTGCCCGCGACGGGCGCGACCATCGCCTCCTTCGTCGCCTACATCGTCGAGAAGCGCCTCGCGCGCGATCCGTCCCGCTTCGGCCGCGGCGCGATCGAGGGCGTGGCGGGGCCGGAGGCGTCGAACAACGCTGCGGCGGCGGGGGCGCTGGTGCCCATGCTCTCGCTCGGCGTGCCGGGTTCGGGCACCACGGCGGTGATCCTCGGCGCGCTTGTCATGTTCGGCATCCGGCCGGGGCCGGAGATGTTCACCACCAACGCCTCGCTCGTCTGGGCGCTGATCGCATCCATGCTGATCGGCAACCTGATCCTGCTGGTCATGAACCTGCCGCTGGCGGGGCTCTTCGCACGGCTGCTGCGCGTGCCCTATTCCTGGCTCTACCCGCCGATCATCGCGCTCTGCATCGCGGGCGTCTACGCGCAGTCGAACAGCGTCGAGGATTGCTGGCTGCTGGTGGGCTTCGGGCTGCTCGGGTGGCTGATGAAACGCCACGACTGGCCGATGGCGCCGATGGTGCTCGGGCTCGTGCTCTCACCCCTGTTCGAAAGCGCGATGCGCCAGTCGCTCACGCTCAGCCTCGGCGACCCGGCGATCTTCGTGGCGCGGCCGCTCTCGGCGGGGCTGCTGGCCTGCGCCCTGCTTGCGTTGCTCGTGCCGCTGCTGGCGTTGGCCCGGCAGCGGCGCGCCCGCGACGCCACATGAAGGGAACAGGATGAGCGGCACGCTGATCGTCGCGAGCGGGCGGTGGGACAACAACGTGGCGGTAGTGGACGCCGCGGCCGCGTGCGATCCGGCGCATGACGGCACCGACAGCGCAGTCTTGTCGCGGCCACGCGCCACGCCGGACGTGGACGGGGCGCCGGCGTCGGGCCAGCCGGTCGGCGTGCTGGTGCCGCCGGACGGGCCGCACGCCTATGTGGTCTGCCACTCCGGCCGTGCAACGGCGGCGGCGGCCGGCGCCTACCAGCACGGGCACCCGGGCACGGTCACGCTGCTCGACCTCGCTGCGCTGCGCGACGCGCGGCACGACGGCACCACGGGCGCGATCGCGGGCGTGGTCGCCACGGGCACGGCCGGCCCGGTCGGCGCGGCGCTCACGCCCGATGGGCGTCACCTGCTTGTCTCTTCGGCGGAGGCGCCGGAGGCGGAGGATGGCGGCGTGGAGGTCACCGCGATCGACCGCGCGACGCACGAGGTCTCGTGCCGGATCCGGCTGCGCGATGCGGGCGGCGTGCCCTGCCGCGATTCGCCCCACCCGGATTTCGGGCGCTTCCCCAACCCGAACGGCATTGCCGTCAGCCCGCTCGGCACGGGCTGGCTGCTGACCGCAAATGGCGGCACGGACGACGTGTCCGTCATCGACCTTGCCGCGGCGCTGGCGGGGGAGCGGGATGCGGAGGTGGCACGGGGGCCGGTGGAGTCGGGCGGCTTCGGCATCCAGGTCTCGCCCGGCGGGCGCCTGGCCGCGGTGGCGGCGCGGGAGAGCATGCGGACCGGCGGATACGGCAACACCGTCAGCCTGATCGACGTTGCGCTGCGGCGCGAGGTGGCGCGCATCCGCGTCGGCACGGACGACCCCGCGCAGGGCACGCGGCCCTTCGTTGCGGCCTTCGTGCGAGGGGGCACGCACCTGCTCGTCTCCTGCTTCGCCTCCGGCACCGTCTCGCTGCTGGAGGTCGCGTCGGCACGGGAGATCGCGCGGCTGGCGCTTGCGGACCCGACAGGCGGCCCGGCGCAGCCGCGCGGCATCGCGATTGCGCCGGATGGCGCCTGGGCGGCGGTCACGGGAGGAAAGAAGCGCGGGCCCCGATCCAGCGTGCTCTGGACCATCGACCTCGCGCGTTTCGCCGTGCTGTCGCGGGTCACGGGCATCGGGAACGAGACATACATGCTCGACATCGTGGCGGCCGGCCGCTGATCGTGGACACACGAACGTGCCATGGGACTTGAATCCGGGCCAGGCGTGCACCGATAGTAGACCGCAACGGAGCCCGCCCGCGTGAAGGGCGGGCCGGAGGAGACGGGATCGCGCATGGCCGAGCCGGTGACGGGCATGGAGCACTGGACCGCCAGGGGAGAGGTGCGCCTCTTCCTGTGGGAGAAGTTCACCGGCGATCCCGGGGCCGGCAAGCGCGGGACCATCCTGTTCGTCCACGGCTCCTCCATGGCGTCGCAGCCCACCTTCGACCTGCAGGTTCCGGGACGGCCGGAGATCTCGGTCATGGATGCCTTCGCGCGCGCCGGCTACGACTGCTGGTGCATGGACAACGAGGGCTATGGCCGCTCCTCCAAGCACCGCGACATCACCTGCGACATCGCGAACGGCGCGGACGACCTCGAGGCCGGCGCCGCCTACATCGAGGCAGCGCGCGGTGCCGGTCCGCTGCTGGTCTACGGCATCTCCTCGGGCGCGTTGAAGGCGGCGTTGTTCGCGCAACGGAACCCGGGGCGCGTCGCGCGCCTGGCGCTGGATGCCTTCGTCTGGACAGGGGAGGGCAGCCCCACGCTCGAGCAGCGGCGGCGGAAGCTGCCCGAGTACCGGGCCGCGGGCAACCGGCGCCCCATCGATCGCGCCTTCGTCCATTCCATCTTCAGCCGCGACCATCCGGGCACGGCGGAGGACGTGGTGGTGGACGCCTTCGCCGACGCGATCCTCGCGCTCGACGACAGCGTGCCGATCGGCACCTACATCGACATGTGCCTGAACCTGCCGGTGGTGGACCCCGCACGGATCACCTGCCCGACCATCGTCATGCGCGGCCAGTACGACGGCATCGCGGGGTTGGACGACCTGATCGAGTTCTTCCGCCGCCTGCCCAGCCCGGACAAGCAGTTCGCGGTCATGCCGGGCATCGCGCATGCCTCCTTCCAGCAGAAGAACTTCCGGATCGCACAGCACATCCTGGCCTCCTTCTTCGCGCAGCCCGAGCCGGTCTACCGCGGCGCGCCGGGTGATCACTGACAGCAACGGCAATGCTTAGGGGAGAACGGAGCATGGGCGGCATCTCGCGACGTGGCCTCGGGGTGGTGGCGGCGGGCCTCGCGGCGGGCCCGGCCATGGCGCAATCCGGCTTTCCCACACGCAACTTCCGCGTCGTCGTCCCGACCGGCCAGGGCGGCGGCGCGGACCGGCTCGCGCGGTCCTTCGACGATGGGTGGTCGAAGCTGCTGGGCGGGCGGCAGTTCGAGTACGAGTTCTACGCCGGCGCGGCCGGCCAGGTGGGCTACGAGCTCTTCGTCAGCCGGCGCGACGCGGATGCGTACAACCTGCTCTTCGGCAACATGGGGCCGGAGATGATCATGTACGCGCTGCAGCGCCCGCGCTTCCGGTTCCCGGAGGACCTCAGCTACTTCTGCCGCATCGACATCGACGACAGCGCGATCTTCGTGCGCGACGGATCGCCGCTGCAGCGCGTGGAGGACGTGGTGGCGGAGGCGAAGCGCCGCCCCGTGAACGTCGCCGTCAGCCGCATCCCGCACCCGGCCTCGATCGGCATGCTCGCGCTGGCCGAGGCGCAGGGCGCGCGATTCAACCTCATCCCCTATGGCGGCGGCAGCCCGACGATGGTCGCGGTGATGAGCGGCGAGGCCGATGTGGGTGCGCTGCCCGTCTCCGGCCTCACGGCGCAGGCGGGGCGGCTCAAGGTGCTGGCGCTGTTCGCGCGGGAGAACATCGTGGCGAACCTGACCGGCAACGCGCCGACGGTGAACGCGGTGTTCGGCACCTCTATCCCGGACCTCTACTCCTCCCGCTCCTGGGCCATCCACACCCGCGCGATCGAGCGATTCCCGGACCGCTTCCGGCGACTGGAGGAGACGGCGAGGCAGGTCTTCGACGACCCGGTGTTCCGGGAAGCGCTGCAGCGGGCCGGGCAGCCGCTCGAGACGGTGCGCTTCGGCGACCGGGCGCTCTGCACGGAGTACGCACAGGGCATGATCGAGCTGGCGAACCGCTTCCGCCAGCAGCTCTCGGCGCAGCGCTAGCGGCATGTCCGAGCGGCGCGGCCCGACGCCCATCGGGCAGGAGCTGATCATTCCGGGCCTCGCCCTCGGCTTCACCGGCTACTACTTCTGGACGGTGCAGGAGCTCGCCTGGGAGGCGAAGGCGAACGGCATCGTCATCGGCAGCATCCTGGCGGGGCTCGTCGCGCTGCTGCTGCTCAGGACCGCACTGCGCGTCGCTCGGGGCCAGGCGAGCCTGCGCGTGACGCTGGGCGGCGATCCGCGAACGGACCGGCTGCGCGTCGGGCTGCTGGCGATCATGCTGGCCTTCCTGCTCGCGCTGCCGGCGCTCGGCACCACGCTCGCGCTCGGGCTCATGCTGTTCGCGGCGATGTGGCTTCTCGGCGCACGGCACTGGCCGACGCTTCTCGGCGTTTCGGTCGCGACGCCGCTGCTGGTCTGGGCGACGCTGATGGTGGGCCTCGGCACGCGCTTCCCATCCGGGCCGGCGGAGGCCGCGCTTGGCCTGCTGTTCGGGCTTGGCGGGGACTGATGGCGCTCGACCTCGCCACCGTCGCGGACCTCTTCGCCCGGTCCTTCTCGCTCTGGTGGGCGATCCTGCCCGGCATCGCGCTCGGCCTTGCGGTCGGCGTGCTGCCGGGCTTCTCGCCGCAGAACACGCTCATCATCCTGCTGCCGCTGACCCTTGCAATGGACGTGGAGGCGGCGCTCGCCTTCATGATCGCGCTCTACTGCGCGAACCACCTCTCGGGCGGCATCCCCGCCATCCTGGTGAACATCCCCGGCAGCGGCGGCGCGGCGGCCACATGCATCGACGGCTACCAGATGACGCGCAACGGGCAGGCGCAGCAGGCGCTGGTGCTGTCCTTCGTCGCCTCGGTCGTCGGCGGGCTGATCACCTCCGTCGCGGTGCTGGCCATCCTGCCCTGGCTGTCGCAGCTCGGCCTCGTGCTGCGCTCGGTCGAGATGGTGGTGATCATCCTGTTCGGGCTGACGCTGATCGCGGTGCTGGCGGCCAAGGACATGCTGAAGGGGCTGATCGGCGGCATGTTCGGGCTGATGCTCGGCGCGATCGGAACGGACCAGGTCTACTCCACGCCGCGCGCCACCTTCGGCTTCCTCGAACTCTATGACGGCCTGCCGCTGGTGCCCGTGCTGATCGGCCTCTTCGCGGTGTCCGAGTGCCTGGTGATGCTGGAGCAGAGCTTCGCCCCCGGCGCCAAGCCCTCCAAGGCGCAGCGGCCGCAATGGGCGGACACGCTCGATGGGCTGCGGATGAGCGTCACCTACTGGTGGCAGATCGTCTGGACCGGCTTCCTCGGGCTGGTCATCGGGGTGATCCCAGGGGCGGGCGCCTACATCGCCTCCTTCGTCGCCTACCAGCAGTCGCGGCTCTTCTCGAAGACGCCGGAACGCTACGGCACCGGCTTCCCGCCCGGCGTGATCGCGCCGGAAAGCGCCAACAACGGCGTCACCTCCGGCACGCTCGTGCCCACCATGACCATCGGCATCCCCGGCGGCTCGACGGCCGCGGTGATGATGATCGTGCTGCAGTACCAGGGAATCGTGGTCGGGCCGCGGCTGTTCCAGGACAGCCCGAACATCGCCTACGGCGTCTTCGTGATGATGACGGTGACCTACCTGCTGATGATCCCGCTGATCCTGCCGCTGGCCCGCTACGCGTCCAAGGTCGTCACGGTGCCGGTGCACGTCATCGTGCCGCTGATCCTCGGGCTCACGGTGGTCGGTGCCTTCGCGGACCGGGAGTACATGTTCGACATGGGCCTCGCCCTCGCCTTCGGCATCCTCGGCTACGTCGCGGTCAAGAGCGGCTACCACGTCACCTCGATCCTGATCGGCGTGCTGCTCGGCCCGATCTTCGAGCGCTACCTGCTGCGCTCGCTGCGGATCGGGCAGGGGGACATCATGGTGCTGTTCTCCTCGCCCGTCGCGAACGCGTTGTGGGTGCTGCTCGTCGCCTCGGTCGTGGTGCCGCTCTGGCGCGAAAGGCGGCTCGCGCTCCGCGCCTCCAGGAAGGAACCCGCATGAGCGACGGCGCCGTCTCCGCGAAGGGCATGCGGCGGATCGCCTGGCTGGACATGCCGGGCGGCGGGCAGGTGCTGGTGGAGGGCGGCCATGCCTACATCGGCCACATGAAGCCGCCGCACGGCACCTCCATCGTGGATGTGCGCGACCCGCGGAACCCGCGCATCGTCGCCACGCTCGATCCGCCCTCGGCGCTCTCCCACACGCACAAGGTCCGCGTCGCCGGCGACATCATGGTCACGAACGTCGAGCAGGACGAGCGCCACGCGCTGCGCCGGGCCCGCCGCATCCCGGAGATCGAGGCCGCGCACCTGGCCGCCCATGGCCGCCCGATCACGGACGCCGAGCTTGCGGCCGCGATCAAGGTGAAGCCGGACTTCCTGCCGCGCGCCCGCGCCTCGCTCTCGGCACCGCCCTATGCCGAGGGCGGCTTCCGGGTCTGGGACATCTCGGACCGCACGCGCCCGCGGCTGCTGACGCACCACCTGACGGGCGGCATCGGCGTCCACCGCTTCGACCTCGACGCCCGCTACGCCTACATCTCGACGGAGATGGAGGGTTACGTCGGCAACATCCTCGTCATCTACGACATGGCCGACCCCGCCCGCCCGCGCGAGGTCTCGCGCTGGCACATGCCGGGCCAGCACGTCGCGGGTGGCGAGACGCCGACATGGCCTGGACAGCAGCACCGGCTGCATCACACGCTGCGCCATGGCGACCAGCTCTACGCTGCCGTGTGGTACGCGGGCTGCCGCATCATCGACGTGTCCGACATCAAACGGCCCCGAACGGTGGGCGAGCACCGCTACCACCCGCCCTTCCCGGAGCCGACGCACACCTTCATGCGGGTGCCCTTCCCGGTGGCGGGCCGCACGATTGCAGTGGGCGTGGACGAGGAGCACGAGCACATCCCCGGCCAGCCCCATGCCGGCCTCTGGGTCTTCGACGTCGAGGATCCCGCCCGCATCACGCCTCTGTCCATGTGGCACCTGTCGGAGCTGGACAACCCCTATGTGAAGGCCGGCGGCCGCTTCGGCGCGCACCAGTTCCAGGAAAGGATGCACGACACCTGCCTCTACACCGCCTGGTTCGCGGGCGGGCTGCGCGTGGTGGACATCGCCGACCCGACGGCCCCGCGGGAGGTCGCGCACTGGCTGGCCGAGCCGCCGCCCGGCCAGGCCTCGCCCCAGTCGAACGACGTGGACACGGACGGGCAGGGGCTCGTCTACGTCATCGACCGCAACCGCGGCCTCGAGATCCTGGAACGCATGGCATGAGCGCGCCTGCGCTGCTCGCCTGCGGGGCGGTGAAGACGGCGCTGGAGGGCATCGCCTGGCCCGATGCCCGGCCCGCCACGGCCTGGGGCACGGTGGGCGCGCTGCGCGACCGCGTCCTGGCCGGGGAGCGCCCCGCCGTGGTGATCCTGAGCGACGAGGCACTGGAGGTGCTGGCCGCCCGCGGCATCGTCGCGCGCGTGGCGGTCCTGCCCCTCGGCCGCGCGGGCACCGGCCTCGCGCTGCGCGACGGCGCGGCGCGGCGGCGTAGCCGGTCGAGAGAGCATGGGGAGGCGGCAGCTCACCCAGCA
>DASQNQ010000217.1:0-9914 GCA_035644895.1 Acetobacteraceae bacterium | reverse complement strand
CTTCCCGACGCCCTCCAGCAGCGCCGATTGCTGGACCAGGCCGCGCGGCTTGCGCGCAGCTGGGCCGACCTCTCCCATGTGCAGCAATGGACCACGCTGCGTGACCTGCTGGCCCGGGTGGAGCTGCAGGCTAACCGGCTTGCCCTCCACCTGCTGCCGAGCCGCTTGGTGGACCTGCTCCGGGGCCGGGCGGATCGGGCCAGGAGCCAGTCCGCACCTGATACGGCGGACGCGCCCCCGCTGATCCTGTCCGTGCCGGTGCTGCTGCGCCACGCCGGGCGGGAGATGGCGCTGGTGGTGGGCGCTGAGCGGGGCGTGCCGCCCTCCCCGGATCCGGCGCTGCTGCGCCTGGTCCTCAAGGCACGGGCGCTCTGGGACATGTTGCTGAGTGGTCGCGTCGCTGGGCTTGGCGAGCTCGCCGCGCGCGAAGGCATGAGCGGGTCCTATGCCACACGCCTGGTGCGGCTGGCCTTCCTGGCGCCGGACCTGCTCGAGGCCGTGCTGGACGGCCGACAGCCGGCGGGACTGACCGCGGCGGCGCTGCTGCGGGAGTGCCGCCGCGGGCTGCCACAGGACTGGCGCGCGCAACGCGCCCTGCTCGGCGCTGGCTGAGCACAGGGGCACCACGGCCCGCTGCTCCTAGGAGCAGGCCTCCCCCACCACATGTCTGTGAGGCAGGCGCTGTCGCGCTCAGGGTGGCGTCGGCCGTTAGGCACGGCGCCGCCGGCAGCCGTCTACACCCCAAAAACTCGGACTGCCGAAGGAGCGCGGTGAGACACAGGCCTGGATGCGACCGCCGCTCGGGGGCTGGTGGCGTCTCCCGGCCTACGCGCCGGCTGCACCTTGACGACAAAGGGCCGGAAATCCGAGATTTTTGCGTACCCAGCTGGAATAGAAAAATACAGCAAAAACAATGATTTATGGCTGGTTGGGGCGCCAGGATTCGAACCTGGGAATGGCGGAATCAAAATCCGCTGCCTTACCGCTTGGCTACGCCCCAAGCATCGCTCGGATAGCCGGGAACGGGCCGGCGCACAATCTTCACCCCGGCTTCACCCGCGCCCCTCACCATGTCCTCCGGACGCGCAAGAGCGAACAGCTTGCTCGGTCCCCCGCAATAGGCGGCAGACGGGCGCATCGCGGTGGGAGCAACCTGCCGGGCGGTGCGCCAGGCATCCGTGCGGGTTTTCCCCATCGATGTGCTGGCTTTGCTTTTCGACTGGACGCGCGGCCCTGGACCCAGGCGTCACGCTGGCACGCGGCCTGCCGCGGGGCGAGGCGGCACGTCCCGGCCAGGCAGCGGCCGATGCGCTGCTGTCCGGCCTGGCCTGGGATGTTGCCGGGGCGGTGACCTTCGCCTTCCCGGATTTCGCTTCCGACTACGAATGGGGCTACGGCGGCGGGGAGCCCGCGGCCGGCTTTGCCCGCATCGGCCCCGCGATGCGCGACGCGGTGCGCCAGATGCTGACGGGGGAGGGCCTCACCGGGGCCGGCGCGCGCGGCCCCGTGCTGCCGGTCACCGGCTTCACACAGCTCCGCCTGGTCGAGGCGGCCGAGGACTGGGCGGCCGACATCCGCATCGCGCGATCCACGCTGCCCTCGACCGCCTGGGCCTACCTGCCCGGATGGCGAGAGGGCGGGGACGTCTGGTTCGGCTCGCGACTCGGCTTCGACACGCCGCGCCTTGGCTCCTACCAGTGGATGGTGGCGGTGCATGAACTCGGCCACGCGCTCGGCCTGAAGCACCCGCACGAGGCCTGGACGTCCGGCGGGGCGCTGGACGTGGCATGGGACAGTCTGGAATTCACCGTCATGTCGTACCGGTCGCGCATCGGCGCGGCCACGAACCTCGGCTACACCAACGAGGCCACGGGCTACCCGCAGGGCTCGATGATGCTCGACATCGCCGCGCTTCAGCGCCTGTATGGCGCGGATTACGGCTGGCGGGCCGGCGACACGGTCTACGCCTGGGACCCGCGCACGGGCGAAACCTTTGTCGACGGCCGCGGGCAGGGCGCCCCGGGCGACGGCGCGGGCGGCAGCGCGAACCGGGTGTTCCTGACGGTTTGGGACGGGGGCGGGCGCGACACCTACGACCTGTCGAACTATGCGGGTGGCGTGTCGGTGGACCTTGCGCCGGGCGGCTGGTCCGTCCTCTCGGGCGCGCAGCTCGCGCTGCTTGATGCGCGGCTCGGAAACTTCCAACACGCCCGCGGCAACGTCTTCAACGCGCTGCTGCACGAGGGCAACCCGGCCTCCCTGATCGAGGACGCGATCGGCGGCGCAGGTGCCGACACGCTGGCGGGCAACGAGGTGGGCAACCACCTGCGCGGCGGGGCAGGCGACGACATCCTGTCCGGGCTCGGCGGCCACGACGTGCTGGACGGCGGTGCCGGCGCCGACACCCTGCGCGGGGGTGCCGGCCATGACGTCTACCATGTGGACAGCGCGGTCGACCTGGTGGAGGAGGCGGGCAGCGGCACGGACCTCCTCCTCTCGCACGCGCCCGGCACGATCGTCCTGCCGGGCGGCGTGGAGGCGCTGCTCCTGTCCGGCGCCGGGCGCAATGGGGTGGGCCATGAGGGCGCGAACCTGCTGCTCGGCAACCCAGGCCCGAACTACCTGCATGGACAGGGCGGGGACGACCTGCTGGAGGGCGGGGCAGGGGCCGATACCCTGGCCGGCGGGGCAGGTGCGGACCGCTTCGTGATCCGCCGCGGGTCGGGCATGGACCTGATCGAGGACTTCACGCGGGCGGAGGACCGCCTGGTGCTGACCGGCTTCGGCCTGACAGCGGCGGAGGTGCTGGCGCGGTTCCGGACCGACGGGCCGACCCCGTTCCTCGACCTTGGCGGGGGCGACGGCGTCCTCCTCCGCGGCGTGACGGCTCTCGCCGCGGCCGACCTGGTGCTCGGCTGACGCGCGCGCCCTCAGTAGAGCCTGTCGACCTCCGCGCCATGGATCCGCAGCACCTCCCGCCGCTTCACCTTCATCGTGGGCGTCAGCATGCCGTTCTCGACGGTGAAGGGGGGCACCTGCGCCACGCGGCGGATGCGCTCGATGTTCGAGAGCTTGCGGTTGACCCGGTCCACCGCCGCGGCGACGGCGTCGGCCTGGCCGTCGGCCGGGACGACCAGCGCGACGATGGAGGGCTTGCCTTCGCCAGCGACAACGGCCTGCGCGATTCCTGGCTCGCTCATCAGCAGTCCTTCGAGCTTGGCGGGGCTGACCATGTCGCCGCCGAGCGTCTTGATGAAGTCGCGCTTGCGGTCGGTGATGCGGATGTAGCCGTCGGCCGAGATCTCGCCCACATCGCCCGTGTGCAGCCACCCGTCCTGTATCGCCTGGCCGGTGGCGACGACGTTGTTCCAGTAGCCGTCCATCACCAGTTCGCCGCGCACCAGCAGTTCCCCGTCCCCGGCGATCCGGGCCTCGACGCCCGGCAGGGGCCTGCCCACGGTCTCCCGCCGGTTGGCCCAGGGCGTGTTCACGCTGATCACGGGACCGGCTTCGGTCTGCCCGTAGCCTTGGATCACCGGCACGCCGAGCGCGAGGAAGAAGCCGGACAGGTCCGGGTCGAGCCGCGCGCCGCCCGAGACGAGCGCCACCAGCCGCCCGCCGAAGCGGTCACGCACCTTGCGCCGGACGAGGCGGTCCAGCACCGCGTCCTGCACCCGCTCGAAGGGGGAGAGGTTGGTGTGTTCCAGCCGCTTCAGCCCGAGCGCAAGCGCGCGTGCGAAGAGCTTGCGCTTGAGGGGGCTTTCCTTCTCCAGGCCCGCCTCGATCCGGGCGCGCAGCACCTCGAACAGCCGGGGTACGGCCGTGATGATGGCCGGCTTGATTTCCTGGAACTCGGCCGAAAGGCGCTCCGCCCCGCGGGAGTAGACGACCTCCAGGCCGAGGGAGGGCAGGAGGAAGCAGCCCACCGTGTGCTCGTAGCTGTGCGACAGCGGAAGGAAGGAGAGGTAGCACTCCCCCTCGAGGTGCAGGCGGTCGGCGATCTTGGCGATGCCGTGGCGGTTGGCCAGCAGCGCGCGGTGCGGCTGCATGACGCCCTTGGGCGCCCCGCCGGTGCCGGATGTGTAGACAAGGCACGCCAGGCGACCGGGGGGGATCTGCTCCACCTCCGCCAGCAACAGGCCCATGTCGGGGGAGGCGGCTTCCAGGGAGTCCCAGGTGAGGTTCACCTCGGGCGACGCCTCCATGCCGACCAGCAGGTCCAGGCCCTGGCCCTGCTGCGCCGCCTGCCGCACCCGCGCGGCCAGCACGGCGGAGGAGACGATGGCCACCCGCGCGCCCGAGTCCCGCAGGATGTGGGCATGGTCCGCAACCGTGTTCGTCGTGTAGGTCGGCACCGTCACGGCGCCGATGGCCATGATCGCGGTGTCGGCGATCGGGAACTCCGGCCGGTTCTCGCTGACCAGCACCACCCGATCCCCCGGCATGACACCGGCCGCGCGCAGGCCGGTCGCCACGGCGGCGACGCGGGAGGCGAACTCCCCCCAGCTCGTGCGCTGCCATTGGCCGCCCCGCCAGTGCCGCAGCATCGGCCGGTCGCGCCAGGCGCGCGCCAGGTCCATCATCATGTGGGGCAGGTTGCGCCACGCCCCCTCCATCACCCGCGCATCCATCGCCCCACCCTTGTCCCGAGGGCGAACCCCCGGCGGAAAACCATGCGCATCGTCCTGGCTTCTTGGCCTGCCCCGCGCAAGGGCTATATCGGAAGGCAACACCGCCCGGACCAGAACCACCGTGACGATTCCGAACGAAACCGCCGATCGGCCCGCCGCTGGCACGCAAGGGGCCGCGCTGCCCGCCTGGAACCTTGGCGACCTCTACGCCTCGCCGTCCGACCCGCGGCTGGCGGCGGACCTCGACCGCGCGGAGGCGGATGCCCGCGCCTTCGCGGATGCCCATGCCGGCAAGCTCGCCTCGATGTCCGGTGACGCCCTGGCCTCCGCGATCGGCGCCTATGAGCGGATCGAGGAGGTGCTGGGGCGCGCCATGTCCTATGCCCAGCTCGTCTTCGCCGGCGACGCGCAGGACGAGGCGAATGGCCGCTTCTACCAGACGGTGCAGGAACGCGTGACGACCATCAGCAGCCACCTGCTGTTCTTCACGCTCGAGGTCAACCGGCTGGAGGACGCGGTGCTGGAGGCGAAGTTCGTTGCGTCGGCCACGCTCGCCCGCTGGCGGCCCTGGTTGCGGGACCTGCGTGTCTTCCGCCCGCACCAGCTTTCCGACGAGCTGGAACGCCTGCTGCACGAGAAGGAGGTGACGGGCCGCTCCGCGTGGAACCGCCTGTTCGACGAGACGGTGGCCAACATGCGCGTGCGCGTGGCCGGCGAGGACCTGACCGTCTCCGCCGCGCTCAACAAGCTTTCGGACCGCGACCGGGAGGTGCGTGCCGCGGCCGCCAAGGGCGTGTCCGAGGCGTTCGGGGAGCGTGTGCGGCTGTTCTCCCTGATCACGAACGTGCTCGCGAAGGACAAGGAGATCATTGACGGCTGGCGCCAGTATCCGCGCCCGACCTCCGCGCGCAACCGCGCCAACATGGTCGAGGACGAGGTGGTGGACGCGCTCGTCTCCGCGGTGCGCGACAGCTACCCGCGGCTCAGCCACCGCTACTACGGGATGAAGGCGCGGTGGCTCGGCCTGCCGAAGCTGATGCATTGGGACCGCAACGCGCCGCTGCCGGATGAGGACGACCGCCAGATTCCCTGGGCGGAGGCGCAGGAGCGTGTGCTCTCCTCCTACGGCGCCTTCTCGCCGGAACTTGCCTCGATCGGCCGGCGCTTCTTCGAAAAGCCCTGGATCGATGCGGCGCTCCGGCCCGGCAAGGCCTCGGGCGCCTTCGCGCATCCGACGGTGCCCTCCGTGCACCCCTACCTGCTGGTGAACTACCACGGCAAGTCGCGCGACGTCATGACGCTGGCGCATGAACTGGGCCACGGCGTCCACCAGGTGCTGGCGGCCGAGCAGGGCTACCTCATGTCCTCCACCCCGTTGACGCTTGCCGAGACGGCGAGTGTCTTCGGCGAGATGCTGACCTTCCGCGCCGTGCTGGACGCGGAGCGCGACCCGAAGCGCCGCCGCGCCATGCTGGCGGGCAAGGTGGAGGACATGCTGAACACGGTGGTCCGCCAGATCGCCTTCTACCGCTTCGAGATGCTGCTGCACGAGGAGCGCAAGGCCGGCGAGGTCTCGGCCGCGCGGATCGGCGAGATCTGGACGCAGGTGCAGACCGAGAGCCTCGGCCCCGCCTTCGATCTCACGCCGGACTACGCGGTGTACTGGGCCTACATTCCGCACTTCGTCCACACGCCCTTCTACGTCTACGCCTACGCGTTCGGAGACTGCCTGGTGAACGCGCTCTACGGCGTGTTCCAGGACGGGCATCCGAAGTTCCAGGAGAAGTACCTCGCCATGCTTCGCGCGGGTGGGACGAAGCGGCACAAGGAGCTGCTGGCGCCCTTTGGCCTCGATGCCTCGGATCCGGCGTTCTGGAAGCGCGGCCTCGACGTCATCTCGGGGTTCATCGACGAGTTGGAGGCCGCTTCCTGATGCCGGACGAGCGGTCGGAGAGCACGCTTTTCGGCGAGTTCCGCCGGATGGCGCGCACCTCGGGCGCGGTCGGCGGCATCGCCGCGCGCGTGGCGGGGCAGCGCTTCCTGGGCATCAAGGCCGACAAGAACGCTCATGCCGAGAGCCTGAAGCAGGTGCTCGGCGGGTTGAAGGGGCCGCTGATGAAGGTGGCGCAGTTCCTGGCCACCGTGCCGGAGGCGCTGCCGGAGGAGTATGCGCAGGAACTCGCGACGCTGCAGTCCAACGCGCCCCCGATGGGCTGGGCCTTCGTGCGGCGCCGGATGCAGAGCGAGCTCGGCCCCGCATGGCAGTCCCGCTACAAAACGTTCGGGCAGGAGGCGGTGGCTGCCGCATCGCTGGGCCAGGTCCACCGCGCGACGCTGCCGGACGGGCGCGACGTCGCATGCAAGCTGCAGTATCCGGACATGGCCTCGATCGTCGAGGCCGACCTCCGGCAGCTCAAGCTGGCGATGGCGGTCTACAAGCGGATGGACAGCACGCTGGACAACGAGGAGGCGTACTCGGAACTCGCGGCCCGGCTGCGGGAGGAGCTGGACTACCGGCGCGAGGCGTCGCACATGCGCATGTACGGCATCATGCTGCGCGGCACGCCGGGCGTCACGGTGCCCGCCCCGGTCGATGAGCTGACCACGACCAAGCTGCTGACGATGAACTGGCTCGACGGCCGGCCAATCCTGCGGCGGTTGGAGGAGAACCCGCCGGAGGAGGAGCGCGTGGCCTACGCCAAGGCGCTGTTCCGCGCCTGGTACGTGCCCTTCTACCGCTACGGCGTCATCCACGGCGACCCGCACCTCGGCAACTACCAGATCCGGAAGGACCCCGAGGTCGGGTTCGGGGTCAACCTGCTCGACTTCGGCGTCATCCGTGTGTTTCCGCCCTCCTTCGTCACGGGCGTGATCCTGCTCTACGAGGCGGTGCGGGACGGGGACATGGAGAAGGCGGCGGAGGCCTACCGCATCTGGGGGTTCCGCAACCTGACGAAGGAGCAGATGGACATCCTGACGCTCTGGGCGAAGTTCCTCTACGAGCCGCTGGTCGAGGACCGGGTCCGCACCATCACGCCGCTCGACGACCCGATGTACGGGCGGAAGATCGCCATGCAGGTGCATGCCGGCCTGAAGAAGACCGGCAACACGGTGCGCATCCCGGCCGAGTTCCCGTTGATGGACCGCGCCGCGATCGGCCTCGGCTCCGTCTTCTACCGGCTGCGGGCGGAGGCGAACTGGCACCGCATGTTCATGGAACTGGTCGAGGACTTCGACGAGGCCGCCATCGCCGGGCGGCAGGCGGCGGCGCTGGCCGAGGCCGGGGTGCCGCGCGCGGCTGCGTGACCCGAACCCGTGGAACCGCGCGGCGTTGACGCCATCACGGTTCCACGGACAAGGACAAGCCGATGCGCGCCATCACCTGGCACGGCAAGGGCGACATGCGTTGCGAGAGCGTGCCCGACCCGAAGATCGAGGACGCCCGCGACGCCATCATCAAGGTGACGAGTTGCGCGATCTGCGGCTCTGACCTTCACCTCTACGACCACTTCATGCCCGGGCTGAAGTCGGGCGACGTGCTCGGCCACGAGACGATGGGAGAGGTGGTGGAGGTCGGCCCCGGCGCGAAGCACAAGCTGAAGGTGGGCGACCGCATCGTCGTGCCCTTCACGATCATCTGCGGCGAGTGCGATCAGTGCAAGCGCGGCTTCTTCTCCGTCTGTGAACGCACCAACCGCAACAAGGCGCTCGGTGACGCAGCCTTCGGCCACACCACGGCGGGTCTGTTCGGCTACACCCACCTGACGGGCGGCTACCCGGGCGGCCAGGCGGAGTACCTGCGCGTGCCCTTCGCGGATGCGACGCACATCAAGGTGCCGTCCACCCTGACGGACGAGCAGGTGCTGTTCCTGTCGGACATCCTGCCGACCGGCTGGCAGGCGGCCGTGCAGTGCGACATCCAGCCGGACGACACGGTGGCGATCTGGGGCTGCGGGCCGGTCGGCCAGTTCGCCATCCGCTCCGCCATCCTGCTCGGCGCCAAGCAGGTGATCGCGATCGACCGCGTGCCGGAGCGGCTGCAGATGGCGGCCGCGGCGGGCGCGGTCACGATCGACTACGACAAGCAGAACGTGGTCGAGATCCTGAACGGCCTGACCGGCGGGAAGGGGCCTGAGAAGTGCATCGACAGCGTGGGCCTGGAGGCGCACGCGACCGGCACGCTGGATGCGCTCTATGACCGCGCGAAGCAGGCGATGATGCTGGAGACGGACCGCGCGCATGTGCTGCGGGAGATGATCTATGTCTGCCGCCCGGCCGGCACGCTCTCCATTCCCGGTGTCTATGGCGGGCTGATCGACAAGGTCCCGATCGGCGCGCTGATGAACAAGGGGTTGACGGTCCGCACCGGCCAGACCCACGTCAACCGCTGGACGGACGACCTGCTGCGCCGGATCGAGGAGGGGCAGATCGACCCCACCTTCGTCATCACCCACACCGTGCCGCTGGAGCGCGCGCCCGAGATGTACCGCACCTTCCGCGACAAGCAGGATGGCTGCATCAAGGTGGTGCTGAAGCCATGACCGCGCTGATCGACAACCGCAAGGCGGACACGCTCGCGCAGGGGCTCGGCCTGTTCTCGATCGGCCTCGGCCTGGTGGAGCTTGCCTCCGCGCGGTCCATGGCCGATGCCCTCGGGCTGCGCGGACAGGAGCGGCTGGTGCAAGCCTATGGGCTGCGTGAGGTCGCGACGGGCATCGGCATCCTGACCTCCCGCGGGGAAGACCGGGCGCCCTGGCTGTGGGGGCGCGTCGCCGGCGACGCGCTGGACGTCGCGACGCTCGCGGCCGGGATGCGGGATGCGGACCCGGACAGGCGGCGCAATGCGGGCCTGGCCATGGCGGCGGTGATCGGCGTGACGATTCTGGACCTCGTTGCGGCGCAGGCCCTGCAGCCCGAGCGCGGGTACTACATGCCGTACGACTACACCCAGCGCAGCGGCTTCCCGCGCCCGCCGTCCGAAATGCGGGGTGCCGCCATGAGGGACGACAACCCCGTCCCGCGCGACTTCCGCACGCCGGATGCGCTGGTGCCCTGGGCAGACGCCCAGATGGAAGCTACGCCGCCGGCACCAGCCTTGCGCTGACCATCTCCCAGGGCGCGGCCGCAAGGGCGGCGCGCATCGCCCCCTCCTCGGCCCAGCGGTCCGCCGCCTTGAAGCGCCGGGCGGGATAGGTCAGCACCACCGCCGGCACCGCGAAGGGCCAGGGGTCGACCACGAACGCCCCGTCCCCGCGCTCGTCCACGCGCAGTGCCGCCGTCCCG
>DASQNQ010000216.1:0-3396 GCA_035644895.1 Acetobacteraceae bacterium | reverse complement strand
AGCCGAAACTTGCGGCATCGGCCGCGATCCGCGTCGCGGCCTCGGCACGCCGGTCCGGCCCCACGAGGCGGAACGAGGCAGGTGAGAGCGGACCGAACAGCAGAGCGCGGCGCAGCTCCGGCCATCGCTCCGGATCCGGCTCCACGCCGGCATTGCGCGCGAACAGCGTGGCCATGGCATGCATGGGCACCGCCGCCGGCCCACCCCGCCGCGCCCGCGCCGCCGCGAGCCCAGCCTCCATGGCCCCGGCGCTGGGCATCGGCACCACGCCGGACCAGGCATAGGCCAGCCAGCGCGCCTGCAGCTCCAGCACCGGGAAATAGGGCCCGACCTGGTCGAAGAGGCCGAGGAAGCCGAGGCCGGGCAGCGCCGGATGGAAGGTGTGGGCGTGCAGTCCGATGTGCTGCTCGTCAAGGTCCAGCGTCCGCGCGATCTCGGGTGCCAGAAACGGCAGGGAGAGGCGGTACCCGGTCCCGAGGATGATTGCGTCCGCGTCGACCCGGCTCCCGTCCGCGAAGGTGACCTGCCGCCCCTCGATGCCGGCCAGCCACGGCTTGACCTGGATCCGCCCATCGGCGACGAGATCGAGGTAGTGCTGCGATTGCGTCAGGCCTGCCGCGAAGATGTCGTGATCGGGCTGCGGCGCCCCCACCTGCTCGGGGCTGCCGGCGCTCGACAGCACGAGCTGCCGCAGCCCCTCTGCCAGGGCGTCGGGCGGCAGGACCGCGGCGGCCAGCGCCGCGAAGCGCGTGAAGGCCACGTGGTCGGTAGGCACGCCGGCCGTCAGCTTCCGCAGCACGTAGCGCTGCCGGCGCAGGGTGACCGTCACGCGTCGCGCGCCGGCCAGGGCCAGATCCGATGCGATCTCGAGCGCACTGATCGAGCAGCCGGCGACCACGACGGAACGGTCGCGGTAGGCGGCCGGACCGGCATAGTCGAAGCTGTGGCGGACGCCGCCATCGCCGGCAAAGCCATCGAGACCGGCGACGTGCGGCACGGCCGGCGCATTGTGGCGCCCCGTGGCGACGATGACGCGCGCAAATCGATCGGTCCGCACCTCCTCGCCGGTTTCCGAGTGCAGGATCCACCCCTCTCCCGCCGACGCCCGGCCGAGGTGCCGGACACGGGTTCCGAGCCGGATACGCCCGTCCAGCCCGGCCTGCGATGCATACCGCCGAAGGTACTGCAGCACCTCCTCGCGCGAGGGGAACACGGCCGTGCCGGTCGGGTGGTCCAAGTCGGCGAAGGCGGTCAGCACCCGGCTGGTGTTGGCACGCATGCCCGGCCAGGTGCCGCTCATGGGCGAGGCGCCGTTCCATTGGCCGCCAAGCTCCCGAGCGGCCTCGAACAGCACGGGCTCGAAGCCCTGGCGTGCCAGCCAGGCGCCGGCGGCAAGCCCGGCCGGGCCGGCGCCAATGACCGCGACGGCGCGCGGCGCCATGCCGATGGGATCTTCGCTGTTCATGCTGCGGCCCTCCTCCTGCCGGGACATCGGGCCGGAGTCCTAGGCCCACCTGCGGCCGGGCGCTTCCTAAGCTTTCCCTAAGCGGCCCTCGCGCTTCCTAAGACTTTCCTATGCGACTAGCCTCTGCCGCATGGAACCTGCCGGGACCTGCCGGATCGACGCCGAACTGGCAGCCTTCCTCGAGTCGCCGGTGATGATCGTCATCGGGACAGGGGCGGAGGGCTTGGCCGAGATCGGACGGGGTCTCGGTGCGTCCGTCGAGGCCGACGGCACGGCCCTGCATGTCATCGTCTCAGCCTGGCAATGGCCGGGTACTTTGGCGCAGGCGCGCGCGACCGGACGCATCGCCATCACCTTTGCCAGGCCAGCCGACTACGTGACCTACCAGGTGAAGGGGCAGGTGGGTGGCGTTGCACCACTCACGCCCGCGCTGGAAGCCTGCGCGGCACGCTACGTGGCCCGCATCACGGAGGTGCTGGCGGGGCTCGGCATGCCGCCGCACCTGACCGCGCCCTGGCGGTCGGAGCGTGACCTGGTTGCCCTGCGCATCCGCCCAGCGCAGGTCTTCGTGCAAACCCCCGGGCCACGCGCGGGCCTCCCCGTGGCGGGCGGCGACGCGTGACGCCCAGCCTCTCCGACCTCGCGTCCTGCTTCGAGGGCGTGGTGCCCTCCATCATCTGCACCCTCGGCCCGGACGGCATGCCGAACATCTCCTACCTCTCGCATGTCCGGCGAGTGGGCGATGCGCAGGTCGCGCTCTCGAACCAGTTCTTCTCCAAGACGGCAGCCAACCTACGGGGCAACCCGCGCGCCGCCCTGCTGGTCGTGCATCCTGCGACCGGTACGCAGTACCGGCTCGACCTTCTCTACCGCAACAGCATCGGAAGCGGCCCAGCCTTTGATCTGATGGAGGCGGACCTGCGCGCCACGAGCGTGCAGCTCGGCATGGCCGACGTGATGCGGCTGCGTGCCATCGACGTTTTCGACGTGCTCGGCCTGCGGGAGGTGCCTGGCGGTCTGGCGGCCACAGCGCCGGACCAGCCTTCGGGCCGCGGCCTCGCGCACGCGCTCGCCGTCACCGAGGCGCTGGCGCCCGCGGCGGAGCTGGGCGGCCTGGTGGATGCCACGCTCGACGCGCTGGCCACCACCTTCGGGCATGAAGCGACGCTTCTGCTGCTGCACGATCCGGCCCGGGGAGCACTCGTCACTCTCGGCAGCCGCGGTTACGGGGCGACCGGCATCGGCGCCGAGGTCCCTCTCGGGGAGGGGCTGATCGGCTTGGCCGGCAAGGAGCGCCGCCTGCTGCGGGTGAGCGATGCAAGCCGCCTCAGGCGTTATGGCGCGGCGATCCTGGCCACCTCCGAGCAGGAGGCGCAAACGCGCAGCGTCGCCCTGCCGCGCCTGCCCGCCGCGATGAGCCAGATTGCCGTGCCGATGGAGGCCCAGGGCCGGCTGCAGGGCGTGCTCTTCCTGGAGAGCACGAGGCGCATGGCCTTCGATGCGGAGGACGCGCTCGCTCTCTCCCTGATCGCGCGGCACCTTGCCCTGGCGGTGGCGCTGGCCGAGGTCGAGGCAGGGGAGGCCATGGCTTCCGGCGACCAGCCCCAAGCGCCGCAAGGCGCGGACCATACGGTGCAGGTGGCGCACCACGCACATGACGACAGCGTCTTCATTGGCCATGAATACGTGGTGAAGGGCGTCGCCGGGCGGCTGCTTATGTGGATGCTGGATGCCTACCGAGCGGCCGGCCGAACGGAGTTCACGAACCGTGAAATCCGTGCCGATGGCGCGCTGCGCCTGCCGGAGCTGAAAGACAACCTGGAAACGCGCCTGCTACTCCTGCAGCGGAGGCTAGAAGAGAAGCGCGCGCCCGTCCGGCTGGTGCGCCCAGGGCGCGGCCGCATCCGCCTCGCTGTGGAAGGATGTCTGGC
>DASQNQ010000215.1:0-7181 GCA_035644895.1 Acetobacteraceae bacterium | reverse complement strand
GGTCAGGCGCACCTCGGCGGCCTGGAAGCCGCTGCGCAGCTCGGTCAGACGGTCCTGCGTCGCGCGGAACTCGGCTTCC
The DNA here is from genome assembly GCA_035644895.1 of Acetobacteraceae bacterium. GTDB lineage: Bacteria > Pseudomonadota > Alphaproteobacteria > Acetobacterales > Acetobacteraceae > Falsiroseomonas. Next base: position 7,102 of record DASQNQ010000215.1, on the reverse strand, counting down.
GCCGCAGCGGCGGCCTGCTGGGCGCGGAGCTGACGCGCCTCCTGCTGCCCGGTTTCGCTGCGCAGGCCGGCGAGGCGCTGCTCCGCCTCCGCCGCCGCTGCGGTGAGCTGGGTGCTCCGCGCCTCGGACTGGGCAAGCTCGGCGCGCGCCCGGTCGAGGTTCTGCGTGACGACCGCAAGCTCGCCCTGTGCCTGCCGCTCCGCCGTCAGCACGCGCTGCGCCTCGGCGAGCTGCGAGCCGCGGCCCCACGCGAAGCCCCAACCCACCAGTGCGAGAAGAAGAAGCAGGCCGGCCGTGACAAGGGCCGGCCGGGGCCATGTGGCGATCGGGTTCATGCTGGCGGATCCTCAAGGCGTGGTGGCGTATGCCATCGCGCAGCGCAGGCGGCACGCGACCTCTGCTGACGTGTTCGTGAGGGATGGTCAGGTCGCGCCGCGCACCCAGCCCAGGCAGCCCGCGGGCAGCCCGCCGCCGCCGACCAGCAGCGCGCCATGGCCGTAGAGCCGCCAGGCACGGGACGGGCGGTCCATCGCCAGTACCCACACCTCCCCGTCCGGGTCGGCCGCGACCAGCCGCGCCTCCACCGCCGCGGCCGCGGCCATCACTGCCTCGGGCGCCGTGCCGCGCGGGAACAGCGCCACGATGGCGCCCGCGTCGCGCGCCGGCAGCATGGAGAGCGGACCGGCGAGCAGCGCCACGGCTGCAAGACCCGCCGCGACGCTGCGCCCTGGCCCGTCCGGCCCACGCCGGCGCAGCAGCGGCACGAGGGCAAGCGGCAGGAGTCCGAAGGCGACCAGCCAGCCGATGTCCCAGGGCAGCGGGTCCGCGACGTCCACGCGCAGGCGGTGGAAGCCGACCACCCAGTGGAAGAACACGATGTCCACGATGTTCCACAATGCGAAGCCCAGCACGGCGTCCGCGGCCAGCAGGCGCCCGAAGCCCGGCGCGCCGGCCGCGGCGCGCCCGCGCCACATGAGCCACAAGCCCAGCACCGCGACGCCGAACATGCCGACATGGAACAGGCCGTCGGCCAGGATCTGCACGCCGATGTCGCGATAGGGCTCGCCGGGCACGAGGCTCAGCAGGTGGTGCCACTGCAGCACCTGGTGCAGCAGGATGCCGTCGAAGAAGCCGCCCAGCGCGAAGCCGGTCGCGATGGCGCCGCCCCGCAGCACCGGGACTGGGTGTGCCGTGTCGTCCGTCCGGACCCTGCCTGCCGCCTGCGCCATCGTTCCGCTCCAACCCGCCTCTGGGGCGCGAACGCGGCGGGCGCGGCGGCGTTGGGGAGGGGCGCGTGAATTCCCGGCGCACATCCTCTCCATCGCAAGGCCCGCATGACACTGGACCAGGCGCTCGCCTTCGGCATCCTGGGCGTGACCATCCTTCTCTTTCTCTGGGGCCGCCTTCCCTACGACCTTGTCGCCCTGCTCTCGCTGCTTGCGGGCCTGGTCACGGGCGTGGTGCCGATCAAGGACGCCTTCAACGGCTTCTCCGACGACATCGTCATCATCGTGGGATCGGCGCTCCTCGTCTCGGCGGCGATCGGCCGGTCCGGCGTGGTGGAGGCGGCGCTCAGGCCCGTCCTGCCGCACCTGCCGCGCGCCTCCGTGCAGGTGCCGGTGCTCGCCGGCATCGTCATGGTGCTGTCGGCGGTGACGAAGAACGTCGGCGCGCTCGCCATCATGATGCCGGCCGCCATGCAGGTGGCGCGCCGCACCGGCACCAGCCCGTCCTGCCTGCTGATGCCGATGGCCTTCGCGTCCCTCGTCGGCGGGCTGGTGACGCTCGTCGGCACCTCGCCCAACATCATCGTCTCCCGCGTCCGGGGCGAGATGACGGGCGAGCCCTTCGGCATGTTCGACTTCGCGCCGGTCGGGTTGTGCATCGCCGCCGCCTCGCTGGCGGTGCTCGCCATCGCCTACCGGCTGCTGCCCGGCGGGCGGAAGGGGCAGGCCGGGATGGAGGCGGCCTTTTCCATCGCCCACTACACGACCGAGGCCGAGATCCCGGAGGAATCGGAACTCGCCGGTCAGAAGGTTTCCGAACTCATTGCCCTGGCCGAGGGCGAGGTGACGATCACGGGCGTGATCCGCGACCGCGTCCGGCGACACCATCCCGCGCCCGACCTCGTGCTGCAGGCCGGCGACGCGGTGATGCTGGAGGGACCGGCCGAGGACCTGGAGGCGCTGGTCGAGCGCGCCGGGCTGCGCCTGGTGGGCGAGCGCGAGGAGGTCGCGGCCGAGGATGCGCAGCTCGTCGAGGGCGTCGTCACCGGCACCAGCCCCCTGATCGGCCAGGCGCCGGCGGAGGCCGACCTGCACGGGCGCTACGGGCTGAACCTGCTGGCCGTCTCGCGCCGCGGCCAGCGCCTGGGGCAGAAGCTGGCGCGGGAGAGGCTGCGCGCGGGCGACGTGGTGATCCTGAAGGGCGAGGCCGAGCGCGTGCCGGAGGCGCTGGGCGAGCTGCGCGTGCTGCCGCTCTCGGAGCGCAAGGTGGCGCTCGGCCGCGGCCGCGCCGGGCTCATCCCGCCCTTCGTGCTTGGCGCGGCGATGCTGCTGGTGGGCTTCGGCATCGCGCCGGTCGGCATCGCCTTCTTCGGCGCGGCCGTGCTGCTGCTGGCGCTGCGCACGCTGACGATGCGCGAGGCCTACGACGCGATGGAGTGGCCGGTGCTGTTCCTGCTGGCGGCGCTGATCCCGGTTTCGGAGAGCATCCGCACGACGGGCGGCACGGACCTGATCGCCGCCTGGCTGCAGGACACCGTGTCCCTCCTGCCGCCGCTCGGGGCGCTCGCGCTCATCATGGCGATCGCCATGGCGGTGACGCCCTTCCTGAACAACGCGGCGACCGTGCTGGTGATGGCGCCCATCGCGGCGAGCCTGGCGGAGCGCCTGCAGCTGGCGCCCGATGCCTTCCTGATGGCCGTCGCCGTGGGTGCGGCCTGCGACTTCCTGACCCCCATCGGCCACCAGTGCAACACGCTGGTGATGGGGCCCGGCGGGTATCGCTTCGGCGACTACTGGCGGCTTGGCCTGCCGCTGACGCTCACGGTGCTGGCCGTCGGCGTGCCGGCCATCGCCTTCTTCTGGCCTTTGGGGTGATGGCGGGTCAGGGTGCGGGCATGGCCGCCTCGGCCGGCGTCGCAGGCGATGCGGCAGCGGGTGCCGCAGCGGGTGTGGCAGCGGGTGCCGCAGCGGGTGTGGCAGCCGGCTCCGCCTGGGCCGGCGCCTGCGGGCGCGGCGGCGCGTCGGGCTCGGTGGTGTAGTCGCGCACGATCCGCGCCTGGGCGCCGGCGATGACCAGGACGCGGATGCCGATCGCAAGCGGTATGGCGTCGCGCTGCGTGACGGACACCAGCTCCCCATTCGTCTTGCGCACGATGTACTCGGTGCCCGGCGTGTCGCCGGCCGCGCGCTCGGCCGCCGTGCCGAACAGCCCGCCGACCAGCGCGCCGCCGACCGCCCCGATGGCGGCGGTCATGTTGCCCGCCGGCGTCTGGGACCCGACGATGCCGCCCGCCGCCGCGCCAGTGGTCGCGCCGGTGGAGCCCTCTGCCGTGATCACCACGGGCCGGGCGCCGATGACCACGCCCTGCTCGACGCGGTTCGCCTGTTGCGCCGCGCGCGTCGCGTACTGGTCCGGGGAGTAGCTGGGCCCGCAGGCGCCGAGCGCCGCGGCGAGGAGGAGAGGGGCGACCCTGATCATGCCGGGGCTGATAGTCCGCCCCGGCCGGGCTGTCACGGGCGCGTGCGCGCCGGGTTGCCCGCGACCGTGGCGCCCGCAGGCACGTCGCGCGTCACCACGCTGCCCGCGCCGATGATCGCGTCGTCGCCCACCGTTACGTCAGGCAGGATGATGGCGCCACCGCCGACCCAGACATTCGCGCCGATGGTCACGGGCCGGCCGAACTCCAGCCCCTGGCGCCGCAGCGCCGCCTCGCGCGGGTGGTCGGCCGTGTAGACCTGCACGCCGGGCCCGAGCTGGCATCCCTCGCCGAGCGTGATCGCCACCACGTCGAGGAACACGCAGCCGAAGTTCAGGAAGCAGCCGCGGCCCATCCGGATGTTCCAGCCGTAGTCGAAGTGAAAGGGCGGGCGGATCACCGTGCCCTCGCCGGCCTCGGCCAGGATCTCCCGCAGCATCGCCTGCCGGCGCGCCGCGTCGGGCTCCGTGTTGTAGGCGTGCATCAGGCGCCCGGCACGCGCCTGGTCGGCCTCGATCTCCGGCCCGACGGCCCGGTAGAGGTCGCCCGCCAGCATCTTTTCCCGTTCGCTCCGGCCGTCGGTCATCGCCCGCTTCCCTGATCCGCCCCGGGTGACGCGCCGGCCGGGGCCGCCTACCCTGCCGCGCGATCGTGGGGAGGGACAGGGCGCATGGCGCGGATCGGATTCGTGGGCCTCGGCAACATGGGCGGGCCGATGGCGCGCAATCTCGTGAAGGCCGGGCACGAGGTCGCCTGCTTCGACCTTTCGGCCGAGGCCGTGGCACGCGTGGCGGCGGACGGGGCGCGGGCCGGGTCCTCGGCCGCCGAGGCGGCACGGGGGGCGGAGTTCGTCATCACCATGCTGCCGGCCGGCACCCATGTGCGGGATGCGTGGATCGGCGCCGGCGGCATGGCCAAGGCGAGCGAGGCAGGGGCCATCCTTCTCGACTGCTCCACCATCGACGTTGCGACCGCGCGGGAGGTCTCGGCGGCGAGCGGCCGCCCCTTCCTGGACGCCCCCGTTTCCGGCGGCGTCATGGGTGCGGAGGGCGCAACGCTGACCTTCATGGTGGGCGGCCCGGCCGATGCCTTCGCGCGCGCCGAACCGGTGCTGCGGCAGATGGGTCGCGCGGCGATCCACTGCGGGGAAGCGGGTGCAGGCCAGGCGGCCAAGGCCTGCAACAACATGATGCTGGCCGCCACCATGATCGTGACCTGCGAGGCCTTCGTGCTGGCCGAGAAGCTCGGCCTCTCGCACCAGGCGCTGTTCGATGTCGCGAGCAAGTCCTCCGGCCAGAGCTGGAGCCTCTCGACCTACTGCCCCGTCCCCGGCCCGGTGCCGGGCAGCCCGGCGAACCGCGACTACCAGCCGGGCTTCGCCGCCGCGCTCATGCTGAAGGACCTGACGCTGGCCGCCGAGGCTGCGGAGCAGACCGGGGCGGCGACGCCGATGGGGGCGAAGGCGCTGGAGCTCTACCGCCGCTTCGTGGAGGGCGGCGGGTCGCTCTCCGACTTCTCCGGCATCATCCGCATGCTGCGGGCAGGGGGCTGATCGAGCCCCCGCCCGGCCACGACCGCGGTTGCGCCGAACCTCGCCCGCAGCCGCTCCATCGCCGCCCACTTCGCGGCGCGGCGCGCGGCGTCGGGGTCCGCGAGGTCGGGACGGTCGGCCTCCTCCCCTGGCGCGAGCGGCTGCGCGCCGATGCCGATCAGGCGGAAGGCCTGCCCCGTCGCCTCGCGCGCCAGCAGCGGACGCGCGGCGGCGAAGAGCGTCTCCGGCAGGCGCGTCGGGCGGGCGAGGCGGGTGTTGCGCGTGCGCGTCTCGAAGCCTGCCGTCTTGAGCTTGAGCACGACGCCGCCCGCGGCGAAACCCTTCTCGGCCAGGCGCCGGCCAAGCTTCTCGCAAAGGCGCCACAGGGGACGTTCCAGCTCTGCCATGTCGCGCAGGTCGGCGTCGAAGGTGGTCTCGGCGGAGATGCTCTTCGTCTCGCGCTCGGGCGTCACGCGGCGCGCATCCTCCCCCCGCGCGCGGGCGGCGAGCGCGGGCCCGTCCTCCCCGAAGCGCGCCGCGGCCTCCCGCGGCGAGAGCGCCGCAAGCTGGCCGAGGCGCGTGAACCCCGCTGCCGCCAGGCGCTTCGCCAGCGCAGGGCCGACGCCCGGCAGCAGCGTCACCGGCTCCGGCGCGAGAAGCGTGGGCGCCTCGGCAGCGCCGATGACGGCGAAGCCGCGCGGCTTGTCGCGCTCGGCTGCGATCTTCGCGAGCAGCCGGTTCGGCGCGAGGCCGATCGAGACGGTGATGCCCACCTCCCGCTCCACCTCGCGCGCGAAGCGTGACAGGACCAGGGCGGGCGGGGCGCGGTGCAGCGCCTCCGTGCCCGAGAGGTCCATCACCGCCTCGTCGATCGAGAGCGGCTGCACGAGCGGCGTCAATCGCTCCATCAAGGCGCGCACCTGGCGCGAGGCGGCGGCATACTTCGCGCCGTCCGGCTTGATGACGACGGCATCGGGGCAGAGCGCGAGCGCCTTGAACATCGGCATGGCCGAGCGCACGCCGCGGGTGCGCGCGACGTAGCAGGCCGCCGCCACCACGCCGCGGCGCCCCCCGCCGACGATGACGGGCTGCGCCATCAGCTCCGGCCGGTCCCGCTTCTCGACGGTGGCGAAGAAGGCGTCGCAGTCCATGTGCGCCACGGAAAGGCGGAACAGCTCCCCATGCGCGACGACGCGCCGCGACCCGCAGGCCGGGCAGCGCGGGAAGGGCGCTTCGGCCACCTGGTCGCAGTCGCGGCAGAGCGCGGGCATCTCAGCCGCGCCGCAGCGCCGGCATCAGCGCGAAAACGAGGAGCAGCGCCAGCCCGATCAGCCCGTCCGGCGTCTGCGTCCGCTCAGCCCACAGCACGCGGCCGCGCAGCAGCGCGTCGAGCGCCGTCTCGGCCAGCACCAGCAGCACCAGCCCGACGCCGCCCATGACGAGGCGCGGGCGGAGCGCGCGGGACAGGCCGAAGACGCGTGCCGCCCAGGGCGCCGCCAGGACCATGGCCGCCACCATGGGCACGGACTCCACGAGCACGGCGAGCGTCGGCCCGAGGCGCGGGGCCAGGATGAACTCCCGCACAGGTCCGAGCAGGAAGCCGAGCGCGAACATGACGGCGAAGTAGAGCGCGCCCGCGCCGGCCGCCACGGCTCAGCCCCCGTCCCAGAGCCGCGCCGCGCCCAGCACGCCGGAACTGTCGCCATGCGCGGCGCGCAGCACCGGCGTGGTGAAGCTGTCCGAGAAGACATGGCGCGGGATCAGCGGCGGCACCGTGTCGTACAGGTGCGCCATGTTCGACAGGCCGCCGCCAAGCACGATGGCGTCGGGGTCCACGAGGTTGACGACGGAGGCGAGCGCGCGGGCCA
>DASQNQ010000214.1:0-15254 GCA_035644895.1 Acetobacteraceae bacterium | reverse complement strand
CGAGGTACTACTCGCCAGGTGACGATCAGACGACCCGGACCGCGCGCGGCATGCCGAGTTCAGCCGTGCGGTTCAATGCGGAGGTGGCGACGCTCGCTTCGGCTCATTCTCAGTGATCGGACCGTGCCTCCGGCACCCGCTTCCATGCGGCTCCCCTCCGCCACGTTGCCCCGGCTATAATCCGGCAGGCCCTGCCGGTTGCCGAAGGCGTGTTCATACCGAAAGCGCCCGACGTGGAGGCAGCAGACCAACTCGACCCCCTGACCGGACGAGGACGTCACGCGGGGCACGTGGCCCGCGAGGGCCGCCGAGCGTGGGAGCGTGCAACCGTGCTCGGCGACCGCACGGTAGATGGGCCCTCCCCTCGGAGCCGTCTGCAATGCGGACATAATACCAAGTCCTGTTGAGGCGGACTCACGAAGGGGCTTCCCCGACGCGGGGCGGATCTGATTCAAACTGGCGAGCAACGGAGCCTTGCCATGGGTCAGCCGCTACCCCTTCGCCCTGATTACGACGCCGCGGCGCTGCGCACGCTGGCGCGGCGATCAAGGGACGCAGCGCAGTCGCGCCGACTGCTGGCCCTGGCGGCGATCTACGACGGCGCGTCGCGGAGCGAGGCGGCACGGGTTGGCAGCGTGACCCTGCAGATCGTCCGCGACTGGGTGCTGCGGCTCAACGCCGAAGGGCCGGCTGGCCTGCTTGACCGCAAGGCTCCGGGTCAGCCGCCGCGGCTGACCGACGTGCACCGTGCCGCGCTGGCCACGGCGATTGAGGCCGGGCCGGCCCCGGCGATCCACGGCGTGGTGCGCTGGCGGCTGGTCGACCTCGGCGCGTGGCTCTGGGAGAGGTTCCGTGTCTCGGTCTCAAAGCAGACGCTGAGCCGGGAACTGCGCGCCATGGGCTACCGCAAGCTCTCGGCCCGGCCGCGCCATCACGCCCAAGCCGAGGGCGCCATCGAGGCGTTCAAAAAAACTTCCCCGCGGCACTGGGCGCCATCGCCGAGGAGAAGGGCCTCGCCCCCGAGGCCATAGAGGTCTGGTTCGCCGACGAAGCCCGGGTCGGCCAGAAGAACAAGATCACCCGCCGCTGGGCGCCGCGCGGCAGCCGCCCCGCAGCGCCGCGGGACCAACGCACAGCATCCACCTACATCTTCGGCGCGGTCTGCCCCTGGGAGGGCAAGGGCGCCGCCCTCGTCCTGCCCTTCTGCAACAGCGCGGCGATGAGCCTGCACCTGGCCGAGGTCTCCGCCATGGTGGAGCCCGGCCGCCATGCGGTGCTGCTGCTCGACCAGGCCGGCTGGCACCTCTCGGAGAGGGTCGCCGTCCCGGCGAACATCACCCTCCTGCCGCTGCCGCCGAAGTGCCCCGAGCTCAACGTCATGGAGAACGTCTGGCAATTCATGCGTGACAACTGGCTGTCGAACCGCGTCTTCGCCGCCTACGACGACATCGTCGATCACTGCTGCCATGCCTGGAACAGGCTCGTCGCCCAGCCCTGGCGCATCATGTCCATCGGCCTACGCGAATGGACACATGGGTTCTGATCAGCAGGACTTGGTATTATACGTCGTGATAGCGCGACAGGCTCCTGCGACGATGTCGGAGAGTTGCCTGAGGTCGGTAGCTGAAGGATTGTGCCTAAAGAGGCATGTCGCCTTCCGTCCTTCCTGCTCTCAAGAGCGGCCTGACCGCTTCCGGCCAAACCACGCCGTATTTGGGCGGCTGCTTGCATGTCCGGTCACGAGGGCCAAGCCGACCTTGCGACGGGAACCAGCGACAGCCGCTTCCCGCCCAACTACGACATTCAGATGCCAGTGAAGACGTGCATTCGAGGCCTCAGCCGACGACGCGTTCTGGCCGCCCCGGGCGAAAAACACTGATCTTCGGATATCCGAGGTCCAGGAGGCTAAGCCTCCTGGCAGGGGGCGCGGGGGACAGCGTCCCCCGCAAATCGCACCCCTCAGGCCGCCGGCAGCCGCACGATGAAGCGCGCCCCCGTCACCACGCCCTGTGCGTCGCGCCGGTTTTCCGCGCTGATGCGGCCGCGCAGGCCTTCCACGATCTGGCGTGAGATGGACAGGCCCAGCCCCGAGTGCTGGCCGAAGCGTTCGCCGCGCGGGCGTTCGGTGTAGAAGCGGTCGAAGATGCTTTCCAGCTTGGCCTCGGGGATGCCGGGGCCTTCGTCCTCCACCGTCACCTCCACGGTGTTGCCCGCGGCGCGGGCGCGCACGGTGACCTTGCCTTGCGGGGGCGAGAAGGAGAGTGCGTTGCCCAGCAGGTTGCGGAACACCTGCACCAGCCGGCCCTCCACGCCGCGCACCGTCAGCCCCTCGGCCGGGCTTTCCAGCTCGACCACCGGGTCCTCTTCCTCCCGCGTCGCCATGTGCAGCTCGGTCAGCGCCGACAGCATGGGCGCCACGTCCACCGGCTGCGCGATGGTGCGCGACAGTTCGGCATCGACGCGGGAGCTGTCGGCGATGTCGTTGATGAGGCGGTCCATGCGGACCGCGTCCTCGGAGATGATCGAGAGCAGGCGGCGCTGTTTCTGCTGGTCCTCGATCCGCCGCAGCGTCTCGATCGCGGAGCGGACGGAGGTCAGCGGGTTGCGCAGTTCGTGCGCGACGTCCGCCGCGAAGCGCTCGTTCGCGTCGATGCGGGCCCAGAGGGCGCGTGACGCCGCCTGCAGGTCGCGCGCGAGCACGCCGATCTCGTCGTTGCGCGCCAGCAGCGGCGCGGGGACGGAGCCACCGCGGCCCTCGCCCTCCCGCATCGCGGCGGCCGCGCGGGCGAGGCCGAGGATCGGCGTCGCCAGCGTGCGCGCGAGGTAGAGCGAGAGCAGCACGGTGAGCAGCAGCGCCAGCCCGAACAGCGAGAGCACGGAGATCCGCACCTCCAGCAGGCGCTGGTCCACCTCCCGCGCCTCCCGCGTCAGCAGCACGATGCCGACCGAGGTGTTGCCGCGCTGCGCCGGCTCCGCGACGGAGACGAGCAGGCGTCCCTCCGAGGTGCGGCGGATGTAGGGGCGCACGCCGCCTTCGAGCGCGAGGCGCAGTTCCTCCCGCCGGTCGGGGCCGCCCTGGCCGGGCACCTGGCCGAACTCCGGCTGCCAGTCGAAGGAGGGCGCGTCCGGGTTCACGTCCACCTGGACGACGGAACCCGAGCCGGTGGGCAGGATGCGCAGGAGCTGGTCGTAGAGCCGGACGACCGAGCCCGCGAGGATCCCGCGCGGCTCTGGCGGCGGCAGGGGTTCGCTGACGATGGCGCCGCCGGCGGCCTCCCGCACCCGGCTGTCGGCGACCAGCAGGCCGGTGGTGTCGAAGAGGCGCGCCTGGGTGTTGGGCGACGGCTCGACCAGGCGCCGGAGCAGGGGGCGCGAGATCTCGGGCACCAGCACGGGGCGGTCGTTCTGGGTGCGTGTCGCGGCCTCGGCGATCGCGCCGGAATAGATGCGGGCCTGGGTGCGCAGGCCTTCCACCTCCGCGGCAAGGAGGCCGTTCTGGTACTGGTCCAGGTAGAGCAGCGTGGCCGCGAGCAGCGCGGGCGGCAGCGCGTTCAGCAGCAGGATGCGCCGCAGCAGCGGCGACAGCCAGCGCCGCGGCTGCGGACGATCCATTTTCGTTTCGGTGATGGGGGGGCCGCCAGCGTCGGGCATCGTACCTCTCGTGGCTTGTTGTAACGCAATAAGCCCCTTCCCGGCCACGCCGGCCTTCGCGCCCGGGCCGGTTTTTGCGATGCTGGCTGCAACGAAGAGACGGGAGGAGTGTCGCGATGCTCGGGCTGATGCAGGATTGGCCGCTGCTGGTCCACCGCGTGATCGACCATGCGGCCCGCCACCATGCGGAGCGGGAGGTGGTCAGCCGCTCCGTCGAGGGGCCGGTCCACCGCACCACCTACGCGGAGCTGCGCCGCCGGTCGTTGCGCCTGGCGAAGCGGCTGTCGCGGGAGGGGGTCGGGCTGGGCGACCGGGTCGCCACCATGGCCTGGAACACCTGGCGCCACCTGGAGGCCTGGTACGGCATCACCGGCGTGGGCGCGATCTACCATACGCTGAACCCGCGGCTCTTCCCCGACCAGATCGCCTGGATCCTGAACCACGCCGAGAGCCGCATCATGCTGGCGGACCTGACCTTCGTGCCGCTGCTGGAACGCCTGGCGCCGCAACTGCCGCACATCCGGCGCTACGTGATCCTGACGGAGGCGGCGCACATGCCGGAAACCTCGCTGCCGGGCGCGGTGGACTACGAGGGCTGGCTGGCCGAGGCGGACGAGGACTTCGCCTGGGCCCGCTTCGAGGAGAACACGGCCGCGGGGCTCTGCTACACCTCCGGCACCACGGGCGACCCGAAGGGCGTGCTCTACTCCCACCGGTCGAACCTGCTGCATGCGATGGCGGCCGTCGCGCCCGACGTCTTCGCGCTGCGCGCCACCGACCGCGTGCTGCCGGTGGTGCCGATGTTCCACGCCAATGGCTGGAGCCTGCCCTTCGCCGCCCCGCTGGCGGGCGCCGCGCTGGTCATGCCGGGGCCGCGCCTCGACGGCGCCTCGGTCCATGCGGTGCTGGAGGAGGAGCGCGTCACCTTCACCGCCGCCGTGCCGACCGTGTGGCTCGGGCTGCTGCAGCACCTGGAGGCCACCTGCGCGCCGCTCTCCTCCCTCCAGCGCGTCGTCATCGGCGGCTCGGCCTGTCCGCGCATGCTGATCGAGGCCTTCGCACGACGTGGCGTGCAGGTGGTGCATGCCTGGGGCATGACGGAGATGTCGCCGCTGGGCTCGGTGAACGTGCCGAAGCCCGAGACGGCGGGGCTGGAGCCTGAGGCACGCCTCGACCTGCAGTGCCGGCAGGGCATCGCGCCCTTCCTGGTGGACATGCGCATCGTCGGCGACGACGGGCAGGAGAAGCCCTGGGACGGCGAGGCCTTCGGGAACCTGCAGGTGAAGGGCCCGGCGGTGGTCCGCCGCTACTTCCGCGAGGAGCGCGACGCGCTGACCCCGGACGGGTGGTTCGAGACGGGCGACGTCGCCACCATCGACGCGAACGGCTACATGCAGGTGACCGACCGCACCAAGGACGTGATCAAGTCCGGCGGCGAGTGGATCTCCTCCATCGCGCTGGAGAACCTGGCGGTGGGCCACCCTGACGTGGCCGAGGCCGCGGTGATCGCCGCGCGCCACCCGAAATGGGACGAACGTCCGCTGCTGGTCGTGGTGCCGAAGCCCGGCCGCCAGCCGACGAAGGAGAGCCTGATCGCGCACCTCGCCCCGCATGTCGCGCGCTGGTGGCTGCCCGACGACGTGGTGATCGTGGAGGAGATCCCGCACACCGCCACGGGCAAGATCCAGAAGACGCGGCTGCGGGCGACCTTCGCGGGCCACTTCGCCGGCGGCTGAGGGTCTTCCCGCGCGGCGCCGCCGCGTCCATACCGGCGGCCGCAGCAAGGGGATCCCGCACCGCATGAGCCGCACGATGGCCCGCGCCCTCCGCACGGTGGTGCGGCTGGCGACCGGCATGCAGTCGCCGGTCCGGCGCGCCATGACACGCGCGCGCCTGGTCGACCTGCTGCACCAGGACGGCGCGGAGGCGGTGGAGACGTCACGGCGGAGCCTGAGCTTCCTCACCTCCCGCGGGCCGCACCTGGCGGCGGCGGCCGTCAAGTTCCATGCGGAGGAGCCGGAGACGCTGGCCTGGATCGACGGCTTCCGGGCGGGCGAGGTGTTCTGGGACGTGGGCGCCGCGACCGGCCTGTTCTCCATCTATGCCGCCACCATCCCCGGCGTCGCGGTCTGGGCCTTCGAACCCAAGGCGACGAGCTTCGGCGTGCTGGTCGAGCACCTGGCGCTGAACGGGCTGGGCGAGCAGGTGACGCCGCTGCCCATCGCCTTCTCGGACGGCACGGGCATCACGCGCATCGGGCTGGCGGACCTCGCGCCGGGCGGCGGCAACAACGCCGTGCAGGCCGCGACCGTCACCGCGACGCGCGGCGGCGGCGCGTTCCGGCAGGGCACGATCGCCTACACGGTCGACGATTTCCGCCGCGCCTTCGGCCTGCCCGCGCCGGACCACCTGAAGATCGACGTGGACGGGATCGAGGGCGCCATCCTGCGCGGCGCGGCGGAGACGCTGCGCGAGGTGCGGAGCGTGATGGTGGAGGTGGAGGGCGAGAACCTCTCCGGCGTCGCGGAGCGCATCGAGGCGCCGCTGCTTGCTGCCGGCATCACCGAGGACATGGCCGTGCGCGGCACCGGCTCGGGCAAGAACAGGCTGTACCGCCGGGCGGGGTAGCCTCCGTCACACGTCCTTGTAGCGGTAGCCGAGGCCGTAGAGCGTCTCGATCTGCGCGAAGTTCTGGTCCACCTGGCGGAACTTCTTGCGGATGCGCTTCACGTGGCTGTCGATGGTGCGGTCGTCCACGTAGATGTTCTCGCCATAGGCGCCGTCGATCAGCTGGTCGCGGTTCTTGACCATCCCGGGGCGGACCGCCAGCGCCTTCACCAGCAGGAACTCCGTCACCGTCAGCTGCACCTGCTGCCCCTTCCAGAGGCAGGTGTGCTTCGTCTCGTCCAGCACCAGGTCGCCGCGGGCGACGATGCCGCCCGGCGGCGCACCGCTGCCCTCCGCCTTGCTGGCCTCGTTCCGGCGGAGCAGGGCGCGGATGCGCTCCAGCAGCAGGCGCTGGCTGAAGGGCTTGGTGATGTAGTCGTCGGCGCCGAGCCGGAGCCCCATCAGCTCGTCGAGCTCGTCGTCCTTGCTGGTCAGGAAGATGACCGGCAGGGCGGAGCGCTGGCGCAGCCGCTGCAGCAGCTCCATCCCGTCCATGCGCGGCATCTTGATGTCGAGCACGGCAAGGTCGGCTGGCCGGGCGAGCAGGCCCTGCAGCGCGCTCTCCCCATCCGTATAGGTGCGGACCTGGAAGCCCTCCTGCTCCAGCGTCATGGAGACGGAAGTCAGGATGTTCCGGTCATCGTCAACCAGGGCGATGGTCGCTGGCAAGCTGGTGCCCTCCAAGGGTCGACACGTAGAATGGGTGTAACGCCGGATTGTGGCGAAGGCGGGTCAGGACACGCGAATATGGTAGATCCCGGTGCAGGTTTCGAGGCGCGGCGCCTGGTGCGGGCGGCGCCATCGGCGACGCTGGCCACCCAGGCCGATGGCCAGCCCTTCGCCAGCCTGGTGACGCCGGCCGCCGCGCCGGACCTCTCGCCCCTGCTGCTGCTCTCCTCGCTGTCCGAGCACACGCGCCAGCTCCGGGCGGAGCCGCGCTGCGCCCTGCTGTTCACCGGGCAGGCCGAGGAGGCGAACCCCCAGACGGCGCCGCGCGTGACGGTGACCGGCCTTGCCGAGCCGGTGCCGGAGGGAGAGGTGCCGGCGCTCAAGGCGCGCTGGCTCGCGCGGCACCCCTACGGCGCGTTGTATGCCGATTTCGGTGACTTTGCGCTCTGGCGCATCCGGCCCATGGCGGCGCTGCTGGTGGGCGGCTTCGCCCGCGCCACCCGCCTGCGGCAGGCGGACCTGCTGCCGGACCCGGCCGCGGTCGCCGCCCTGGCCGAGGCCGAGGCCGACATCCTGGCCCATGTGAACGAGGACCATGCGGATGCCGTCGCGGCGATCGCCCAGGGCTGTCTCGGGGAGGGTTCGGGGGCATGGCGCCTGGTGGCGGTGGATGCGGACGGGCTGGACCTCGCGCTCGGGGAGCGCGTCCGGCGCGTCCACTGGGACGCTCCCGTGGCATCGCCCGAGGGATTCCGTGCCGGACTGATCCGGCTGGCGCGCATGTCCCGGACAAGAATCAACACAGGAGTGACCGGGTAACCGGCCGGTTCGGATTGCCGCCTTCCGATGCCCTGCCGTAATTTAGCCGCCTGCGCGGCCAAGAAGGCGCGGGTCATTGCCCGCTCAAGCAACATAACCGCCTGTCGCCCCCCTCGCGGCAGAGGCCCTGGAGGTTACCGATGAGTTCGCCCCATACCGCCCTCTCCGGTACCGGCGTCGCCGGGCCGGCTGCCGTCCACGCCAACCTGACCGCGCCCGGCCTCATCTCCCACGCGCTGCGGCGGGGCGAGGGGCGGCTCTCGGCGGATGGCGCCTTCATGGCGGTGACGGGCGTGCACACCGGCCGCTCGGTCCAGGACAAGTTCGTGGTGGACGACCCGGAGGTCCACGACGCGATCTGGTGGGGCAAGATCAACCAGCCCATGCCGCCCGCGAACTTCGCGCGCTTCTCCGCCCGCGTGCGGGACTTCCTCGGCCGGAAGGCGGAGTTGTTCACGCAGGACCTCTACGCCGGCGCCGACCCCGCGCACCGCATCCGCGTGCGGCTGGTCACCACCAACGCCTGGCATGCGCTGTTCGCGCGCAACATGTTCATCCGCCCGCCGCGCGCCGAGCTTGAGGGCTTCACGCCCGACTTCACCATCCTGCACGCGCCGGAGTTCGAGGCGAACCCGGCCGAGGATGGCTGCCGCACCTCCACCTGCATCGCGCTGTCCTTCGCGCACAAGGTGATCTGCATCGCCGGCACCAGCTATGCGGGCGAGATCAAGAAGTCGATCTTCACGGTGATGAACTGGCTGCTGCCCGACCGCGGCGTGATGCCCATGCACTGCAGCGCCAACGTGGGGAAGGCCGGCGACACCGCGCTGTTCTTCGGCCTGTCGGGCACCGGCAAGACCACGCTCTCCTCCGACCCGGAGCGCGCGCTGATCGGCGACGACGAGCATGGCTGGTCCGACAAGGGCGTCTTCAACTTCGAGGGCGGCTGCTACGCCAAGGTCATCAAGCTGAGCCGCGAGGCGGAGCCGCAGATCTGGGACGCCACCCACCGCTTCGGCGCGGTGCTGGAGAACGTGGTGGGCGACGACTACGGCAGCCTCGACCTCGACGACAACGGCCTGACCGAGAACACCCGCTCCTGCTATCCGCTCGAGTTCATCCCGAACACGGTCGAGGGCGGCATGGCGGGCAAGCCGCGCAACGTGGTGATGCTGACGGCGGACGCCTTCGGCGTGCTGCCGCCGATCGCGAAGCTGACGCCGGCCCAGGCGATGTACCACTTCCTCTCGGGCTACACGGCGCGCGTGGCGGGGACCGAGAAGGGCCTGGGCAAGGAGCCGCAGGCGACCTTCTCCACCTGCTTCGGCGCGCCCTTCCTGCCGCGCCACCCGGAGGTGTACGGCAGGATGCTGGCCGAGCGCATCGCGAAGGACGGCGCCGATTGCTGGCTGGTGAACACCGGCTGGACCGGCGGCGCCTACGGCACGGGCAAGCGCATGAGCATCGCCCACACCCGGGCGCTGCTGCGCGCGGCGCTCGATGGATCGCTGGCGAAGGTGGAGTTCGTGCGCGATCCCTTCTTCGGCCTGATGATCCCGAAGGCGGTGCCGGGCATTCCGTCGGAGGTGCTGAACCCGCGCGACACCTGGGCGGACAAGGACGCCTATGACCGCCAGGCGAAGCACCTGGTCTCGCTGTTCGAGAAGAATTTCTCGACGTTTGCCGACGCCGTCGGCGAGGACGTGCGGGCCGCCGCCATCCGCGCGGCCGCCTGAACGTGACGCCCGGCCCCTGACCGGGGCCGGGCCTGACAGCGGAAGGGGGCAGCGATGCCCGATGCCTCGCACACGCCCCGCCGCGCGCGCAACGTGCTCGGCGGGCCTCTCCTGCCCTGCTCCGTCGCCCCGCTGACGGGTTTCCTCCGCGACGGGTGCTGCAACACCGGCCCTGCCGACCTCGGCCTGCACACGGTCTGCGCCGAGGTCACGGCGGCGTTCCTCGCCTTCTCCCGCGCGGCGGGCAACGACCTCTCCACGCCGCGTCCCGAGTACGGCTTCAAGGGCCTCGAACCCGGCGACCGGTGGTGCCTCTGCGCCGGGCGCTGGGAGGAGGCGCGGCTTGCGGGTTGCGCGCCGCCCGTGCTGCTGGAGGCAACGCACGAGGCGACGCTTGCCCTCGTCAACCTCGACGACCTGAGGGCCCACGCGCTGGACCCCGTCTGAACTTCCCGGGGCGGCCCGGCGTTCGCCGGGCTGGATCCAGCACGGAGGCCAGGGCCATGCCGTTGAAGCGGGGCGGCTCCCAGCAGGTGGTCAGCGCGAACATCCGCGAGATCGTCCATGACTGGGAGCGTGACGGCACCATCGGGAACAGCCATCCCCGGACGAAGGGGCAGGCGGTGAAGCAGGCGGTCGCCATCGCGCTCGGCCAGGCGCGCGCGACGGCGCGCGGCAGGACCCGCCCTTCGCCGCCACCCGACGGGACGCCGAGTGCGACCAAGGGGAAATCGCGCAAGAAGGCGTGACATCGGCTTGTTGATGCGGCGCCGGAGAAACCCTTGACGATGCGGCAGGGTCCGGGGACTTTCCCGGCATGCCAGACAGCCCCGAACCTGATGTCCTCGTCGTCGGCGGCGGACCCGCCGGCTCCACCGCGGCCGCCCTCCTCGCCATGCAGGGGCGCCGGGTCACGCTGCTCGAGAAGGACGCGCATCCGCGCTTCCACATCGGCGAGAGCCTGCTGCCCCGCAACCTCGACATCCTGGAGCGCCTCGGCGTGCTGGAGGAGGTGCGCCGCGGCGGCGTCCACAAGCCGGGGGCGGAGTTCGTGTCGGACCGCACCGGCCGCTCCTGCCCCTTCCCCTTCGCCCATGCGCTGAACCAGTCGCGCACCTTCGCCTACCAGGTGAAGCGGGCGGAGTTCGACGCCATCCTGTTCCGCAACGCCGCCGCCAAGGGCGCTGAGGTGCGCGAGAACACACGCGTCACCGACATCAGCTTCGCCGCGCAGCCCGGCGGGCGCGCGACGGTGCGGGCACGGGGCGCGGACGGGGCGGAGACCACCTTCCGCCCGCGCTACGTGCTCGACGCCTCAGGCCGCGACACCTTCCTGGCCAACCGCACCACGCAGAAGAGCGTCAACAAGTACAACAACACCGCGGCCGTCTACGCCCACTTCGAGGACGTCGCCTTCCGCGACGGCGAGACGCAGGGCTACATCTCGATCCACCTGGCCGAGGATGGCTGGTTCTGGATGATCCCGCTCTCGGCCGGCGTCATGAGCGTGGGCTTCGTCGGCAACCAGAACGTCTGGAAGGAGCGCCGCGGCACGGTCGAGGACGTGCTGGAGCAGAAGATCGCGGAGAGCCCCACGGTCTCCGCCCGCATGGCGCGGGCGCGCCGCGTGTCCGAGATCCACACGGCCGGCAACTACTCCTACCGCGCGCACCAGGGCTACGGGCCGCAGCACCTGCTGATCGGCGACGCCTACGGCTTCGTGGACCCGATGTTCTCGACCGGCGTGCTGATGGCGATGACGGCGGGCGAGCTGGGGGCGGAGACGGCGCATGCCTGGCTCGACGACCCGGTGCGCGGCCAGAAGCTGGCCGCCCGCACGAACCGGGAGCTGGGGCGGGCGATGGACCGCATCGGCTGGCTCATCTACCGCATCAACGACCCGGTCATGCGCTCCCTCTTCATGGCGCCGAAGAACACGCTCTGGATGCGCGACGGCATCATCAACATGCTGGCGGGCAACCTGCGGGGCGACCCGCGGGCGGTGATCCCGATCCTGTCCTTCAAGGCGGTGTTCCACACCCTGTCCTTCCTGCACCGCCGCGGCCTCGGCCCGGCGATGCCGGAGGCGGTGCCGCCGCCCCGCATGGCGGCCGTCGCCGCGGAGTAGGCCGGGGCGGCACCCGCCGCTGCCCCGTTCGTTAGGGCGTTCCGTCACCGCATGGAGACCGGACGCATGACACGCACCATCGCCCGCGGCGCAGTTGCCGCGGTGCTCCTCCTCGCCCTCGCCGCCTGCCGCAGCGAAGGCCCTGCCGAGCGCACGGGCGCCGCGATCGACCGCGCGGGCAGCCGCACAGGGGCGGCGGTGGGACGGGCCGCCGAGAATACCGGCGATGCGCTGGAGCGCGCGGGCGACTGGGTGCGCGACCGCACGCGCTGAACCCCTCGCTCCCGAAGCCGTGAACGGCTAACATGGGCGCCTCCCCGGAGACGCCCGCTTGTACCTGCCACCCAGGAAGGCGCTCGCGCCCGAGCCCTTCCTCGGCGCCGATGGCCTTGCGACCCTTGCCGTGTCCCTGCTCGCCGGGGCCGCGACCCTCGGGTTGAGCATGGCCGCAGCGCTGTGGCGCGTGCTGCTTGTGGCGCGGGCCGCGCCGATGGTGCCGGGCCGGGCGCGCTGGGCTGTGGTGCTCGGCACGCCGCCCGGACCGGTGTTCCAGGCGCGGCTCGAGCGCGCGCGGATGCTGGCCCTGGCCGAGCCGGGCCTGCGCATCGCGGTGCTGGGTGGTGCCACGCGGCCGGGCGCGCCGGCGGAGGCCGAGTTCGGCACGGCCTGGCTGCGCGCCGCCGGCGTCAGCCCGGACCGGCTGATGGCGGAGGCCTGGTCACGCCACACGCTGGAGAACCTTCGGGAGTTCCGCGCCGCCGTCCCGGATCGCGGCGGGCCGGTCGTCCTGGTCAGCAGCCGCACGCACCTTGCCCGCGCCGCCGCGATGGCCGAGGGGCTGGGCCTTCCCGTCCTGCCCTGCGCGGCGGAGCCGGCGCTCACCTGGCGCGAACTCCGCCGCCTGCCGGCGGAGGCCTTCCTGCTGCACTGGTACCTGGTCGGCCGCGCCGCCGCGCAGGTGACGCGCAGCCGCCGGATGCTCGCCCGCATCACCTGACGGCGCCCTCACGCGGACGCGCGGGACGTGGCGCCCTGTCGCGCCGTTGCGCCCACCCCACCTGCACCGATGCAAAGATGGCGGGAGCGGACCGGATGCGCAGGCGGCACTTCATGACAGTAGCCGGCACCGCCCTCCTCGCGCGGCCGGGGCTGGCGCAGGCGGCGCGGGTGCTGCGCTTCGCGCCCATCGCCGACCTCGGCGTGCTCGACCCGGTCGTCACCACCACCTACATCACCCGCAACCACGGCTACCTCGTCTGGGACACGCTGTACGGCCTGGACGAGCAGGTGCGTCCGCAGCCGCAGATGGCCGAGGGCCACATCGTCGAGGATGGCGGCCGCCGCGTCCTGATCCGGCTGCGCGAGGGGTTGCGCTTCCACGACGGGGAAAGGGTGACGGCGCGCGACTGCGTGGCCTCCATTCGCCGCTGGGGCGCGCGCGACCCGCTCGGCCAGACGCTGATGGCGCTGACCGAGGAGCTGGTGGCCGCCGACGACCGCACCATCGGCTTCCGGCTCTCCCGCCCCTTCCCGATGCTGTTCGACGCGCTCGCCAAGACTTCGCCGCCCGTCTGCTTCGTCATGCCGGAACGCCTGGCCGCGACCGACCCCGCGCGCCCGATCACGGAGGTGGTGGGCAGCGGCCCGTTCCGCTTCCTGGCCGACCAGCGTGTCTCCGGCGCCCGCGTCGCCTATGCGCGCTTCGAGGGCTACGTGCCGCGGCCCGGCGGCACGCCCTCGGGCACCGCGGGGCCGAAGGTCGCGCACATGGACCGCGTCGAGTGGATTACCCTGCCCGACGCCGCCACGGCCGCGGCCGCGCTGCAGGCGGGCGAGGTGGACTGGTGGGAATTCCCGACGCCCGACCTGCTGCCCCTGCTGCGCCGGCGGGCGGAGCTGGTGGTGGAGAACCCCGACCCCTTCGGCTTCATGGCGGTGCTGCGCCCGAACCACCTGCACCCGCCCTTCGACGACCCCGCCGCGCGCCGCGCCCTGCTGCCCGCCGTCGCGCAGGCGGACTTCGTGACGGCCGCGGCCGGCGCCGACCGCACCGCATGGCGCGACGGCGTCGGCTTCTTCCCGCCCGGCGCGCCCATGGCCTCCGATGCGGGGATGGAGGCGCTGGCCGGCCCGCGCGACGCCGCCGCCGCCCGGCGCGCACTGGAAGCGGCAGGGCGGGCGGGCGCGCGCGTCACGGTCATCGGCCCGACGGACTACCCGAACGTGCAGGCGCTGACGGAGGTCGGCGTGGACATGCTGCGCCGCGCGGGCCTTTCCGTGGACTACGCACCGACGGATTGGGCCACCGTGGTGCAGCGCCGCGCGAACCGGGAGCCGCCGGCGCGCGGGGGCTGGAACGCCTTGTTCACCTTCTTCTCCGGCCTCGACTTCCTGAACCCCGGCGTCCACCTGATGCTGCGGTCCAACGGCACGGCCGCCTGGCCGGGATGGCCGGGCTCCGACCGGATCGAGGCGCTGCGCCAGTCCTGGTTCGAGGCAACGGACGCCGAGGCGCAGCGCGGCATCGCGGCGGAGATCCAGCGCGCCGCCTTCCAGGACCTGCCCTACATCCCGCTCGGCCAGTTCTTCCAGCCGACCGCCTGGCGCCGCAGCGTGGCGGGCGTCCTCAAGGGCCCGACGCTGTTCTGGAACATCCGGAGGATCTGATGACACCGAGCACCACGCCCGAGGCGACCGCCGCCGACCCCACGCTGCACCTCGCTGCTACCTACCGCCGTGAGGTGGGCGCCAGCGTCGCGCGCATCTTCGAGAACGTGTTCGACTGGGAGCACCTCCCCGCGCTGCACGACACCTATTTCACCGCCATCGAGAAGCTGGACAGCGGGGACTGGGGTTGGCGGGTGCGGCTGTCGCGCCCGCCGAGCACGCCCGAGCGCGACCAGGTGCTGCGGCTGGAGGCGGACCGGGAGCGCGCGCGCTACACCGCCGTGTTCGAGGCCGGCATCGGCGCCGGCACCCGCTTCTGGGTGCAGCTGACGCCCCTGGCGCCCCAGCGCACTGCCATCGAGGTCCTGTACTACCTGCCCGAAGCAGAGCCCGCCAAGCGGGAGATGCTGGGGCAGAAATACCTCGCGAGCTGTGAGCGCCTGTGGTCCGAGGACGAGGCGATGATGCAGCACCGCGAGATGGCCCAGGCGCGCGCCCGCGCCTGGGCCGCGGAGCCGCAGCCCCCGGCGCTGCCGGTCGCCCTCGGCCCGCTAGAGGCGCTGCTGCCGCGGCTGCCCCTGCTGGTGGAGTTCGCCGGGCGGCCATTCCGTGTGCTGGCGGACGCGGACGGCGCCTTGCTGGCGCACTCGACGATCTGCCCGCACTGGCTCGGGCCGCTCGACGACGTGCCGCTGGAGCCGGGGTGCGTCGTCCGCTGCCCCTGGCACGGCTGGCGGTTCGATGCGCGCACCGGGGCCAGCCTGGACGGCAAGCGGGCACGGCTGATGCCGGCACCGCTGGTCCAGGTCGAGGATGGCCAGGTGCGCCTGGTCGCGCCGGGTGGCTGATGCGGCGTTCGAGGCGGCACTGGACCGCCTCGGGCTGATCCCGGCCGGTGATGGCGCGCGGCGGCGCAT
>DASQNQ010000213.1:0-4380 GCA_035644895.1 Acetobacteraceae bacterium | reverse complement strand
GGCTCGGGTTCCGCGAGGATGGCGCGCTGCGGCGCCGGGTCCTCGGGCTGGTCCAGTATCCAGGCGGCGCCTTCGCGCCTGAGACGCGGCGCGGGGCCGATCGCAGCCGGGACGCGCAGCACCGCCTGGTCGAGCCCCGTGTCCAGCGCGGCCGCGGCCAGCGCGGGCACGCCGCGGAGGGCCAAAAGGTCGAGCACGAGCGCTGCATCGAACACGGCCAGCCACTGGTCGCCGCGCCGGAGCAGCGCCGCGCCCACACCGGCCGCTGCGGGGATCGCAAGCGCGGGTGGGCTGCCGGCCAACAGCGTCACCGCCGGAAGCCGCGGGGATGGTTCCGGCGGGGCGGGAACGGGTGCGGCGGCAGGCAGCGCGGGCGGTGCCGCGGCGGGCGCCTGCGCCGGGGCTGCGGGCGCACGGCGCGGCGCCGGGTCAAGCACATCGAGCACCACCCGGTTCCCGAGTCGGTAGTGGCGCAGCCGTGCCCCGGGCCGAAGCGTGACCTCCACCGCGACGTCGCTCGCCGAGATCCCGGCCACGTTCCGCGGCAGCCGTCGCGCGCCCGAAAGGTCGAAGATGGCCGGCTGGCCGAAGCGCAGCACGGCACGCCCGGGCGCCTCGTCGACCTGGTAAGGCACAGGGGCCGCCCAGTCCGCGACGATCCGGCCATGTCCCGGGTGGTCGCCCGTCCGGACCCGCACGCGCTCCTGCGCCAGGGCGATGCCGGGCAGCAGCAGAAGGGCAAGGGCAGCCGCGCCGCGCATCAGTCGAACAGCGCGTCTATGTCGGACTGGCTGACGCCGCCGCCGGGAAGCTGCGGCCCGTTCGCCAGCCGCCGACCCTCCGCCACTGCGGGGGACGCCTGGTCCGGGGCGGGCGGCGCGGGTTTCGGTGCGCCGCCCGCGAAGCGCTCACCCAGGGATGCGATGCGCGCTTCGATCGCCTTGAGCGCCGCCACCACCTTGCCGATGCGCTGGCCGGTGATGTCCTGGAAGGAACAGGCCTCATAGATGCGCGTGATGGCAGACTGCAACGTCTCGGCGGCCTCTCCCTCCAGCGTCAGGCGCTCCAGCGTCTCGCACGAGTCGAGGATCTCGTTCGTCGCCTGGGCCGTGTGTTCGACGATCGCGTCCAGCTCGTCCGTCGCGCCGGGGATGTGCGCCGCAGTCACGTCCTCGATCCGCAGCGACAGGATCTCCTGCTTCGCGCGCGCGATGGTGCGGCCGAGCCCTTCCAGCTCCGCCAGCAGCGCGGCCTCCATGGCGGTGAGGTCGCCCGCCAGCGAGCCCAGAACCTTGCGCACCGCGTCCTCGATGCGGGCGTCGTCCGCCACGACCGTTCCGTCAGGCATGAACCAGCACCTTCTCGATCTTCTCGCGCAGCGTCTCCGCGTTGAAGGGCTTCACGATGTAATTCGATACGCCCGCCTGCTTGGCGGCGACCACGTTCTCGGTCTTGCTCTCGGCCGTGATCATGATGAAGGGCGTGTCCTTCAGCCGCGCATCCGCGCGCACCTCCTTCAGCAGCTCCAGCCCCGTCATCGGCGTCATGTTCCAGTCGCTGATCACCAGCCCGAACTTGCCCGCGCGCAGCTTGGCCAGCGCCTCCTGCCCGTCCGTCGCCTCCTCCACGTTCTCGAAGTCGAGCTGCTTCAGCAGGTTGCGGATGATGCGCAGCATCGTCTTGTAGTCGTCGACGATGAGAACGTTCATGCTCTTGTCCATCGGCATCCCCTGTCAGCTTCCCCTTCCCAGATCCCGGAGCACCGCCGCGCCTCCTGCGCCGTAGCCCCTCATCGCGGCCGCTCGGCCCGCATCCGCGCCAGCTCCGCCGTGACCAGCCGCGCCCGCTCCGGCCGCATGGCGCCAAGCACGGGGGCGGCCCTTGCCTCCCGCATCCGGTCGAGGATCGTGAGCAGCACGGGCAGCTCCAGCTCCTCGAAGATCACGGCCGCCTCACGCGGACGCATGCCCTCGTAGAGCTTAACGAGGCCGCGCACGCCCGCCTCCTCGCGCGCCGCGCGCTCGCGCTCCAGCGCCTCCAGGCGGCCCTGCAGTGCCGTCAGCTCCTCGATACGCTGGCCGAGGCGCTGCTCCGCCGCGGCCAGCACCTGCTCGCGCGCCGTAAGGGCAGCCTCCCGCGCCTCGATCTCGGCGCGGCGGCTGCGTAGCGCTTCCAGCACGGCGCGCTCCGCCGCCTCGGCCGGTGCGGGAGCCGGACTCGCGGGGGAGGGTGCGACAGGTGTCGCGGGCGATTGTGCGAGTGCGGAGGAGATGATCACCGGCTCGGGTGCCGCATCGCCGCGCGTCCAGGCGTCCAGCCGCGCCAGCAGCAGCAGGCCGATCGCAGGCGGCACCAGGGCGAGAAGCCGGAGGCGCGGCATCAGCGATCACCGCGCAGGGCACGTAGAAGCTCTCGTTCCGCCTCGCTCCGCGGCATCGCCTCGGGCAGGGCGGGGCGCGGCGGCTCGGCCAGCGGGCGGGCAGTGCGCACCAGCCCATCGAGCCGGTCCGCCAGCTTCTCCGCACGGTCGGCGAGGAAGGCCAGGTCGTCCCGCAGCCGCTCTCCGGCGGCGACGCGCTCGGCCATGGAGCGGCCGGAGGTTTCCGCCGTGCTGCGCAGCCGTGACAGCGCAGCCTCCGCCGCCACCGTGGCCTCGGTCATGCCCGCCACACCCCGGCTGAGCGCCGCACCCTCCGCCCGCAGCGCGGAGAGCCTGCGGTCCAGCCGCCAGACGAAGGGCAGCGCCACAGCAAGGAGGCCCAGCAGCAGCGCATGCGCGATCCATTCGAACGTCGTCATCCGGCAACCCCCGCCACTCCCTCCCGCGCCAGTTCGCGCTCGATCCGCACCGCCAGGCGGTTCTCCCTTCGTCCGAGCTGCGCCTCGAACAGCGGCACGTCCCCGCACCGCAGCCGCACCGGCGCGCCGGCGGGAGACGAGAGGGAGAGCTGGTCCCCGACCTTCAGCGCCAGTACCTGGGCAAGCGGCATGGTCTGCTCGTCCAGCACCACGTCGAGCGCGACATCCGTCTGGCGCAGCTCCTCCGCCAGATGCGTCTCCCAGATCGAGTCGCGGCCGAAGCGCTCGCCCATGAACTGCTGCAGCAGCTTCTCGCGCACCGGCTCCAGCGTCGCGTAGGGAAACAGGACCTCCAGGCGCCCGCCCCGGTCCTCCATGTCGATGCGAAGCCGTGCCAGCATGGCGGCGTTGGAGGGGCGCGCGATCGCGGCGAAGCGCGGATTCACCTCCAGCCGCTCGCAGCGGAAGGAGACGTCGCAGATCGGGTCGAAGGCCGCGCGCATGTCGGCCAGCACCACGTCGATCAGCCGCTCGACCAGCGTGCGCTCGATGGTGGTGTAGGGCCGCCCCTCGATCCGCATGGCAGCGGTGCCGCGCCGGCCGCCCAGCAGTACGTCGACCACCGAGTAGATCAGCGGGCTGTCCACCACGATCAGGCCGAAGTTGTCCCAGGGTTCCGCCTTGAACACGGCCAGCATGGCGGGCAGCGGGATGCTGTCGATGTGCTCCCCGAAGCGCAGCGAGGTGATGCCGTCGATGGAGATCTCCACGTTGTCGGAGGTGAAGTTGCGGAGCGTGGTCGTCAGCAGCCGCACCAGCCGGTCGAACAGGATCTCCAGCATCGGCAGGCGTTCGTAGGCGACGAGGCCGGAGGCGATGATGCGCTCCATCCCCGTCTGCGCCTCCGCGCGCTCGCCGCCGCCCGAGACGCCGAGGAGGCTGTCGATCTCGGCCTGGCTCAGCACGCGCGCGGCATCGGGCGCTGGCGCGGCGACCGCGCCCGCCACCTCCGCCTCCAGCGCCGCGCCCCAGCTTGCGGCGAGGTCCTCCTCCTGGTCGCTCATTGTACGAGCATTTCCAGGAACAGCACGTCCGTGACCCGCGCCGGGGCGGCGGCGAGCGTGGCGCGGGCCACCAGCTCCTCCCGCAGCCGGTGCGTGCCGGCGCTGCCACGCAGTTCCTCGGGCCGGACCTCCCGGAGGTAGGTCTGGAACATGTCCATCAGTCGCGGCATGGCGGCCTGCACGGCGGCCGCCTCGTCCGCCCGCGCGATCTCGAGCTTCGCGCGCAGGCGGATGAAGGTCGGGCGGCGGCCCGGCACGTTCAGGTTGGTGACGATCTCCGGCAGCTCGACGAAGCCCGGCGGCGACGGAGCCGGAGGCGCGGCCGCAGCCGCCTCGACCTTGCCGCCCATGCCGAGCAGCGGCGGCAGGATGCCGCCGAACCAGAGGCCCGCGCCCGCGCCGAGCAGCAGGACGGGCGCGGCGATCAGGACGAGCTTCTTCTTGCCGGCCTTCGCCGGTGCCTCCGCGCCTTCCTGTCCGCCGTCCGATGACATGCCCCCGCCCCGCTCTGCGGCGC
>DASQNQ010000212.1:0-17059 GCA_035644895.1 Acetobacteraceae bacterium | reverse complement strand
GGGCGCGAGGAGGTCTTCGCCGCCGGCGACACGGTGGCCTTCGACCCGCGGCCCATGCCCCGCTCCGGCGTCTATGCCGTCCGTGCAGGGCCGGTGCTGGCCACGAACATCAACGCCACGCTGATCGGCGGACGGCTGCGCGCCTACAGGCCGCAGCGCGACGCGCTCTACCTCGTCTCGACCGGCGGGCCGCACGCGATCGGAACGCGCAACGGCCTGACCTTCGAAGGGCGTTGGGTGTGGAATTTGAAGGACCGCATTGATCGCCGCTTCATGCGGCGCTTCCGCGATCTGCCGGACATGGCGGCCGCCGCGCCCGGCCCGGCCTCGCCGCTGGCCGACAAGGCGGCGCTCCGCGACATCTCGGCCATCGCCATGCGATGCGGCGGGTGCGGGGCGAAGGTGGGTGCCACGGTCCTCTCCCGCGCGCTCGGCCGCATCGAACCCTTTCCGCGGCCGGAGGTGCTGATCGGCCTTGTGGCGCCGGACGACGCGGCGGTAGTGGACACGGGCGGGCCGAGGCTCTCAGTGCAGACCGTGGACTACTTCCGCGCCATCGTGGACGATCCCTGGCGCTTCGGCATGATCGCCGCGAACCACGCTCTGGGCGACATCTACGCCATGGGCGGGGAGCCGCAGACGGCGCTGGCCATCGCGACCGTGCCCTACGGGCCGGAGGCGAAGGTCGAGGCGGATCTCTCGGCGATGATGGCAGGCGCCAACGCCACCCTGCGCGAGGCCGGCTGCGCGCTTGTCGGCGGCCATACAAGCGAGGGCGCGGAGCTCGCGCTCGGTTTCGCCGTGCACGGGCTGGTCGCGCGCGACGCCGTGCTGCGCAAGGGTGGGCTCCGGCCCGGCGACGCGCTGGTGCTCACCAAGCCGGTCGGCACCGGCACGCTGCTGGCGGCCGACATGCGGGGCCTGGCGCGGGCGCGCTGGGTGCAGGCGGCGATCCGCCACATGTGCGCCTCCAACCGGCGCGCGGCGGAGGTGCTGGCGACCCATGGCGCGGGGGCGGCAACCGACGTGACCGGCTTCGGGCTGCTTGGCCACCTGGTCGAGATGACGCGGGCGGGGGAGGTGGATGCGCGCCTGGTGCTGGACCGCATTCCGGTGCTCGACGGCGCGCGGGAGAGCATCGCGCGCGGCGTCTTCTCCTCGCTGCAGCCGCAGAACGTCCGTCTGCGCCGCGCGGTGCGGGACCTGGAGCGCGCCCAGGCACTGCCCGGCTGGCCGATCCTGTTCGACCCGCAGACCGCGGGCGGGCTGCTGGCCGGCGTGCCCGCCGCGCATGCCGAGGCTTGCGTCCTGGCGCTGCATGCGGCCGGCTACGCGGGGGCCGCGGTGATCGGCGAGGTGCTGCCACGCTCCGCAGCGCCGGAGCCGATCGAGGTGCTGCGGACCGCGGTGGCCCCCGCACCGCCGGAAAGGGAGCTGGCAGGCGCATGACCTCCCCGCTGCTCGGGCCGAGGGACTTCGGCGCACCCTCCGTCTTTCAACCCGCGGCACTGCTGCGCGAGGCACGGCGCCAGAAGGGGCTGCCCGACACACCCGTTCCGCCGGCCTGCCTGCTCGACCCGGATGGCGACATCGTCGCGCACCTCGTCCGCAACGGGCGGGCGCGGCCGCATCCGGGCTGGGCCTGCTACCACACCGAACTCGTCACCTTCGACCTGCCCGGCGTTCCGCAACCGGTCGGCGCGATCGGTCGGGCGGTGGGCGCGCCGTTCGCCGTCCTGCTGGCCGAGCAGCTCTTCGCCAGCGGTTGCCGGACGCTGGTCAGCATCACCTCCTCCGGGCGCATCGCGGAGAACCTGCCGCGCGCGCCGCACTTCGTGCTGATCGAGCGCGCGCTGCGCGACGAGGGCACCAGCCACCACTACCTGCCGCCGGCCCCCTTCGCCGAAATGCCCGAACCCGGGCTGATCGCCGCAGCCGCGGCCCGGCTCGCGGATGAGGCGCGGGAGATCACGGTGCTGCGCGGCGCCACCTGGACCACCGACGCCCCCTTCCGCGAGACGGCGGAGGCGATCGCCACGGCGCGTGCCGCCGGATGCCTCGCCGTGGAGATGGAGGCCGCCGCGCTCTACGCCTTCGCGACGGCGACGAGGCGCAGGGTTCTCTGCGTGGCGCACGTAACCAATGCCATGGGCCAGGACGAAGGAGACTTCGAGAAGGGCGAGGCCGAGGGCGCCGCGGAGGCGCTGCGGCTGCTGTCCGTCCTGCTGCGCGCCCTGCCGCAGCCGGCCTGAGACCCCGCCCCCGCGCGGGAGAGAGGAGGACACCGCGCATGCGCACCGACCCCTTCACCGACAGCTTCCTGTTCCTGATCGGGCAGCAGCCCGACCAGCAGGCGCTCGGCCTGTTCGGCTGGCTTCTCCTGGCGCTGTTCTGGGCGCTGCTGGTGGGCAGCATCGGCCTCGCGGTCCGCAACTGGCGCGCCGACCCCGCGCAGCGCAGCGCCGTCCATCTCTGGACGTGGTTCGCGCGCACGATGATGGGGGCGATGTGGTTTCAGGGTGCACTCTGGAAGCTACCCTTCCCGCAGTCGCCCGGCTTCTTCCACTGGACGAGCCAGATCGCCGAGCACGCGGCCTTCGGCTGGCACCGTGCGCTGGCCACGCATGTGATGCTGCCGCTGCTGCCGCTGTTCCAGGCGGTCGCCTTCTCCGGGGAGATGTTCTTCGCCGTCAGCCTGATGCTCGGCTTCGCGGTGCGCGTCTCCAGCCTGCTCGCGATCGGCTTCGTCGTGCAGCTCTGGCTCGGGCTCTATCACGTGGACTTCGAGTGGCCCTGGCTTTTCTGGTTCATGATCTTCACCCAGGGCTGGTTCATCGTGCACCGCGCCGGGCGCAGCCTCGGGCTGGACGCGCTGCTGCTGCGGGAGCAGCGGCTCACCCTGCCGGCGGCGCGCTGGCACGCCCTGGCATCGTGACGGCAGGGGAGGGAGGGGCGCCGCCCCTCCCGGTCAACCACGCCGCAGCGCCACGGCGAGGCGCAGGAACGTCGTGGCGATGCTCCAGCTGGCCGCCGCCACGGCGCGCGGGTTGCCCGAGACCTTGGACACGCCGCCGATCCGGCACCTCTGCCCCACCGCGGCCTCCTCCGCGGGAATCCCCGCCGCCGCCACGCGCATCAGCATCTCGAGGTTCCAGCCATAGGTCGCTTCCCGCATGCCCAGGCGCTCCAGTGCGTCGCGTCTGATGGCACGATAGGGCGACATGTCGGAGAAGCGTGCGCCATAGACGAGACGCAGGAGGACCTGCGCCACCCGGCCAGCCGCAACCTGCTGGGGTGAGAGGGCGCCTGGCTCTCGCGAGCCGCGGATGCGCGTGCCGTGCACGAAAGCGGCGCGGCCGGCCAGGATCGGGGCGAGCACCTCCGGGATCCGTTCGGGCGGGTCGCTGCCGTCGCCGTCGAGGAACAGCACGATGCGCGCCTCCGGCGGTAGGGCGGCGATGCCGGCCTGCACGGCCCGCCCGTAGCCGCGCCGGCGCTCCTCCACGACCACCGCGCCGGCCACGCGGGCCCGGGCCGCCGTTGCGTCCCGCGATCCGCCATCCACGACGATGACGACCGGCACGCCCGCCGCCTGCACCGCCGCAACCACCTGGCCGATCGCCGCTTCCTCGTCGAGGCAGGGGATGACCGCCGCGACGCCCGGGATCACAGGCTCCATCGCAGGCCGCAGCCCGCGCAGCTCGCTGGCGGCACGTCGGAGAGCAGGGCGGTGCGGAAGGCCTGGTAGGCGGGCCCGTTCCAGATCTCGCGCAGCGACTCCTGGCTGGCGTCACCAAGCGTGTAGTTCTCGTAGCCGCGCTGCGCGAAGGGCGCGATGCAGCAGGGCAGGGCGCGGCCGTTCGCGGTGAAGTACATCACCGACCAGGGCCGCCGGCAGAGCGACCACGGGCTGGCCTCCGCCTCGTGCCTCAGGCTCATGCCCGGCTCGCTCGCCGCGCCCGAGGCGCTGAAACGCATGCCGAGCGAGGCGGCGAGCGCCGCGGCCTCGTCCAGCAGGGCGGCCTCCTCCCGCGTCATGCGCTCGAACAGCGCCTGGTCTGGCCTTGCATGGCCGATCGCGTCGCTCCCGAAGAAGACGAGGCGCTGGAGATAGACCTCCTTCACGCCAGCCTCATGCGCCACGCGGACGAAGGCCGATAGCTGCTCCACCGTCTCGCGCAGGCCGGTCAGCCACATGGAGACGCGGGGCTTCGCCAGCCCCTCCCGCGCCTGCGTCTCGGTGAAGGCGCGCACGTTGCGGAGGATGCGGTCGAAGACGTCCACACCGCGCACGGCGAGAAAGGAAGCGCGGTTGGAAGCGTCGAGGGAGACGCGCAGCTCGTCGAGCCCGGCCTCGGCCAGCTCGCGCCCCTTGCGGGGGGTCAACAGCGTGCCGTTGGTGTTGAACAGGACATAGGCGCCGCGGTCCTTGAGGTAGCGCACCTGCCGCGGCAGGTCCTTCACAAGCATCGGCTCGCCGACGCCGTGCAGCACCACGCGTGCGATGTCCGGCACCTGGTCCACGATGCGGGTGAACATATCCCAGCTCATGTCCGCCGGGGGTTCCAGCTCCTCATAGGTGCGGGGGCAGGTGGTGCAGAGCAGGTTGCAGCGGTTCGTGGTCTCCAGGTACAGGCAGACCGGCGGCGCCGCCGCGATGGGTCCGTCGGCGCTGACGGCCTCGTGGTAGCGGCGCGGATCCACGCGCGGCGCCGTGGCCGTGTCGTCGGTCATGTTGCGGGTCCTTCGGCAGCGACGGGCCGGCGCGCGCGGCGGGTGCGCAGCGCAAGCGGCAGGGTGGCGAGGATGACGAGGTGCAGCGCGGTATCGCGCAGCGCGAACTCCACGTAGAAGCCCTCGTCGATCACGTCATAGAGCAGGAAGCAGGCGATGGTCGCGGCCCAGCCCGGCGCGAAGCCGAGCAGCGCGACGAAGGGCAGCAGGATGAGCCAGTACCAGGGGTAGTCCGGCGAGAGCAGCAGGACGAAGGCGAAGAGTGTCCAGCACAGCCGCTCCAGCACCGCGCGCGGGGTGCGATCGGCGTGCAGCGCGACGCGCAACGCGAGGACGCCGACGACGACCAGGGCCGCCGCAAGGTAGCCCGTCCGCACCCAGGGCAGGGGACCGAGCAGCGCCTGCAGGCTGGCGACGAGCCAGAAGCCGTCGCCGGTCGCAATGCGCTCCTCCCCGAGATAACCGGGCAGGAAGCCGATGACGGCGCCGCCGGCAGAAAGGTACGGCAGGTAGAGAGCCGCCGCGACCGCGATGGCCACTGCCGGCGCTCGCCAGTCCCAGGGACGCCAGACCGCGGCCAGGGCAAGAACCGCCGGCGGCTTGACCAGCGCCGCGACCGCGAGGACCGCCGCGGCGAGCAGCCGGCGCCCGGGAACCACCGCGATCCACAGCCCCGCCATCATCGCCGCGAGCATCGCCGCGTCGAGGTGGCCGCTGCCCGCGATCTCCCACACCGTGAGCGGATGCCAGGCATAGGCCAGCACGCGCACCGGGGCCTGCCCGATGCGGCGCAGCAGGTCGAGCAGCGCGGCCACGATCGCCAGTTCGCACAGGACGAAGGCGATCCGCATGGCGAGGAGGCTGTCGCTGACGCGCGCCACCACCTGGAACAGGATCTGCGCGCCGGGCGGGTAGATGGTCGGCGCGTAGTCGGCGCGGTTGATGTGCGGGAAGATCGCCTCGTCGCGCAGCGCCTCGAGCGCCGGGTCGGCCGGGACGTGGCGATAGGGGTTGATGCCGGCCACCTGGACGCGTCCATCCCACACGTAGCGGTAGGCGTCGGTCGAGAGATGCGGCTCGACCGGCAAGACCGCCAGCCGCATCGCCACCGCTACTGCGGCGATCAAGGCAAGCGCCGGACGCGTCGGGCAGGCGAGGGCGAGGCGGAGGGCAACCAGGACGAGCAGGCCCTGCCCGATGGCCAGCGTCGCGAAGGCGATGTCGCCGAGTCCGCGATGCACCGCCGGCCCGGCCAGGGTCGTCGCCACAAGGACCGCACCGACAGCGGAGAGCGGCAGGAGGCGCCGTGCCGCCGTCACGCCGCCCCGGCCCCGACCCGTGCCGTGAGCAGCGTGCGCGTGTGGCGCGCGGGGGCGCCGGCCAGGCCGGGGGCGGCGAAGCCCGGCGACCGCCCGGACATCTCGGCCTCGAGTAGCGCGAGGGTTTCCGCGTCATCCACGTCGTACCAGGTCGGCAGCAGGACTGCCGGCAGCCCGATCCAAGCTGCCCTTCCAAGGCTGTGCTCCAGCACCGTCGGCGTGCTCCAGGCGATGCCCTCGAACAGCGGGGCATGGGCCCGCTTGAGGCCGATCAGGTAGTAGCCGCCGTCACTGGCGGGCCCGAAGACCACGCGGTCGCCGGGCGCGCGAAGCGCCGCCACCGCCTGCTCGACCAGGGCGCCGGGCAGGGTAGGGCTGTCGGCGTTGACGACCAGCGCGCAGTCATGGCCCTCCGCCAGGAAGGCGGCCGTACTGGCGTGCAGCACCTCGCCGATTGTTGCCGCCTGCTGGAAGAACAACCGCCAGTGGGGCGGCAGCAGGGGGCGGAGGGCATCCTCGGACCCGGCGGGGCTGTAGATCGCGATGCGGGAGCCGCCAATCTCCGGCGGGAGAGCGTCGAGCGTCTCGGCGATGTCGCGGATGAAGCAGGCGGAGAGGCGCGCCACAGTGTCCGCCCCGAGCAGGGGACGCAGTCGAGACTTGCCGCCGCCGACCCCCGGCGTCTTGCAGACGATCGAGACCGCTGTGCCCTTCGACATGATCCCCGCCCGTGACTGTCCCCGTATTCGCCGAGGGTGATGCGGAGGTTACGACCGATTTCGGCCGATCACCGCTATTGATTGCTGGCGTCGCGGGTCGGTCCGCGCGCGGGCGCCTTCCCGGGCAGCCCACGTGGGCGGAGCAGCCGCGCGGCCGCGATCGCCGCGCACATCACGGCGAAGGCCACCCAGGCATAGGGCCAGAGCAGCGGCATGCCGAGCAGGACCAGGCCATCGTTGCTCCCCGGCACCAGCAGCGCGCCCCAGGCCATGGCTGCGCCACCGAGCGCGCAGCGCAGGATCTGGGACGGCGGTGGGCGCGCGCGGCGCAGCCGGCCGGCAGTCCATCCGCCCAGCACGGCCCCGGCCAGCAGCGCGCCAAGCAGCAGCATGCGCCAGGTCAGGCTGCCGGCCATGTCGCGGGCCAGGTCGGCCAGTGCCTCGGTGTAGGCCCAGGCTCCTGCGAGCAGGAGCGAAATGACGAAGGTGATGCCGATGACCGTCGTCGCTGCATGCGGCGACCAGACGAGGGAGGACGGCTCCCGCGCCCGATGTCCTGCCGCGCCGGACCCGGCCGACCCCGTGCGGAGTGCGAAGACCGGGCGCAGGATCCGCCAGGCCGCGAAGCCCAGGAAGGGCAGCACCGTCCAGCCCGGCGCCGACAGCACGGGGGAGGGATCCGGCAGCGGCTGGAGCGGCGCCGCGCCGGCAACGAGCGGATAGCTCAGGCAGCCGAGATAGAAGCCGGCCGGCGTCGCCGCGTAGGCCCATTCGCCGCTGCCGAGCCGGGCGAGGGCGCCGAAGATGCAGGCGCCGTTGATGACCGCGCCGAGCCCGAGCAGCACGCCCCCCGCGACCGTCCACCCGGTGAGCGGGAAACCGGATGGCATCTGTGCCAGCAGGTGCAGCGCCTTGGCCATCAGCAGGCCGCCGGTAACCCAAAGCGCTGCCTCGATCATCGCCGCCAGACGTCGCACCGTGCCTTGCTCGATGACTTCGTTCACCGCGAGGACGGTGCAGGTGGTGCCGCGCTGGATGGCGAAGCCCATGATCACCGCGCAGAGCACGGCTGCCGCGAAGCCGAGGCTCGCCATCGCGATCTCCACCGGAGCCTACCCCGCGCCTCAGGCCACCGGAACGGCGGGGGCGCTCGCCTGCGCGATCGGCGGGGCAATCGGCGGGGCGGGGGCATGCTCGGCGCTGCGGGTGAAGCGGATGTGCGTGATGTCGGCCGGAAACAGCATGCCCCAGCTCCACTCCACGAAGATGCGGAAGCGGCGGCCGAAGGTCGGCATCAGCGCGAGATAGTAGGCCCGCCACAGCAGCCAGGCCGGCAGGCCGGTCAGCCGAACGCCGAATACCTCCGCCACGCCGCGCTGGTGGCCGATGGCGGCCATCGCTCCGCGTGGCTTGTAGGTGAAGTCGCGCGGGACGCCGCCGGCAATCGCAGTCAGCAGGTTGTCCGCGAGCAGCCGCGCCTGGCGCACGGCGAACTGCGCGGTCGGCGGGGAAGGGGTTCCGTCGCGCCCGTTGACCACCAGCGCGCAGTCGCCCAGCGCCCAGGCGTCGTCCACGCCCGGCACGCGCATCGCGCCGTCCACGCGGATGCGCCCACGCTCCAGCGGCAGGCCGGCCTCGGTCGCCAGGGGATTGGTTCGCGTGCCGATTGTGGCGATCACCGTCTCCGCGTCCAGCATCCCGCCATCCTTCAGCAGGACACCCTCCGCCCCGATCCATGCCGCGCCTGCGTTCAGGCGGATGTCGACGCCGCGCCGCTCCAGCATTCGCTGTGCCGCCACGCCGAGCTCCTCCGGCAGTTCAGGGAGTAGCCGCCCGATGTCCTGCACAACGGTGACGCGCCGCTCCTCCGGCCGGACACCGGGGTAGTAGCGCGCGACGTCGTGCAGGCAGTCCGCCAGCGCGCCCGCAACTTCCACTCCGGAGAAGCCTCCGCCGATGACGACGAAGTGGCCGAGGCGCCGGCGCCGCTCCGCGTCCGTCTCCAGCTCGATGCGCGCGAGGCGGCGGAGCACGGCGTTCCGAATGTGCAGGGCATCGCCCACGGTCTTGAGCGGCATGGCGTGCTCCGCCATCCCCGGGATCAGGTCGAGCCGAGCCCGGCTGCCGAATGCGAGGACGAGGTGGTCATAGGCGATGCGACGCGGGCCGGCGAGCGTCTCGCAGCCCAGCGACCGCCCTGGCAGGTCGAGGTCGGTGACGCGTCCCATCACGAAGCCCAGGCCGCGCTGGACGTCGATCACCTGCCGCAGCGGCGCGACGACGTGCTCGGGGAAGATCGAGGCGCCGACAACTTCCGGCAGCAGCGGGTTGTAGGTGGTGTAGCTCTCCTCGCTCACCAGCAGCGCCTCCCACCCCTTCGGCAGGCGGCCGGACAGGCGGCGCGCGAGGGTTGCGCCGGCGAAACCGCCGCCGAGGATCACGATCCTTCGCATGCTGCTCTCCCCTGTGCCTCAGCCCTCGCGGACGATCGTGCCGGCCTCGGTGTCATGCATGATGAAGCCTTCGATCGGATCGAACTCATGCGTCCAGGGCTGCTGCTCCAGCACGCGCAGCGCATCGGCGTAGCCGGCCTGCCAGCGGCTGTGGATGCCGCTGGCGCTGAAGTCGATGTCCTTGGTGTGGCCCTCGCCGGACAGCATGGGCGCGAGCAGGCGGACGACATGCATGCGTGTGAGGCAGCCATGGGCTGCGAGCTTCCGCACCTCCGGGTCGTTCCGGCGCGACTCGGGCAGCTCGCGCACCAGCTCCGCGATGACGTGACGCAGCCGGTGTATCTGCTTCTGGCGCACCACCTGCGCAGTGGCGCGGCTGGCGTATTGCAGATCCTTCTGGCGGCTCAGCACGCGGGCGATGTCCGACGGCTCCGGCCCGTGCGGCTGCCAGATGTTGACGGTGAAGACGAGTCCGCTGCGTCGTGGATTGTCGTCGAACACCGCTTCCACGGGCGTGTTGGAGAGAATGCCGCCGTCCCAGTACAGCTCGCCGTCGATGCGCACCGCCGGGAAGGCCGGCGGCAGGGCGCCCGACGCCATGATGTGGCGGGTCGAGAGCGGCATGTCGCGGCTGTCGAAGTAGCGCATTTCGGCAGTGCGGACATTCGCCGCGCCGACGGTGAGCCGCATTGCGGAGCTGGCCAGCACGTCGGTGTCGATCAGGCCCGCAAGCGTCGCCTCGAGCGGGGCGGTGGAGTAGTAGGCTGCGGTTTCCGGCGTGAGCCCGAGGCCGAGGAAGGCCCAGGGGTTCGGCGCGAAGAAGCGCGGCAGACCGCCGAAGACCGTCAGGGCATTCGCCGCGAAAGGGCCCCATATCGGCATGTCCGCCACCATCTGGGTGACTGGGTCATGGTGCACCCGGTCCCAGAACTCACGCAGCCGCGATAGGCGCGTCCCCGGGCGATTGCCGGCAATGATGCCGGCGTTGATGGCGCCGATCGAGGTGCCGATCACCCAGTCGGGCTCCACGCCCGCCTCGTCGAGGGCCTGGTAGACGCCGGCCTGGTACGCACCGAGCGCACCGCCGCCCTGCAACACGAGCACGACCTGCCCGAGCTGCGCCTTGTCCAGGTGCAGGCGCGCTGGCCTTTCCGGCGCCGGTCCGAGGGTTCCGTCCATCGTCGCTGTCTCCTCAGTGAGCGGTCCAGCCGCCGTCCACCGGGATGGCGGCGCCGGTGATCGAGGCTGCCGCATCTCCGGCGAGGAAGACGGTCAGGGCACCGATCTCCTCCACCGTCGCGAAGCGCTTGTTCGGCTGCTGCGCGAGCAGGATGTTGCGCACCACCTCCTCACGCGGCATGCGGTACGCCGCGGCCTGGGCGTCGATTTGCTGGTCGACCAAGGGCGTCGCCACATAACCGGGGCAGATCGCGTTGCAGGTGATCGGCTCCTCCGCCACCTCAAGTGCCACGGTCTTGGTGAGGCCAAGGACACCGTGCTTCGCCGCGACGTAGGCCGATTTGAAGGGCGAGGCGACGAGTCCATGGGCGGAGGCGATGTTCACGATGCGCCCGAAACCCTGCGCGCGCATTGCCGGCAGCGCGAGCCGGGTGGTGTGGAACGCGGCGGTCAGGTTGATGGCGAGCAGGCGTTCCCAGGTCTCGGGCGGAAAGTCGGCGACGGGCGCTATGTGCTGTATGCCGGCATTGTTCACCAGCACGTCGAGCCGACCATGGCGTGCGAGCGCCTCCGCGATCATCGCGGCGATAGCGCCGGGGTTCGACATATCTGCGCCGAAGTGGCGGACATCAACGTCGGACTCGCTCTTGATGGCCTGGGTCAGCGTGGTGACCTCCTCCGGGCGCGCGACGCCGTTCAGGACCACGGCGGAGCCCGCCGCCGCCAGCGCACGCGCGATGCCGAGACCGATGCCGCTCGTCGAGCCCGTAACGAGTGCCACGCGCCCCGCGAGGCTGCGCCCTTCCAAGGCTCCGGGCGGAAGCTGTGCAGCCATCCGACGTCTTTCCCCCTCTTGCTGCCGGACCCCGACGTTTCAAGCGCAGGCCAGCCCCTCGCGAGTTCCCGAGGCCGGCGGCCAGCCTTGGAACGTCACTGGGTTGTTCGTTGGATCGAGCCGTGCCGTTACGTCGCATCCAGTCTTGGATGCACTTCCTCCTCTGGTCGGCTTCGCGCCACCCAGAGACGGGCGGTGTCGGGTGCGGGGGAGCAGGCGGGCTGCTTGCACGCAACGCTCGTGCCGTCCCGGTGCCGGGCTCGTCACGGCACAGGGTGCATGCCGCATCCTCGGCGCCGGAGGACTTGGTCGCCGCACGGGCCGGATTGCCCATCGCGCTGCGCGGCCGGACTCAGCCCCATCCGCCCGCCGGTCGCGAGCGGGCCTTCAGTGGCGAGCCGGCGCGACAGCGGATTCCCGAAGGCCGGCACATGGCCGGGCACGGCACGAGCCAGCCAAGGAGCCGTGCCATGTCGGGCATCACCCCCGCTCAGTACCCGCCGCCACGCAGCCGCATGCAATGGGAGCGAGCCGATGAGAGTCGTCGCGTGCAGGGAAAGGCTGCCCGTCGAGGACCCGCCGTCGCTCCTGGACCTCGACCTGCCCGACCCTTGCACGCCAACCAGGCGCGACGCTACATCCCCTCGCGCTCATGCGGGGCGAGAAAGTCCAGTGCCGGTCCGGCCGGCACGATGCCGGTCGGGTTGATGGAGCGGTGGCTCTCGTAATAGTGCCGGCGGATGTGCTCGAAGTTCACCGTTGGCGCGATGCCGGGCGCCTGGAAGATGTCGCGCGCATAGGCCCAGAGGTTCGGGTAGTCCACCAGGCGTCGGATGTTGCACTTGAAGTGCCCGACATAGACCGCGTCGAAGCGCACCAGCGTGGTGAACAGCCGGATGTCGGCCTCTGTCAGCGCGTTGCCCACCAGCCAGCGGCGGCGCGACAGCCGCTCCTCCAGCCAGTCCAGCGTGCCGAACAGGGCGTGCACCGCCTCGTCATACGCCCAGGCAGGGTGCAGGCGGAGCGCTCCCGACTCCAGCCTGCGCCTAGCAGCCATTCCGGTAACCGACGCGACATCACCCGTAGCGGCGCCTGTTCCTCTCGCCTTCGAGCAGAACGGCGATCTGTGCCTCCACGGCCGCTGGCGCGACCGGCTTCCGCAGGAGGGCGAAGGGTCCGGATCCGGCCGCCTCTTCCAGGGCGCGATGGGTTGCGTCGCCGAGGTGGCCGGTGACGAGAATCGCGGGCAGGCCCGGGCGCCGTCTCCGCGCTTCCCGGATCAGCGCCAGCCCGTCCATGCCGCCGGGCATGGCGAGGTCGGTGACCAGGGCGCACACGGGTGTGCCCTGGTCGAGGCGGCGCAGCGCCGACGCCCCGTCCTCCGCCTCCTCGACGCAGTGCCCGAACTCGGACAGGGCCGTTGCCAGGACCATCCGCACGCCCGGCTCGTCGTCCACGACGAGGAGCGAGGCTCGTTCCAGCGCAGGCGCGCCGTGCAGGGCGGCGGCCGGTTCGGCGATGCTTCCCGTGCCGGCCCGGTCCGTCGCTTGGCGCAGCCAGAGCGATACCGTCGTGCCCCGGCCGGGAGCGCTCTCGATGGTCAGCGTGCCCCCCGACTGTTCGGCGAAGCCGCGCGCCATGGCCAGGCCCAGGCCGGTGCCCTTGCCCTTCGGCTTGGTCGTGAAGAAGGGCTCGGTCACCCGCGCCAGCACCTCGGGCGTCATCCCCTCGCCATCGTCGATGACCGACACGCGCACATAATCACCGGGAGGCAGGTGGCTTGGCACCGGCAGGCCTTGGGATGCGGCCAGCGTGATGGTGCCCGCGCCGTTCGGCAGGGCGTCACGGGCGTTGTTGGCCAGGTTCACCAGCACGGCCTCCAGCTGGCCCGCATCGGCCAGCAAGTCGGGCAGGCCGGTCGTTGCTTCCACCCGGAGCAAGACGGACGGACCGAGCGTGGCACGCAGCATTTCCGCGAGGCCGTCGAGCATCGGAGCTGCCTGGACAGGTGCGACCTGCAACTCTCCCCGGCGTGCGAACGAGAGGAGGCGACCCGTAACGGACGCGCCCCGCGCCGCGGCGTCGTTGGCAAGGTCGAGGAAGCGTTCCGCGTCCTCGAGGCTGCAGTTCAGTCGCTTTCGCGCCAGCGCGATGCCGCCCTGCACCGACTGGAGCACGTTGTTGAAGTCATGGGCCACGCCGCCCGCGAGACGTCCAAGCGCCTCCATCTTGGCCGCCTGGGCCAGGCGGGCCTCGCTCTCGCGCAGCTCCGACGTACGCTGCCCGACGAGCCGTTCCAGATCGTCCGTGTGCCGGGCGAGCGCGGCCTCGGTGGCCTTGCGCTCCGTGATGTCGCGAGCCACGGAGAGCAGACGTGGCGGCTCGCCCTCGGCACCGGGCACCGGCGTGACGGTGACGTCCCACCACTTCGGCGTGCCCTTCGCCGTTGGCCCGAAGGCGGTGTAGTGGGCGGTGCGTCCCGCGCGGGCCTCGTCCACGGCGGCCTCGACGAGCGGCCGCGCCTCCTCCGGCCAGAGCTCGGTGACATGCTTCCCCAGCACGGAGGAGACGCTGTCGAGCTCCTTCTGGCAGCGGCCCGGTTCGTTCAGGAAGGCCAGGTAGCCGTTGACGTCGAGGACTGCCATGCAGTCCGACGTCGAGCACAGGATGGACCGGCCGAAGGCCTCGCTCTCGCGCAGCGCCAGTTCGGCCTGACGCTGCTGCCAGGCAAGCGCGACCAAGCGGGCGAGCGTCTCCAGCAGGTCGAGGTCCTCATCGCCGAACCGGTCCCGCCGGGTGCTCGCGAAGGCCAGCGTTCCGAGCAGGCGGCCGTCCTGCGCCAGCAGGGGGTGGCCGACATAGGCCGTGGCGCCCAGCGCCCGCAGGAACACGCCCGCGGGGTCGCAGCCGATCCGCCCGGCATCGGCCTGGATGGGCCGGCGCGTCGCGGCGACGTTGCCGCAGAAGCCGTCCCCTATGCTGAGCCTGGCGATCGCGCCCAGCTGCCCAGGCGGCAGTCCCGGCGCGGCGACGAGCCGGAGGGTCCGGCCATCCTCCTCCAGGGCGAAGTTGAACAGCAGGTCGGCGCCGAGGACGAGTGCCGCGCGCTGGAAGACCATCTCGGCGAGGGCCTCCTCGTCATGCCGCTTCTCCAGGATGGCGCGCGAGAGGT
The DNA here is from genome assembly GCA_035644895.1 of Acetobacteraceae bacterium. GTDB lineage: Bacteria > Pseudomonadota > Alphaproteobacteria > Acetobacterales > Acetobacteraceae > Falsiroseomonas. Next base: position 2,648 of record DASQNQ010000212.1, on the reverse strand, counting down.
CGAGCAGCAGCAGGCGCCGCTCAGCCTGCCGTGCGAGGATAAGGGCGTTCGCGGTCCGGGCCTCGTCCCGCTCCGCCAGCGCCGTGCCGGCGGAGGCGAACCCCTGGCGCACCACCCTCAACTCTGCGATGGACAGGCGTGTATCCCGGCCGCTCGGTCCTTGGTCCCCCCTCGGCGCCGTGCCACTGGCCAGCGCGCGGGCGTCGCGCCCGAGCAGGGCGACCGGGACGAGGATCGCGCGCGCGAGAAGCAGGGCGGCGCCAATGCCGAAGGCGAACACCAGTGTAGCACCCAGCATCTGCGTCCTCATGGGCCCAGTCCATGCCGCATCGAAGGCTGCGGCTTCGGTGGCCAGGATGGAGGTCCAGCCCGGAACGGACGGCAGGGCATGGAAGGCGAAGACCCGCTCCACGCCGTCCAGGGCAGTACCGCGGTACATGCCTGCCTCGCGCCCGGCGAAGTGCCGCGCGTTCTCCGGCGGGATGGGCTGCGCGAGCAGCCGGTCATGGAGCGCGTCCGAGCGGGCGACGAGGCGCTGGCTGCCGTCCACGACGGCGGCGAATGAGCGCTCCACCAGCCCCTGCGCCGCGAGGAGGCGCCGCAGGCGCTCCGGCGTGAGGCGGGCGGAGAGCACGAAGCGCACCTGGCCTTCGCGGATGACGGGCACCGCAACGCCGACGACCGGCTGCCGGGCCACGGCGCCGATGACGAGATTGGTGACCATCGGGCGCGCGGTCTCGACCACCTGGCGGAAACTTGCCGCCGTCGTGGGGGGCGGCTGCTGGCCGGGCGGCAGGGCGGTGTTGAAGACCTGACGTAGCGTCGCGGCCTCGAGCAGCGAGACGCTGGTGTCGATGAAGGTGGCCGCCCGGCGTGCCTCCCGCTCGAAGGTGGCCAGGTCGGGTTCGGGTCCGTCGAGCTCGGCCGCCCCCGAGAGGGCCAGCATGGCGCTGCGGAGGGTGTCGATCTCGCTGCCGATGGCCAGCGCCAGGGCACGCGCCGTGTCGCGCATGCGACCCTCCGCGGCCAGCCGCCCTTCGGTGGCGGCGTTCCAGGTGGCGAGCACCCCCACGCAGGCTGCAGGCACCAGCACAACCAGGACAAGCGCCAGCAGCAGCCAGGACAGGGGGACGTCAGGCAGGCGGATAAGCCGCGAGCGTGGAGGTGTGCCACTGATCCGTTCGGACATGCGCCTTGCTGCCTTCAGGAGCGAGCCAGCGGCTAACCCTTTGTTTGGGCCCGCCGATTATCCGTCGGTATACACACACATTTGTGTGTCACTCAAGGCGCTTTATCTCGCACTTGTGAACATATGTCGGGTGTGGCACCCTCTGCGCCATGGACGGATGCGCAACCGGTGCGCTCGCCGAAAAGGGCGTGCGGCATCAGGACAGCCGAGGAGGCTCGCCGAGGGTAGACGGAGGCTCCTTGGCGGCGCTCTGCGCTTCCTGCCCCGTCCGCCGTCTGCCGCCCTTTCAGCCCTTCGACGCCGTGGCCCTGGCTCTCGCGCAGCGGAGCGTCCTGGCGAGGCGGCGGTTGGCTGCGGAGACTGACCTCCTCCGAACGGACGACCTGGGCGGCGGCTTCTACACGCTCTGGGCGGGTTGGGCCTACCGCTACCGGGAGGTGGCGCCCCAGGACGGCAGCCCGGCTTCCTGGCGGATCGTGGACATCCTGCTGCCCGGCGACATGTTCGGGCTCGAGGCGGCGCTAACCAGCCGCGTCGGCAGCCCGGTCAGAGCCCTGACGCAAGTCACGGTCTGCGCCCATGACCCGCGCGTCCTCGCATCGGCATTGCGCGACCACCCGGATTTCGCCCGGGCGCTGGTCGAGACGAACCTGCATGACATGGAGCGCGCGGAAGCCAGGCTGGCAGCGGCCAATCAGGTGGGCGGCGCACAAAGGACCGCGCATCTCGTGCTGGAACTCCGGGACCGTCTGGCCGCCCGTGACATGGCCCCCGGACTGACCGAGGACGGATCGGGCCGCATGCCGTTCCCGCTGCAAAGGCGGCATCTGGCGGCGGCGCTCGGGATGTCGGGCACCCATGTCACGCGCTCCTTCGGTGAACTGGACGCGGCTGGGCTGGCCCGGGTTGATGGCCAGGAGCTCGTCATCCTCGACGCGGAGCGCCTGGCCGCCCTGTGTGGCTACCTCCCGGTGTCGGAGCCGCCGGGCCGCCGCGCCATCATCTGATTCGCTCGCCTCGTCGCCTACCGGGCGAGGGCTTCCACCGGCACGCAGACGGTGACCGGGGTTCCTGCGCGGCCGGACCCTTGTGGCAGGCGGCCGGGCTGGATCCGGCGCAGGACCGGGCATCGGCGCCGGCGGGCGAGCCGCCAACCGCATGCAGATCACCATCGGCAACGTAATCGGCGGCGTCCCCTTAGGAGGTGCCTACTGGTTCGCCTTTCTCCTGCCGAATGGAGCGTGACGGAAGTCCGTGCCGGGCAGGGTGCCTGTTCCAACAGGGATGACATGCGCCGCGCGCGGCCGCGTCCCGCGCCTCGGTCGGCGGGGGCATCACGCCCGGCGGCGCTTCGGGGAAGAGGTGGACCGCCCCGATCACCGCTCCCTCGCTCAGCAGCACGGCGCGCCCGACAGCGCATGCAGCCGGAGCGCCGCGACGCCCTTCCCGGCGTCGCTCT
>DASQNQ010000211.1:0-16180 GCA_035644895.1 Acetobacteraceae bacterium | reverse complement strand
CGGCCGCTCGGCGGCGACCGCCGCGGTGCCCACCGCGCCGCCCGCCCCCGGTCGGCTGTCCACCACGAAGGGCTGGCCGAGCGCCCGCTCCAGGTGCGGCGCCAGGACGCGGAGGATCACGTCGGTCGTGCCGCCCGGCGGGTAGGGGTTGATCGCCCGGATGGGGCGGGCGGGCCAGGCGCCCTGCGCGAGCGCCAAGCGCGGCAGCGCGAGGAGGGGAGCGGTGGCGAGAAGGTGGCGGCGGCGCATGCGGGGGTTCCTCGGATCCGGCCTGCCCGGGTTTGCAACTTACGTGCCGGACGCGGCCGCCTAGCCGAAGACCTCCACCCAGCTCGCCATCAGCGCTGCGTCGGCCTCCTCCATCGTGGCCAGCACGCCCAGGCGGTGCAGGCTCGTCACGCCGTGTTCCGCAATCCCGCAGGGCACGATGCCGCCGAAATGGGCGAGGTCGGGGTCCACGTTCAGCGCGATGCCGTGCCAGGCGACCCAGCGTGTGATGCGCACGCCTATAGCGCCGATCTTGCTCTCCGTGCCCCGAGCCCGATCCGTGACCCAGATCCCGACGCGGCCCTCCCGCCGCTCGCCCGTTATGTTGAAGCGGTCGAGCGCGCGGATCATCCACTCCTCCAGCGCGTGGACGTACTCGCGCACGTCGCGGGCCGGGAAGGGCCGGCCGTCCCGCGTCAGGTCCAGCATGACGTAGGCGGTGCGCTGGCCCGGGCCGTGATAGGTCCACTGGCCGCCGCGCCCGGCCTTCACGGCGGGGAAGCGGGTTTCCAGCAGGTCCTCCGGCCGGGCGGAAGTGCCGGCGGTGTAGGTGGGCGGGTGCTCGACCAGCCAGACGGCCTCCTCGGCCGTGCCCTCCCGGATCGCGGCGACCCGCGCCTCCATGGCGGCCAGCGCCGGTTCATAGGGAGTGAGCCCGTCCGAGATCGAAAAGCCGGGGCCAAGTGGCGATGGGTGCGTTGATGGCGGCGGGATCATGGGTTATACGGCCCGCCTCTAGCCTGTCTGCGGTCGTGGCGGAATGGTAGACGCGCCAGCTTGAGGTGCTGGTGGGGGAAACCCCGTGGAAGTTCGAATCTTCTCGACCGCATAACTTTTGGTTCCTGCCCTCAGACACCGGGCGGCCGCATCCGCGGCCTTGGCTTCGCCGCACTTGCGGCGGGCCCCATTCGGGGCCTCGGACCGATGCGCGGTCCGCACGTTGCCCCCTTTCTTTCCCGACCTGCCTCTCCCCCCCATCGCCGCCGATTCCGGCCTGCGCTAGACAAGCGGGATGGACGACGATTTCCGCAAGGCCGCGCTCGATTACCACCGGCTCCCGCGTCCGGGTAAGCTCAGCGTCGAGCCGACGAAGCGCATGGCCAGCCAGCGCGACCTGGCGCTGGCCTACTCCCCCGGCGTGGCCGCGGCGTGCGAGGAGATCGCCCGCGACCCCGACAAGGCCTGGGACTACACCGCCCGCGGCAACCTCGTCGCCGTCATCTCGAACGGCACCGCCGTGCTGGGCCTGGGCGCCATCGGCGCGCTGGCGGGCAAGCCGGTGATGGAGGGCAAGGCGGTCCTCTTCAAGAAGTTCGCCGGCATCGACAGCATCGACCTCGAGGTGGAGGAGCGCGACCCCGCCCGCTTCATCGAGGCGGTGGCGGTGCTCGAACCCTCCTTCGGCGCCATCAACCTCGAGGATATCAAGGCGCCCGAGTGCTTCGAGATCGAGCGCGCGCTGCGCGCGCGCATGAAGATCCCGGTCTTCCACGACGACCAGCACGGCACCGCCATCATCGTGGCCGCCGCCGTGCGCAACGGCCTGGTGCTGCAGGGCAAGCGGATCGAGGATGTGCGCGTCGTCAACACGGGCGGCGGCGCGGCGGCGATCGCCTGCCTCGACCTGCTGGTGTCCATGGGCCTCCGGCGCGAGAACGTCACCATCGTGGACGTGGACGGCGTGGTCTGGCGCGGCCGGCCGAACACCGACCCCTACCGCGCGGCCTACGCGCAGGACACCGCCGCCCGCACGCTGCCGGAGGTGCTGGCCGGCGCGGACGTGTTCCTCGGCCTCTCGGCGCCGCGCGTGCTGAAGGCGGAGTGGCTGTCCATGCTGGCGCCGAAGCCGCTTGTGCTCGCGCTTGCGAACCCCGAGCCCGAGATCCTGCCGGAGGCCGTGCGCGCCGCGCGCCCCGACGCCATCGTGGCGACCGGCCGGTCCGACTACCCGAACCAGGTCAACAATGTCCTCTGCTTCCCCTACATCTTCCGCGGCGCGCTCGATGTCGGCGCGACCACCATCAACGAGGAGATGAAGATCGCGGCCGCCGAGGCGATCGCGGCCTTGGCGCGGATGGAGGCGTCCGAGGTCGTGGCGGCCGCCTATGGCGGCCAGGCACCGACCTTCGGGGCCGAGTACATCATCCCGAAGCCCTTCGACCCGCGCCTGATCCTGGAGATCGCGCCGGCCGTCGCCCGCGCCGCGATGGAGAGCGGCGTCGCCCGCCGCCCGATCGGCGACTTCGCCGTCTACAAGGCGGAACTGGAGCGCCTGGTCTTCCGCTCCGGCAACCTCATGCGCCCGGTCTTCGAGGCGGCGAGGAAGCGCCCTGTCCGCGTCTGCTACGCGGAGGGCGAGGACGAGCGCACGCTGCGCGCGGTGCAGACGGTGCTGGATGACGGCCTGGCCGAGCCGGTGCTGATCGGCCGGCGGGAGGTGGTGGAGGCCAAGGCTCGCGCCATGGGCCTGCGCATGGACTTCTCCGAGTCCGTCCGCGTGCTGGACCCGACGCGGGACGAGGAGGTGTTCGGGCCGCTGATCGGCCTCTATCAGGGGAAGGTCGGCCGGCGCGGCATCCCGCCCGATGCCGCGGCGCGGCGCGTCGGCAACCGCCCGACCGTCGCGGGCGCCCTGCTGCTGGAGGCCGGGCTGGTGGACGCGACGCTCTGCGGCGGCACCGGCGACTGGATGCGCCACTGGCACCACGCCTTCGACGTCATCGGCAAGTCCGACGCGGTGGCGCGCGTCTACGCGATGTCCGCGCTGATTTTGACCACCGGGCGGCTGTTCTTCGTGGACACGCACCTGACGGTGGACCCCACCGCCGAGCAGGTGGCCGACATGACCCTGCTGGCGGCCGAGCAGATCCGCGCCTTCGGCATCACGCCGAAGGCGGCGCTGCTGTCCCACTCCTCCTTCGGCGCGTCCGGCGCGCCCTCGGCACGCAAGATGCGCGAGGCGCTGCGCCTGATTCGCGACCGCGCGCCGGATTTCGAGGTGGATGGCGAGATGCACGCCGACGCCGCGCTGGTGCCCGCCATCCGCGCCCGCGCCGTGCCGGACAGCCCGCTGACCGAGAACGCGAACCTGCTGGTGATGCCGACGCTGGACGCGGCGAACATCTCCTTCAACCTGCTGAAGGCGGCGGCGGACGGGCTGCAGGTCGGGCCGATCCTGCTCGGGATGCGGAAGCCGATCCACGTCCTGGTGCCGAGCGTCACGGCGCGCGGCATCGTCAACCTGACGGCGCTGGCCGCGGCGCAGGCGAACGGGCTGACGCCCTGAACCGCACGGGGCGGGGGTGGCGCGGCGGCGGTCGCGCGACCATTTGAAGGGACATGAGCAACCTGCCGGACCGCCCCGGTAAGCCCTCCGCCGCCGTCGCCGCGTTCCTGGGCAAGCTGAACACCATGCCCGCCGTGCGCCCGGCCCCGGGACAGCGGGGGCGGCTGATCTTCGCCATCGATGCCACGGCCTCCCGCCAGCCCACCTGGGACCGGGCCTGCCACCTGCAGGCGGAGATGTTCCAGGCGACGCGCGACCTGGGCGGGCTGGCCGTTTCCCTTGCCTACTTCCGCGGCTACCAGGAGTTCGCGGCGACCCCGTTCCTGACCGACACCGCCGACCTGGCGCGGCGCATGGCGGGCGTCTCCTGCCTTGGCGGCCAGACGCAGGTCGGGCGCACCCTGAAGCACGCCCTGGCCGAGACGGCGCGGGAGAGGGTGCACGCCCTGGTCCTGGTCGGCGACGCCTTCGAGGAGGATGTGGACCCCGCCTGCCACACGGCCGGGCAGCTCGGCCTGCGGGGGACACCGGTGTTCTGCTTCCAGGAGGGCGGGCACCCCATCGCCGCCAACGCCTTCCGGCAGATCGCGCAGCTCTCGGGCGGCGCCTGGGCGCCCTTCGATGCCGCCAGCGCGGGGGCGCTGCGCGACCTGCTGCGGGCCGTCGCGGTCTTTGCCGCCGGAGGCGCAACGGCGCTGCGCCGGCTGCCGGGTTCGGCGGCGCGGTCCATCGCCGGACAGTTGCCCGCGCCGCGATGACCTGGCTTGCCCTCGGCGCGCTCGCGCTCGTCGTCCTGCTGCTGCTGCTGCGCGCCTTCGCCGATGCCTCGGTCACCCAGGCCAAGCGGGGGCTCGCCTGGTTCGCCGGCGCGCTCGGGCTGGTGCTGGCCGGTGTGCTGATCCTGTCCGGGCGCGGCGGCCAGGCCATCTGGACGGCGGTGCTGTTCGGCCCCGTCCTGTGGCGCTGGTTCCAGGGCTGGCGCGCGGCCCGCACCTTCGCCCGCGGCGGGGCGGCCAGCCCCGGGCAGGAGAGCGACGTCGCGACCGCGACGCTGGAGATGGGGCTCGACCACGACAGCGGCCGCATGTGGGGCCGCGTCCGCCGCGGCCGCTTCACGGGCCGCGACCTCGCCGCGCTCGACCTGCCGGAGCTGCTGGACCTGCTGCGGGAGGTGGCGGCCGATGACCCGGAGAGCGGGCCGCTGCTGGAGGCCTGGCTCGACCGCGTCCACCCCGACTGGCGGGAAGAGGCGCCCCGCGCCGCCGCCGCGTCCGGGCCGATGACGCGGGAGGAGGCGCTGCGGGTGCTCGGCGTGGCGGAGGGCGCGACGGAGGCCGAGATCCGCGCCGCCCACCGGCGCCTGATGCGCGCGGCGCATCCGGACCAGGGTGGCTCCGACTGGCTTGCCGCAAGATTGAACGAGGCGCGGGACAGGCTGCTTGGGGCCTAGCCGGTACGGCCGGGTGGCGCCATGGACGCCTCGCGCCCGGCATGGCAATGGAGGCTGCCCCGAACATGCCGGACGGAGAAGACCCGCCCATGACGAAGCCCCTCAGGAAGGCCGTGCTGCCGGTTGCCGGTCTCGGCACGCGTTTCCTGCCTGCCACCAAGCAGATGGCGAAGGAGATGCTGCCCGTCGTGGACAAGCCCCTGATCCAGTATGCGGTCGAGGAGGCGCGCGCCGCGGGGATCGAGGAGTTCTGCTTCGTCACCGGCCGCGGCAAGACGATGCTGGTGGACCAGTTCGACGTGGCCTACGAGCTGGAACGCACGCTGACCGAGCGCGGCAAGCAGAAGGAGCTGGCGATGCTGCAGGCGCAGAGCCTGCCGCCCGGCTCCATCATCTCGACCCGCCAGCAGGTGCCGCTCGGCCTGGGCCACGCCATCTGGTGCGCCCGCGCCTTCATCGGGGACGAGCCCTTCGCCATCCTGCTGCCGGACGACCTGATGCTGTGCGAGACCTCCTGCACCGCGCAGCTCGCCGCGGCCTACCGGGAGACGGGAGGCAACGTCGTGGCGATCGAGGAGGTGCCGATGGAGCACGTCTCCCGCTACGGCGTCATCGCGCCTGGCGCCAGGAAGGGGGCGCTCGTCGAGGTGACAGGGCTGGTCGAGAAGCCTCCGGCCGAGAAGGCGCCGTCGAACCTGACCGTCATCGGGCGTTACGTGCTGATGCCGGAGGTGATCGGGCATCTTGCGAAGTTCGAGAAGGGCGCGGGCGGGGAGATCCAGCTCACGGATGGCATGGCGAAGCTGATCGGCAGCCAGCCCTTCCACGGGCTGCGCTACGAGGGCAGGCGCTTCGACTGCGGCGACAAGGCAGGCTACCTCGAGGCGCAGGTGGCGTTCGCCCTGCAGCGCGAGGACATGGCGGCCGCCATGCGCGGCATCCTGAAGAAGTACGGCTAGGCCACGGGAGCGCCGCGCGCATGACCGCCTTCAACCACCGCTTCGACCCAACGTCGCTGCGCGAGTACGACATCCGCGGCGTCGTCGGACAGACGCTCCGGCCGGAGGACGCCTTCGCCATCGGCCGCTGCTTCGGCTCCATCGTCTCGCGGGGGCACGGGAAGCGGGTGGCCGTCGGCTATGACGGGCGCCTCTCCTCGCCGGAGATGGAGGCGCAGCTCGTCGCGGGGCTGCGGGCCTGCGGGCTGGAGGTGCTGCGGATCGGCTGCGGGCCGACGCCCATGCTCTACTACGCGGCCTACGCGCTGGAGGCGGACGGCGCGATCATGGTGACGGGCAGCCACAACCCGCCCGACTACAACGGCTTCAAGATGATGCTGGGGAAGAAGCCGTTCTACGGCAAGCAGATCCAGGAGATCGGCCGGATGGCCGCCGAGGGCGACGTGGTGCCGAACGCCGTCGGCACCGACCGCGCGGTGGACATCACCGAGGACTACGTCGCCCGCGTGCTGCAGGACTGGGATGGCGGCGACCGCGCGCTGAAGGTGGTCTGGGACCCCGGCAACGGCTCCTCCGCCGAGGTGGTGAAGCGGCTCGTCGCCCGGCTGCCCGGCACGCACTACCTGCTCAACGCCACGATCGACGGCACCTTCCCGGCGCACCACCCGGACCCGACCGTGCCGAAGAACCTGGAGCAGCTGATCCAGGAGGTGGCGCGTGAGGGTGCGGACCTCGGCATCGCCTTCGACGGCGACGGCGACCGCATCGGCGTGGTGGACGACGAGGGCCACATCCTGTTCGGCGACCAGCTCCTGGTCGTGCTGGCGCGCGACGTCCTGCGCTCGCACCCCGGCGGCACCATCATCGCCGACGTGAAGGCAAGCCAGGTGCTGTTCGACGAGGTCGCGAAGGCCGGCGGGCAGCCGCTGATGTGGAAGACGGGCCACTCCCTCATCAAGGCCAAGATGGCGGAGACGGGCAGCCCGCTGGCCGGCGAGATGTCGGGCCACATCTTCTTCGCCGACAAGTGGTACGGCTTCGACGACGCGCCCTATTCCGCCGTTCGGCTGCTGGGCATCGTCGCGCGCATGCAGGGGAAGCTTTCGGCGGTGCGCGCCGCCCTGCCGCAGGTGATCAACACGCCGGAACTCCGCTTCGACTGCCCGGACACGCGAAAGTTCGAGGTGGTGGCGGAGGTGAAGGCGCGCCTGGCGGCGGAGGGCGCGCGGGTGGACGACGTGGACGGCGTCCGCGTGCTGACCGAGGATGGCTGGTGGCTGCTGCGGTCCTCCAACACGCAGGCGGTCTTGGTCGCACGCGCCGAGGCGTCGAGCGAGGCGGGGCTGGAGCGACTGAAGGCGCAGATCGCGAGGCAGCTCCAGGCGTCCGGCCTGGCAGCGCCCGACTTCTCGGGAGCCAATGCGGGCCACTGAGGGGATCACCCTGTTCCTCTATGGCACGCTGCTCGACCCTGGCATGCTGGCGCGGCATGCCGGACGCAAGGGTCTTGGCGTGCGTGCTGCCCCGGCATGGCTGCCCGGCTACCGCCGGGTGTCGCTCCGTGAGGAACCCTATCCGACGCTGCTCCGCGGGCGCGGTGTGGTGCATGGGGTCGTGCTGCGGGTGAGGGGTCCGGCGCTTGCCCGCCTCTCGGCCTATGAGGGGCCGCGCTATCGGCTGCTTCCCCTGCGTGTGCGCACACGGACGGGGCCGCGCCGGGCCTGGGCCTGGATTGCGCCTGCCTTCCATGCGGATCCGCTGCGAAGCTGGGCGCCGCACACGGCATCGTGAGGTGATACGCACGGCCGGCTACTCGCAAACCCGCGAGACGTGATGTTCATTGGCCTTGGGAAAACTACGATCCAGCGCGGTTTTGTTGACTTGCGCGAACGGATGCGTGGCTCGCGCGTTGGAAGGTTCACCCGTTGGAAGGTTGGGCCCCGACGGACCGGTATCGGGGGAAGTGGAGGGCGTGTGTGGCAAAGAGTGAGAACCGCCGGATCCTCGTCGTGGAGGACGAGGCTCTGGTGGCCATGCTGGTCGAGGACGCGCTGATGGATGCCGGGTTCGGCATCATCGGCCCCGCCGCGACGGTGGAGGAGGCGATGCGCCTCCTCAACGACGAGAGGCCGGATGCCGTCGTGCTCGACCTCAACCTCGCGGGCGAGACCTCGACCCCCGTGGCGGACGAACTCGCCGCCCGGGGCATCCCCTACGTGATCGCGACGGGCTACGGTGCGGCCGGGCTGCCGGCCGGGCACCAGAAGGCGGTGGTGCTCGCCAAGCCCTACGACCCTTCCGACCTGACCGCGGTGCTCACGCGCCTCTGCGCCTGAGCGCGGGTCAGACGGCCCGGCTGTGCCGGGCGATCCCGGCGCCGAGATAGGCGTCGAAGGCGGCCGCCAGATGCCGGACGAAGCGCCGGCCGAGTTCCGTCACCACCAGCCTCTCCGGCTCCAGCCGCGCAAGCCCGTCCTGCATCAGGGGGCGGAGGCGCGTCTGGGCGCTTTCCCAGACAGGCGGCGGCACCTGCCGCAGGTCCAGCACGCCGTCGCACATCAGCGTCTCAATGATGGCGCGGCGCGTGCGGTCTTCCGCGGTCAGGGCGCGCCCGCGTGCCACGGGCAGGTGCCCGGCCTCGACCGCCCGCAGCCAGCCGCGCTCATCCGGGTTGTTCTGGGCATAGCCGGCGGGCAGGGCTCCGATGGCGGAGGCGCCGAGGCCGAGCAGGGCCGGCGCGCCGTCCGTGGTGTAGCCCTGGAAGTTGCGGCGCAGGCGCCCCTCCCGCAGCGCGACCGCCATCGCGTCGTCGGGGCGCGCGAAGTGGTCCAGGCCGACCGTGACGTAGCCGGCCGTGGTCAGCACCCGCTCCGCCGCCTCGGCCTGGCGCAGCCGGTCCTGCGCGCCGGGCAGCGCGTCCTCGCGGATCGCCTTCTGGTGCGACTTCATCCAGGGGACATGGGCATAGCCGAACACCGCGACGCGATCGGCGCCGAGGTCCACGGCGAAGCGCGCGCTCTCCGCGGCGTGGGCCGCCGTCTGGCCCGGCAGCCCGTACATCAGGTCGAGGTTGACGGAGGCGATGCCGGCCCGGCGCAGCCCGGCCACCGCGCGCTCGACCATGTCCCGCGGCTGGATGCGGCCGATCGCCTCCTGCACCTCCGGCGTCACGTCCTGCACGCCGAGAGAGGCGCGGTTGAAGCCCTGCTCCGCCAGCATGTGCAGGATCGCGTCGTCGAGCACGCGCGGGTCGAGTTCGACCGACAGCTCCGCATCCGCCCGGAAGCCGAAGCGGTCCCGCAGCGCCGCCATGACCCGGCCAAGCGCCGCCGCGCCGATGGCCGAGGGCGTGCCGCCGCCGAAGTGGAGCGCCGAGACGCCGCCATGCTTGGGCAGGGCATCGGCCAGCAGCGCCGCCTCGGCGACCAGACCCGCCGCGTAGCGGTCCGTCCGTGCGGCGGAGCGCGTCACGCTCGTGTGGCAGCCGCAGTACCAGCAGAGCGACTCGCAGAAGGGGACGTGGACATAGAGCGAGAGGCTGTCCGCCGCGCCCACCTGCCCGAGCCAGCCGCGGTAGGCATCCTCGCTCAGCGGCCCGAAATGCGGCGCGGTCGGGTAGGAGGTGTACCGCGGCAGGTTCTGGGTCGCGTAGCGCAGCGCGGCCGGCAGGGCAGCAGTGTCGTCGGCATGCATGTCCATGCCGGTTTGTTGCCCGCCCGTTGATCGCTGTCCTTGCGCGAGATCAAGTCCGGCGAGCGCTCAGCCGGCCTCCGCACGTTCCAGGGCGCCGATGCGGGCGGCGACATCCCCCTCGGCGCAGACCATCACGCCCCGCACGCCGACGCCCACGATGCGCTGCATCGGGTCGCCGGGCGGGCGTTCCAGCGCGCCATCGCCGGAATCGAGGTCCACCTCGACGCCGGCCGGCCCGACTTCCCCCTCGAGAATGCAGGTCACCTGCTGCCCGGCCGACAGGTCGAGGCGGCGCCAGGGCGTGCGGGTGGCTACGCCGCGGCAGCGCAGCAACAGTCCCAACGGTGCAGGCGGGCCGCGCAGGTCGAGGTAGACGCGCACCCGCGTGCCAACGGGCATGTCCATCGGCAGGACGAGGCGTGCGACGCCGTCGCGGGTCCAGCAGCCCCAGTCCTGCTGCGCCCACCAGCCGAGGCCCTCCCGCACCCGCTCCGCCATGCCCATTGCGGCCGTCGGCTCGGCCTCGCCGTGCCATGCCAGCGACAGGTGCTGGCCGGGCCCGAGCCTCGGCCGGGGTGGCGGGGCGTCCGGAAGGCGGAGCAGCTGCGCCAGCACCTCCTCCGCCACGCGCTCCCAGTCCCGCGTCGCGGCGTGGCGGTCGATGCGCGCCTGCAGCGCGGCGCGGTGCGCGGGTTCGAGGATCAGGCGCTCCAGCGTGGCCACCAGATCCGGCTCGCTCTGCGGTTCGACGAACACGGCGCCGGGCGCGCCCGACTCGAGAAGGCCGCTGTGGCGCGGCACCACGGCCAGCCTGCCCTGGGCGAGGCTCTCGCTGACGGGCAGGCCCCAGCCTTCGTGAAAGGAGTTGTACACGGTGAACAGGCACCGCCCGTAGAGGGCCGCGAGCGCCAGGTCCGAGACGCCGGAGAGCACGGACACCTTCCGCCGCAGCTCGGGCGACTGCCGGAGCAGGGCCATCGCGGGCTCGGCACGCCAGCCGGGACGGCCGACGCAGACCAGCCTCGGCACGGCGGCCGCACCGAGGCGCCGGATGAGCGCCAGCCACGCCTGGAACACCAGCAGGTGGTTCTTGCGGCTCTCGATCGTCGCCACGAACAGCACGAAGGGCTCGCCCGGCCGCGGCTCGCGCAGCGCATCGGCCGCGGCCTCCGCGCCAGGCGGCATGAGGGCGGCTTCGGCGCCGAGCGGCACGGGGCTGGGGCAGGTGGGCCAGGACGGGGGCACGAGGGGGGCCAGGAACCGGGCCGCATCCGCCGCGGTCGCCGCCGAGTTTGAGAGCAGCGCATCCGCGTGGTGCGGCAGGCAGGCGAACCAGCGCGCGTAGAGACGCGTCGTGAGATCCAGGCAATGCTCCGGCATCACCAGCGGCACGCAGTCGTGCAGGAAGGCCACGTAGCGCAGCCGGATGCGCGCCCGCAGCATGCGGAGGCCGCGGAAGTAGTCCTCGATTCCCCACGCATTGCCGAGCGTGGTGAGGACGCAGCCGTCCCGCAGCGGTGCCTCGGGCCGTGTGTCGGGCGCGGCAAGCGCCGCGACGGCGCTGCGCCAGGCCGGATCGTCCTCACGCGCTCCGATCTTGGACAGCTCCACCACTCGCCGGAAGGCGCCCTCCTCCGGATGCCACCAGCGGAAGGTGACCGCATCATAGGCCGCGAGCAGGATCTCCGCCGGCGGGTCGGCGCGGTCGAAGACGGCGCCGAGGATCCCGATCTGCACGCGCTGGATGCCGGTGGGAACGCGGGATGCCTGCAGGTAGTCCACGAGGTCCGTGATGTCGAAGGCCAATTGCGGACCACCCGCGGCGGGTGCGCGGCGCGGCGGAGGCGGGGGAAGCCGGTGGCGGCTCCTCCAGAGCTGGCGCCGGAGCTGGATGTTCCCCGGGCTGAGCATCGCGGCGCGCGAGAAGCTCTCGGCCGCCTCGAGCCCGCGCCCCAGCAACTGCGCGACATGGCCGACCTGGAAGGGCGCGTCCCAGTCCTCGGGCGCGATCCGCTCGGCCCGCCGATAGGTGGCGAGCGCTCCTTCCAGGTCGCCGAGCTGCCTGCGGCAGTGGCCAAGCTGGATCAGGTTGGGCGCATCCTGCGGCCGAGCCTCGGCGTACTGGGCGTAGAGCTCGGCGGCCTGCTCCCAGCGCCGCGAGTCACGAAGCCGGTCCGCCCGGGCAAGCAGGAGTTCGGGTGTTGGCGCGTCCTCGGGCGCCGGACCGGGTTCCATGGGGCATGCCCGCAAAGGTGGTCGACGCCGGTTCTACGCTCCGGCGGCCCCCGATTCAACCATGCCGCGAGCTACGCCAGCGCCGTCTCCCGCAGCGCCGCGGGGCGCAGGCGGCGGCCATCCTCGCCGGTGAAGACGTGCACGGCCTCCGGCGGGATCACGACTGGCAGGGCGGCGCCCTGGTCCGGCGGGACCACGGGCAGACGCCCGGTCAGGATCTCACCGCCCGGGATGCGGCCATGGATGACCGTCTCGGATCCGAGCGGCTCGGCCAGTTCGACCGTCATCGGGATGCTGTCTGGCCCCTCGGCCAGCACCAGGTGCTCCGGCCGGATGCCGATGATGACGGGCATTCCGGCCGGACCCTCCCGCGGGCCGTCGGCGAAGCGGAGCGTCGGACCGGCCTTCAGCATGGCGGCGGTCCCGCCCTCGGCCAGGGTGGCAGAGAGGAAGTTCATGGCCGGGCTGCCGATGAAGCCCGCGACGTAGGTGTCCTCCGGCCGTCCCCAGACCTCCATGGGCGAGGCCACCTGCGCGGCTCGGCCCTGGTGCATCACCACCAGCCGGTCGCCGAGCGTCATCGCCTCCACCTGGTCGTGCGTGACAAAGAGGGAGGTGACGCGGAGCCGCCGCTGCAGCTGCCGGATCTCGGCGCGCATCTGCACGCGCAGCTTGGCGTCGAGGTTCGAGAGCGGCTCGTCGAACAGGAACAGCTTCGGCTCGCGCACGATGGCCCGCCCCATGGCGACGCGCTGGCGCTGGCCGCCCGAGAGCTGGCGCGGCTTGCGGTCCAGCAACTGGCCGATGGCCAGCATCTCGGCGGCCTCGTTCACGCGGCGCCTGATGTCCTCCCGCGACAGGCCGCGGATGCGGAGGCCGTAGGCCATGTTGTCGAAGACGCTCATGTGCGGGTAGAGCGCGTAGTTCTGGAAGACCATCGCGATGTCGCGGTCGGCGGGCTCGAGGCCCGTCACCTCCCGCCCGTCGATGCGCACGCTGCCCGAGCTCGGCGTCTCCAGCCCCGCAACGATGCGCAGCAGGGTGGACTTGCCGCAGCCCGAGGAGCCGACCACGACGATCATCTCCCCATCCGCGACCTCGAGGTCGATGCCGTGCAGGACCTCGACCTTGCCGAAGGCCTTGCGGACGGCCGAGAGGGTGAGGGTGGCCATCGCTACTTCTCCGTCTCCGTCAGGCCCTTCACGAACCAGCGCTGCATGAGCACGACGACCAGCACCGGCGGCAGCATGGCCAGCACGGCGGTCGCCATGATCACGTTCCACTCGTTCTGCGCGTCGCCGGTGCCGATCATCTTCGTCATGCCGACCACGATCGTCTCCAGGTCGCGGTCCGAGACGATGAGGAGCGGCCAGAGGTACTGGTTCCATCCGTAGATGAACAGGATCACGAACAGCGCCGCGATGTTCGTGATCGACAGCGGCATCACGACGTCGCGCAGGAAGCGGAGCGGGCCGGCCCCGTCCATCTTCGCCGCCTCCACGTACTCGTCCGGGATGGTCAGGAAGAACTGCCGGAACAGGAGCGTGGCCGTCGCCGAGGCGATCAGCGGCACGACCAGCCCGCCCATCGTGTTGATCAGGCCGAGGTTCACCATCACCTCGAAGGTCGGGATGATCCGCACCTCGACCGGCAGCATGAGCGTGATGAAGATGAGCCAGAAGGCGAGCATCCGCCCGCGGAAGGAGAAGAACACCACCGCATAGGCCGAGAGAAGGGAGATCACGATCTTCCCCACCGCGATCAGCACCGCCATCACCGCGCTGTTCCACAGCATGAGCCAGGCCGGCAGCCCGCCGGTGGTGCGGACCCCGGACCCGCCGCGCAGCCAGGCGCTGACGTAGTTCGCCACGCCCTCGCCACCGAACCAGAGCGGCACGTCGCCCCGGCCGATGGTGGCAACGTCGTGGGTCGAGCCGACGACGGTCAGCCAGATCGGGAAGGCGAAGATCAGCACGCCCAGGCCGAGCGCCAGGTGCGCCATGAGGCGCGACCGCGCCTGCCGGCGCCGCGTGGCGGCGGCGAGGCGCGCATCCTCCTCCGCCGTGATGGGGGCCTTCATCAGCATCAGTAGTGGACCTTCCGCTCGATGAAGCGGAACTGCACGACGGTCAGCGCAATCACGATCACCATCAGGATCACGCTCTGCGCGGCGGAGGAGCCGAAGTTCAGGTTCTGCACCCCGTCCACATAGACCTTGTAGATCAGCGTCTCGGTGGATTTGCCTGGGCCCCCGCCGGTCAGCGCGTGGATGATGCCGAAGGTGTCGAAGAATGCGTAGACCAGGTTGACGACCAGCAGGAAGAAGCCGGTCGGTGCGAGCAGCGGGAACACCACCGTCCAGAAGCGCCGCATCGGGCGGGCGCCGTCGATGGCCGCGGCCTCCAGCACCGCGCGGGGGATGGACTGCAGCCCTGCCAGGAAGAAGATGAAGTTGTAGGAGACCTGCTTCCAGGCGGCCGCCACGATGACCAGCAGCATCGCCTGCCCGCCGTTCAGCTTGTAGTCCCAGTTGATGCCGAGCCCGTTGAGCATCCGGCCGAACAGCCCGATCTGCGGGTGGAACATGAACAGCCACAGCACCGCCGCGATGGCCGGCGCCACCGCATAGGGCCAGATGATCATGGTCTTGTAGGCGTTGGCGCCGCGGATCGCCTTGTCCGCCTGCACCGCGAGGAACAGCGCGACGGCAAGCGCCGAGAATGCGACGGCCGACGAAAACAGGGCCGTGTTCAGCGCGGCCTGGGCATAGTTCGGGTCCGCCAGGACCTCCGAGAAGTTCTCGAAGCCCACGAACTCGCGCGAGAGGCCGAAGGCGTCCTCGCGCAGGAAGGAGCCGTAGATCGCCTGTCCGGCGGGCCAGAAGAAGAAGATGCCGGTGATGAGCAGCTGCGGCAGCAGCAGCAGCCACGGCAGCACCGCCCCGTTGAAGATCACCCTCTTCCGCACGCCGGATCGCTCCCCCATCAATGCGAAGAGGGCGGGCCGAGGCCCGCCCCCGCAACCAGCGCCCCGTGGCGTCAGCTACCGCGGTTCTGCCGCTCGAAGTTCCGCAGCACCTGGTTGCCGCGGGTGGTGGCATTGGCCAGCGCCTGCTCGGCCGTCTGCTGCCCCTGGAAGGCGCGCTCCATCTCCTCCTGGATGATGTTGCGGATCTCCACGAAGCCGCCGAGGCGGATGCCCATGGTGTTGCCGGTCATGTTGCCGCCGCCGCGCAGCAGCTGCTGGATCGGCAGGTCGGATCCGGCGTTGTTCGGCTGGCCGTAGAAGCCGGAGGCGCGCACCTGCTCATAGGCCGTGCGGGTCACCGGGAGGTTGCCCGTGTCCGTGTGCCACTTCGCCGCGACCTGGGGCTGCGCGATGAAGCGGAAGAACTCCGCCACGCCCCGCAGCTCCTCCGCGCTGCGCTGCGCGTTCGGGCCGCGGTTCATGGCCCAGAAGGACGCGCCGCCGATCAGGCTGTTGAAGGGGGCACCCTGCACGCCCTCGTAGTAGGGCAGCATGGCCACGCCCCATTCGAAGCGCGCCTCACGCTGCACCCGCGCCCGGAAGGCGGAGGAGTTGAACATGATGGCGCATTCGCCGGACGGGAACAGCGGCTCGGCCGCCGTGTCGCGCCCGCCGTAGCGGAACAGCCCCTCGCGCTGCCAGTTCACGAGGTTCGTCATGTGACGCAGCATGAGGGGGTTATTGATCGCGAGCTCCGTGTTCAGCCCGCCGAAGCCGTTGTCGAGCGTCGCGATCGGGCTGTTGTGGATGGCGCTGAACTGCTCGACCATCAGCCAGGTCGGCCATGCGGAGGTCGCCGGGCACTGGTGGCCGGACTGGCGGAGCTGGCGCATGGCCTGCTCCACGCCCTGCCAGGTCTGCGGGAACTGGTCGGGGTTCAGCCCGGCGCGGCGGAAAGCGTCCTTGTTGTAGAAGACGATGGCGGTCGAGGAGTTGAACGGCATCGACATCATCCGCCCGTCG
Source organism: Acetobacteraceae bacterium (assembly GCA_035644895.1). Taxonomy (GTDB): domain Bacteria; phylum Pseudomonadota; class Alphaproteobacteria; order Acetobacterales; family Acetobacteraceae; genus Falsiroseomonas. The sequence goes on along the minus strand of DASQNQ010000211.1, from coordinate 300 downwards.
CGCAGGCTGTAGTAGCCGCGCACCGCCGGCAGGTAGTCGTCGAAGTTGATCTGCGTGTTCGTCTCGGCCAGCAGCTCGTGCACCGGCTTGATGGCGCGGCCGGCGGCCATCATGGTGCCGGTGCCGACCTCGAACATCTGCACGATGTGCGGCGCCTGGCCGGCGCGGAAGGCGGCGATCGCGGCCACCATCGTCTCCGGGTAGGAGCCGCGGAAGGACGCGACGACCCTGTAGCGGTTCTGGCTGTTGTTGAAGTCGGTTGCGATCTGCTCCAGCAGACCGCCATTGGGCTGCGTCAGG
>DASQNQ010000210.1:0-15018 GCA_035644895.1 Acetobacteraceae bacterium | reverse complement strand
GGGCGCGCGCGGCTGGCGGAGGCCGACATCTGGACCCCCGCGGACCGCGCGCCCTCGGCAAGCCTCGTCCTGGCGCCCGGCTTCGCCGAGGCCGGGCGCGACGACCCGCGCCTGATGCGCCTCGCCGATGCGCTCGCGCGGGCGGGCTTCGCGGTGCGGGTGCCGGACCTGCCCGGCGCACGGCGCCTGACGCTCGACCCGGCCGACATCGACGCGATGCGCGCGGCGCTGCGGGCGGAGCGCGCCTCCGGTCGGCCGGTCGCGCTGGCCGGCGTCTCCTTCGCCGCGGCCCCGGCCCTGATCGCGGCGCGGCAGGAGGGCGGGGCGGCGGCGGTGGTCACCCTTGGCGGGCTGCACCGCATGGAGGAGGCGGCGGTCTTCGCCGCGACCGGCGCCCACCGCGCGCCGGGCGAGGCCGCGTGGCGGCGCGGCGCGCCGAACCCCTTCGCGGCCGCGGCCTTCCTCCTCGCCATGGCGGACGCCATGCCCGACCGCGCCGACCGCTGGCTGCTGCGCGAGACCGGGCTGCGGCGCGCGGAGGATCCGGCGGCGCCGCTCGGCGACCTCGCGCGCGACATGACCCCGGCCGGCCGCGCCGCGCTGGCGCTGGTGGAGGAGCGCGACCCGGAGGCCGTGCCGGCGCGCCTCGCCGCCCTGCCGCCCCCCGTGCGGGAGGCGCTGGCGGTGCTCGACCCATCGCGGGCCGGGCTTGGCGTGCTGGATGCCTGCGTGCTCGCGGTGCATGGGGAGGCGGACCCGATCATCCCCTGGACACAGTCGGTCGCGCTTGCACAGGCCGTGCCGCGCGCACGGCTCTTCCTCGTGCCCGGCTTCGGCCATGTGGAGGGCGGCGCGGTGCCACCCGAGGGGCAGCGCGTGCTGGTCGGCGCGATGCGCGCGCTGCTCGGGCTGCGGGACGGCCGCGATCCCTGCCGGGATTGATCCGGCAGGGGTTGCATCGGCCGTGCCGCGGCCAACCTCCTGATCCAGAGACCAAGGGAGAACGGCCGATGACGCCCGAACGCCGGCACCTCGTGATGGGGGCCGCCGCCGCCCTCTCCGCCCCCGCCCTGATGCAGGGGGCCTCGGCCCAGGGGACGGCAGGCGGCGCGGCGGCGACGGCCCAGGCGCCGGGCTTCTTCCGCCATCGCGTCGGCGGCTTCACGGTCACCGCGCTGCACGACGGCAGCCGCACCGTGCCGCTGCAGGGCTTCGTGCGGAATGCGCCGCTCGAGGAGGTGCAGCGCACCCTGGCCGAGAGCTTCCTGCCGACGGACCAGCTCCGCATCACCTTCACCGCGCCGCTGGTGGACACGGGCCGGCACCTGGTGCTGATCGACACGGGCAACGGCCCGCAGGCGCCGGGCGCGCCGGTCGGGCATGTGATCGCCAACATGCGCGCGGCCGGGCACGACCCGGCGCGTGTCACGACGGTGGTGATCAGCCACTTCCACGGCGATCACATCAACGGCCTGACCACGGCCGAGGGCACGGCCGCCTTCCCGAACGCCGAGGTGGTGGTGCCGGAGGCCGAGTGGCGCTTCTGGACCGACGAGGGCGCGGCGGCCCGCGCGCCCGAGGGGATGCGCCCGGCCTTCGCCAATGTCCGCCAGCGCTTCGCCCCCTACCAGGGCCGCATCCGGCAGCTCGGCGACGGGGCGGAGGCGGTGCCCGGCATCCGCATGGAAGCAGCGCACGGCCACACGCCCGGCCACTCCGTCGTGCACGTCGCGGATGGCTCGGAGCAGCTGCTCTACGTCGCCGACACGACGAACCGGCCGGAGCTGCTCGCCCGCCGCCCCGACTTCCACATCATGTTCGACATGGACGGGGCGGCGGCCGAGGCGACGCGCCGCCGCATCTTCGACCGCCTGGCCGCGGAGCGCATGCGCGTCGCGGGCTTCCACTTCCCCTTCCCCGCCACGGGCTTCATGGCGAAGGAGGGCAACGGCTACCGCTTCGTCCCGGCCGACTGGGCCGCGGCGATCTAGGGAGGAACCCCATGCTCGACCGACGCACGCTACTCGCAGCAGGCGCTGCCGCCGCGCTTGCCCCACATCTGGCCACTGCGCAGACCGCGGGCTTCCACCGAGTGCAGGTGGGCGCGACCGAGGCCTTCGTCGTGACCGACGGTTTCGCGGTCCGCCCTGATGCCACGCAGGGTTCCGTGGCGAACGCCACGCCCGAGCAGGTGGCGCAGGCTCTCGCGGCGGCGGGCGTCCAGCCCACCAACCTGCAGAACCCCTACAACGTCACCTTCGTGCGCACGCGCCAGGGCCTCGTCGCGCTGGATGCGGGCACGGGCGGCGCGGGCGGGCCGCAGAGCGGGCAGCTCCTGGCCAACATGCGCGCCGCGGGCCTCGACCCAGCGCAGGTGGTGCTGGTGGCCCATACCCACTTCCATGGCGACCACATCGGCGGGCTGATCGACGCGCAGGGGGCCCCCGTCTTCCCCAACGCACGCGTCGCGGTGCCGGAGCGCGAGTGGGCCTTCTGGACCGATGCGGGAGAGGAGAGCCGTGCGGCCGAGAACAGGCGTCCGAACTTTGCGAATGTCCGCCGCCGCTTCGCCCCCTACCAGGAGCGCACCACCCGCTTCGCGCCGGACGCCGAGGTTGCGCCGGGCATCCGGGCGGTCGCGTCCAACGGCCATTCCCCCGGCCACACCTCCTTCCTCGTGGCCGACGGCACGGCGCAGCTGCTGGTGATCGGCGACGCCATCACCACGCCCGCGCTCTTCATGGCGAACCCCGAGTGGTATCCGGGCTTCGACATGGACCCGCCCATGGCGGTGGAGACGCGCAAGCGCCTGCTCGACCGCGCGGCGACGGACCGGATCCCGGTGGTGGGCTACCACTTCCCGATGCCGGCGACTGGGCGGGTGGAGCGGGCCGGGGCCGGCTACCGCCTCGTGCCAGGCTGACCCCTGTGCAGGGGGGCGGCGCGCCGCCCCCTTGCCCTCGGCTTCCGATCCGTTCAGATGCGGCGAAATCCATGAGCCGGGAGAGTTCCGCATGCTTCGTCGCAACCTGATGTTCGGCGCCGCGCTGGCCGCCCCCGCCCTGGCGCTCGGCACGCGGCCCGCCGCGGCGCAGGCCTTCCCGGCGCGCCCGGTCCGCATCGTGGTGCCCTTCGCGCCGGGCGGCGCGGTGGACATCACGGCGCGGCTGCTGGCGGAGAAGCTGCAGCCGATCCTGAACCAGCAGCTGATCGTGGAGAACCGCGGCGGCGCCGGCGGCAACCTCGGCGCGGATGCTGTCGCCAAGGCCGAGAAGGACGGCTACACGATCCTGCTCGGCACGGCGACGATCCTCGCGGCCAACAAGTTCCTCTATCGCCGGTCCATGCCCTTCGACCCGGTCCGCGACCTTGTCCCCGTCACGCGCGTCTCGACCGGGACGGTGCTGCTGGTGGTGAACGCGCAGCGGCCCTGGCAGAACTTCGGCGAGCTGATCACCTTCGCCCGCGCCAATCCCGGGCGGGTCTCCATGGGCTCCTCCGGCACGGGCACGGTCAGCCACCTGACGCTCGCGGCCATGTCGCGCGCAGCCGGCGTGGACATCACCCACGTGCCCTACCGTGGCGGCGGGCCCGCCATCCAGGACCTGGTCGCAGGCAACATCGACATGATGTTCGACGTCATGCCCGCGCTGATGCCGCATGTGCGGGAGGGCCGCTTCCGCGCCCTGGCCGTCGGCAGCGCGGACCGCGTGGACTACGTCCCAGGCCTCGAGCAGGTGCCCGGCATGCGGGAGCTGCTGCCGCAATCGGGCATCGACAGCCAGAGCTGGTACGCGGTGAACGCGCCCGCCGGCACGCCGCCCGACCGGATCGACATCCTGCACCGCGCCATCCTGCAGGTCGTCCGCTCGGACGAGTATCGCCAGCGCCTCCAGCCGCTCGGCTTCCGCCCCATCTGGGACGAGACGCCGGCCGCCTATGGCGCGTACATGCGCGAGCAGGAGCGCGTGTGGCAGCCGATCGTCGAGGCATCCGGCGCCACGCTGGACTGACGGCCGCCAAGGGCCGCCCGGCGCACGCGCCGGGCGGTATCCGGCATCAGGCCGCGGCGGGCGTCGTGGCCAGCATGTCGCCCACCCGGGCCGCACGGGCCGGCCGCGCGCTTCGCACGCAGGCATAGAGCGCGACGATGCCGAGCGAGGCCGGCAGCACCGCAAAGGACGCGACGGGCGCCAGCGCCGCGACCGCCGCGGCGGCGAGAAGGCCGGAGACGGCACCCACATCCCACCCGGCCTCTGCCGCGATGTGGGCGCGGTAGGCGGCGCCGGAGCGCTTCGAGCGCTCGTAGACCGCGCTCATCACCACCGGGCCGTAGAAGCCGGCGATGGCCGCGCCGCTGACATTCGCGAGCAGCGCCGCGAGCGGCGACCAGGCGGAGGCGGCGCGCAGCACGAAGGCCAGGGCGAGCGCGGCGCAGACGATGACCAGGTAGCGGTCGCGCTGGCCCCGGTCCACGGCGCGGCCGCAGACGATGCTGGCCACGGCGCCCACCAGGCCCGCGCCGGCATTGGCCAGGCCGAAGGCCTCGTAGCTGCCGCCCATCGAGACGAAAAGGATCATCGGCCACGCATAGCCGAGGCCGGACGCCATCCAGCCATCGGCCGCGAAGGTCGCCATCGTGCGCCGGTCGCCCTGGAGGGAGGTGCGGAAGCACGGGATCGGCCCGGCGTCGATCGGCGCCATGCGACCGAGCGGCAGGGTGGAGAGGAGGCAGACCGCCGCCGCGATGCCGAAGCCCGTGCCCTCGCCGAAGGAGGCGAGCAGGAAGCCGCCCGCGAGCGGGCCGATGACGGAGACGATGGCGCCGACCATCGTGCGCTCCGCCACCTGCCGTCCGAAGCCCGAGGAGCCGCAGGCCACCGACGCCGTCGAGGCATGATAGACGGGCCAGTAGAGTGACTCGGCCATCGAGACGCAGGCCACCCAGAGGATGAGCCAGGCCGGGTTCTCGGCCCCGAGCAGCGGCAGGAACGAGAGCGCCGAGAGGGCCGCGCCGAGGCGCATGCCCCCCGCCATGCCGACGCGGCGGACCGCCGCAAGCGCCACGAAGCGCAGGCCGAAGCGCGCGACGAGGATGGCGGCATACGTCGCCAGCGCGACCGGCAGGCCGAAGCCCTGCTTCAGCAGGTAGGCCCCTACAAAGCCGTGGGCCATTGCGCAGGCGAGGCCGAACAGGGCGGAATGGACCGTCATGAGACGGAACTGGGAAACTGCAGGCACGGCATCGTTCCGGAAAAGAAGCGGGTGTGGGCCGCTGATCTCACGGAAACGTGATGACGGAAAGACGGTATACGATCATTCGCACACAGGTGGTCGGTCGCTGTGTCTCGTTTCGATTTCGCGTGGAATTGACGTTAACAGGTCATTGCGTTCGGGATGCGACATCGGGGCTTCCCGCGTGGACCGGCCGGTCGGTCCGCGACGCGCCCGATCGCGAAGGCTGCCGCATGCCCCCTGCCCCCCTTCCACCCACCGAAGCCGAGCGGCTGGCGGCGCTTCGCAGCTACGACATCCTCGACACGGCCTGCGAGGCGGCCTTCGACGAACTGGCTTCGCTGGCCGCGCAGCTCACTGGCAGCCCGATCGCGCTCGTCTCACTCGTCGATGCGGATCGGCAGTGGTTCAAGGCGCGCCACGGGATCGACGTGGCGGAGACGCCGCGCGACATGGCCTTCTGTGCGCACACCATCCTCGATCCCGGCCGCCCGCTGATCGTCGAGGACGCGACGGCCGACGCACGCTTCGCCGACAACCCGCTCGTCACGGGCGAGCCGAACATCCGCTTCTACGCCGGCGCGCCCCTGGTGAACCCTGAGGGGCACGCGCTCGGCACGCTTTGTGTCATCGACAAGGCCCCCCGGCGGATGGACGAGGCCCAGCGGGGCATCCTGCAGTCCCTGGCCCGCGCCGTCGTCACGACGCTGGAGCTGCGCCGCGCCGTCCTGCATGTGCGGGAGATGGCGATGACCGACGCGCTGACCGGCATCGCGAACCGCCCCGCCTTCCTCGACGCGCTCGGGCGTGCGATTGCGCGGCTGCGATCCGCCGACGTGCCGTTCGGCCTCGTCTACGTGGACCTCGACGGGTTCAAACGCGTCAACGACCGTCACGGGCACGCGGCGGGCGACGAGGTGCTGCGCGAGGTGTCCATCGCCCTGCGCACCTGCCTGCGGCGGGAGGACGTGGCCGCGCGGATCGGCGGTGACGAGTTTGCGGCCGTGCTCTCCGGTGCCGGGGACACGGAGTTCACCTTCGTCGCGGAACGGATCCGCTATGCGGTCGCGGCGCGCATGGCGGGGCTGGGCCGGGAGGTCACGACCTCGGTCGGCGCCGTGACCTTCTTCACGGCCCCCGCGGACGAGGCCGAGGCGATCGCGCTGGCTGACGAGTTGATGTACGCGGCGAAAGCGGCCGGGAAGAACCGCGTCATGCACCGCGTCCTGGGCCAGACGTCCGCGCTGGGCTGATTGCGGAACCGGTCCCGACCAACCCGGTCGGCCGGATGCGGGTCTCGTCCGTATCGGACGGGACCAGGCATCCGCTCCCGCGGCTTCGGACCGGGGCGGAGCAGGCCTAGCTCCGCCCGCCCTGCACCACGCGCAGCTGCAGGCGTTCCATGCGCTGCACGGTCGGTGGCCGGTCGGGTCCCGACGGCCGGGGGCTGCAGGCCAGCCCGAACGCCGAGCACCGGCAGGCCATCGCCAGCCAGGCATCCACGCCCTCCGCCCAGAGGGCCAGCCAGGAACCGACCACGCCGTCACCCCACGATTGACCTGTGCGAAACGCCCGATCCCGCCCACCGTTGCGGATGCGGGCCGCAACCAGCGCGGATTCCGGAGGGCGGGACCATGAAGCTGAACATCGAGATCGACTGCACGCCCGAGGAGGCGCGGCGCTTCCTGGGCCTGCCCGACGTCACCCCCATGCAGGACGCGGTGATGGCGCAGATCCAGAAGCAGGTGCAGGACGGGATCGCCGCGGCCTCGCCGGAGGCGCTGATGCGGGCCTGGTTCCCTCTCTCGCCCCTCACGCCCGAGCAGGTCCAGCGCGCCATGATGGACGTCATGGGCGCGGCCTTCACCGGCCGCAGGCCGGACGAGGCGAAGCGTTGAGCACCGGATCCCGGAATCTTGAAGTTGCCGCCCCCGCCGCCCGGCATGCCCCGGCCGCTCCGGCGGTGCTGCGGCTTCGCTGGCCTCGGCCACATGGCACGGGGCCTGCCCCGGAAGGCCGCAAGATGCTGTGGGAAACGACGGGGACGTTCAGGGATGGCCATCGGCGTCCTCTACTCGATCGACCTTCGCCTGCCGGGGACGGTCTACGCCGATGCGAAGCTCTCCCCCGTCTTCAGGGGTCAGGCGGAGGGCTTCGACGCGGCCTCCTCCCGGGCGGCGCGGTCGTGGTCGCCAGCTCCATGTGGGCGGCGATGCGCGGGGCCAGGAACGACGGGGACGCGGAGGCTGCGCGGCGCCGCGCGGCGCGTGGAGGCGGAGTGCGAGGTGCTCTTCCTCAGCCACACGCCGCTCGGGCCCTTACAACATCAACGCGTGCACCGCGTGGTGGTCGCGCCCGACTGTGGGACGGTGGTGCTGCCGGACGGCGTGCGCACCCAGATCCGAGGGCAGCGTCATCCATGCCCTGTCCACCGCGCTCGGCGAGAAGGTCGAGATCGCGCAGGGCCGCGCGGTGAACACCAACTTCGACGGCTGCGAGCGCATGGGCGAGCCGTCCGTGCCGCCCATCACGCCCGCAGTCGCGAACGCAGTTTCCGTGCTGCTCGGCCGGCGCATCCGCCGCATGCCGCTGCCGGACGAGATGCGCGCCTGAACAGGCGCGCCCCCGCTTGCGGAGGCCGCCCATCCGGGCGAGCCTCCGCGAAACGGGAGAACGTCCATGTCACGGCTCGTCATGCTCGCCGGCCTGCTCGCCCTCGCCCCGCCGGCGCTGGCGGAGGTCGTGCGGTTCGAGGCCGCGCCGCCGCGCCCCGCGCTGGAGGGGCGCGTCTTCGGCAACACCGGCCCCTATGTCGAGATCCGCGCCCGCGCGACCATCGCGCTCGACCCCGCGGACCCGCGCAACGCGGTGATCGCCGACCTCGACCGCGCGCCGCGCAACGCCGCGGGGCGGGTGGAGGCCACGGCCGACGTCGTCATCCTGCGACCGGCCGACCCGGCGCGCGGCAATGGCACGCTGCTGGTGGAGCCGCCGAACCGCGGCCGGCGCATCGTCAACCAGCTGCTGGACGACAGCCCCGCCGCGGGGGCGACGCGGCTGGAGCAGGCGGGCGACGCCGGCATCGGCTGGACCTTCCGGCAGGGCTACACCCTCGCCTGGATCGGCTGGCAGGGCGACTGGACGCCCGGCGCGGGCCTGCGGATCGACGTGCCGCGCATCGAGGGCGTGACCGGCCCCTCGCGCGAGGAGTTCGTCTTCGACAACACGCAGAACCCGGCGGTCGGCCGGCTGACCTACCCCGTCGCCGACCCCGCGAGCGCCGTGCTCACCGTCCGTGCGCGGCAGGAGGATGCGCGCCAGCGGCCCGAGGGGATGTCCTTCCGCCTGCTGGAGGGCGACCGGATCGAGATCACCCGCCCGCCGGGCTTCGACGCCGGCGCGATCTACGAGCTGACCTACACGGCGCGCGACCCGCTGGTCCTCGGCATGGGCTTCGCCGCCTTCCGCGACGTCACCTCCTTCCTCCGGCACGAGGCGGGGGCGGCGAACCCGCTCGCCGCGGGCGGGCGGAACCCGGTGGCGATGACCGTCTCGCTCGGCGTGTCGCAGTCGGGCCGGTTCCTGCGCGACCTGCTGCACCAGGGCTTCAACGAGGACACGCGCGGGCGCCGCGTCTTCGATGCGCTGGTGCCGCACATCGCGGGCTCGCGCCGCACCTTCCTCAACGCGCGCTGGGCGCAGCCGGGGCGCAACCCATCCGACCACACCGACCGGCTCTACCCCGCCGACCAGTTCCCCTTCGCCTACGCCACCTCGCGCGACCCGCTGACCGGGGCGGAGGGCGGGCTGCTGGCGCGCTGCGGCGCCAGCGGAACCTGCCCGCGCATCTTCCAGACCGACAGCGAGTTCGAGTTCTGGGGCGCGCGCGGCAGCCTGACCTACACGGACGCGGCGGGCCGGCCGCTCGACCTGCCGGCGGAGGTCAGGGGCTACATGATCGCTGGCCACCCGCACTACGCCGCGGCGGATGCGGTCGCGAACCGCACGCCGATGTGCCAGCTCCCGCTCAACCCGCTTCAGGCCGGCGCGCCCATGCGGGCGCTGGTCACCGCGCTGGAGGCCTGGGTGCGCGAGGGCACGGAGCCGCCGCCCTCCCGCGTGCCCTCGCTGGCAGACGGCACGCTCGTCGCCGCGCCGGAGTACCCCGCCATCCCCGGCCTGCCGCGCCTTGTCTCCTGGACGCCGGCGCCGCTGCTGGACCTGTCGCGCAACCCGCCCGTGGTGGCGGGGCAGTACCCGATCCTGTTTCCGCGCGTGGACGCGGACGGCCATGCCGTGGCCGGCATCCGCCTCCCGGTGATCGAGGTGCCGCGTGCGACCTACACAGGCTGGAACCCCCGCGCGGCCGGCTTCGGGGAGGGCGCGCTCTGCACCAACCAGGGCGGCGTGGTGCCGCTGGCCGCGTCGCGGGCGGAGCGCGCGGCCGCCCGCGACCCGCGCCCCTCGGTGGAGGAGCGCTGGCCGGACGAGGCCGCCTACGTCGCCGCGGTGCGCGCCTCGGCCGCGGCGCTGGTGCAGGCGCGCCTGCTGCTGCCTGAGGATGCGGAGGCGATGGCTGCCGCCGCCCAAGCCAGCACCCTGGCGCGCATGGGGCGCTGAACGGCGCGCGGGAGCGGGGCGTTACTTCAGGATCGCGCCCGCGACCCGCGCACCCAGCCGGCGCGCGCCGAGCAGCGAGGCGCCGCGCAGGTCCGCCCCCTCCAGGTTCGCGCCCGAGAGATCGGCGTTCGACAGGTCGGCCTCGCGCAGGTCGCAGCCACGCAGGTCCGCGCGCGTCAGCCGGGCGCGCGACAGGTCGGCCCGCATGGGACGCCCGTCGCCGAGCGTCAGGGGCGAGAAGCGTGCTCCTGCGGCCAGCACGGCCTGCAGCCGCGCACGGTCCAGCGTGACGCCGCGCAGGTCGGCGCCGGACAGGTCCGCCTGCCGCAGGTCCGCGCTCGACAGGTCCGCCACGGCCAGCCGCGCATTCGCGAGCTTCGCGCCGCGCAGGACTGCGCGGGTCATGAGGGCGGCCATCAGCATCACGCCCGAAAGGTCCATGCCGGCGAGATCGACGTCGGAGAAGTCTGCGCGCTCCCCCTGCGTGCCGCCACTCGAAACCCAGGTCGCGTGCAGCGCAAGTCGCGTCCGCACCTCCTCCAGACCACCCACCGGCGGCTTCGGCAGCTGCGTGTCGTCGAAGAAGCAGCGCTCGGTGATGGCGCCGTCCAGCAGCGCGCCGGCCAGCCGCACGCCCAGCATGCGCGTGCCCGTCAGGTTGGCGCGTTCCAGCGAGCAGCCTTCGAGGTCGCAGTTCGACAGGTCTGCGCCCTGAAGGTCCGCGCCCTCGAGGTCGGCGCCGCCCAGGCCGCAGTCGCGCAGCACCGCGCCGGCCAGCGATGCGCCGCGCATGTCCGCATCGCGCAGGTCGGTGCGCGACAGGGTCGCATTGGCCAGCTTCGCCCGGCGCAGCCGCGCGCCGAACAAGGAGACGTCGTCGAGCACCGTATGCTCCGGCTCCCAGGCGCAGGCGATGTCGCCGTTGCGGCCGGACACCAGCATGCCATCGCGCAGGTCGGCCCCGGTCAGGTCGGCGCCGGCCAGCAGCGCGCCGGCCAGCGTCGCGCCGCGCAGGTCGGCCCGCATGAGGCGCACGCGCTCGGCACGCAGCTCACGCAGGTCGCTGCCGTAGAGCACGGCGCGCGACAGGTTCGCCTCCGTCAGGATCGCCCGGCGCAGGCAGGCGCCCGACAGGTCTGCCCCCGACAGGTCGATGCCGCTGAAGTTGCGCCCCGAGAGGTCCATCAGCTTCAGGTCGGCCATCAGGCCGCCCGGCAGGGCCCGCAGCCAGCGCTGATGCGCGAGGAGGATGCCGGCAAGCTCCTCGGGCGAGGGACGGCGCAGCGGAACGCCACTCGCCGACCTGGCAGGATTAGGCGTGAGCGACGAAGCCTGGAACATCATGGCACTCGGAAATGGGGCCGACGTCGTTCCGGACTTACGACGAGGTCGTTAACGCATTCGCGCCGTGCGCGGGGCACGCCGGAGCAGTGCCCGATCAGGTGAAATCGCTGCGCGGTTCCGCTGATCGGACAAGGCCGCTCCAGCAGGCATGCCTTCCAGGGCACGACCTTCCGATCAGCTTCGTCGAGCCAACCGGAACCTGCCCTAGGCCGCGCGCAGCCGCGAGACCAATCCCTCCAGCGCGCGGCGCAGCGTGCTGCCCTGCTCGCCGAGCTCCGCGGCGCGCCCGCGCACCACCTCGATCCCTTCGCCAGTCCGCGCGACGGCGCCGCGGACCGCGTCGGCGCTTCCCGAGACGGCGCCGGTCGTGGTCGCCGCCTCGGCCACGTTGCGCGCGATCTCGCGCGTGGCCGCGCCCTGCTCCTCGACGGCCGCGGCGATGGCGGAGGCCAGCTCGCCCGTCCGCTCGACCGTGCCGCCGATGGAGCGGACGGCACCGACGGTCCGCTCCGTCGCTTCCTGCATCGCGCGGATCTGGGCGCCGATCTCCTCGGTCGCCTTCGTGGTCTGCGCGGCCAGCGCCTTCACCTCGCCAGCCACCACCGCGAAGCCCTTGCCGGCCTCGCCCGCCCGCGCCGCCTCGATCGTGGCGTTGAGCGCGAGCAGGTTGGTCTGCCCGGCGATGTCGGAGATCAGCCGCACCACCTCGCCGATGCGGGCCGCGCCCTCGGCCAGCTGCCGCACGGTCTCGTCTGTGGCCTGCACCTCGGAGACTGCCTGGCGTGCGACGCGCGCCGCCTCCGACACCTGGCGGCCGATTTCGCCGACGGAGGCAGCCATCTCCTCGGTTGCGGCCGCCACCGTCTGCACGTTGCACCCGGCGCGCGAGGCACCTTCGGCGGCGGCGGAGGCCTGGGTCCCGGCCTCCCCCGCCGTCACGGCCAGCCCATCCGCCGAGGCGCGCAGGTCGCCGGCCGCCGTGGCGAGCCGCGCCGCCACCTCGGACAGCGCGCGCTCCACCTCCTCCGCCAGGCCCGCCTGCATCGCGCGGCGGCGGGTCTCGGCCTCCGCACGCTCGGCCTCCTGCCCGGCACGCAGCCGTGCGGCCTCCGCGAGGCCCGCATCGAACACGGCGACGGTGCGCGCCATGTCGCCGATCTCGTCCGCCCGCCGCGCCACGGCGCCCAGCGCCACCCCGGTCTCACCCGCGGCGAGCCGCGTCATCGCGCCGGACAGCTCACGGATCGGGCGGGCGAAGCCCGAGCCCAGCCAGAGCCCGAGCGCGAGCGTGCCGAGCACGGTCGCGCCGAACAGCGCCAGCGACCAGTCGATCAGCCGGTTCACCGCCGCGAAGGCCTCAACCGTGGGCGCGCGCACCAGGGTGCTCCAGCCCATGCCGGGATAGCCCAGCGCGCCGCGGCTGGGTGCGTAGCCCGCAGCCTGGTCGATGCCCTTGCGCATGTGGCGCGCGACCATCGCCCCCGCCTCGCCGCGCAGGACGGCGCGGGCCGGGGCGAGGCCGGCCTCGGCCACGTTGAGCGTGCCGATCACGCCGAAGTCGCGGCGGTAGGCTCCTGGCCGCGTCGCGGGGTCGAGGTCCACCAGCACGCGGCCCTGCGGGTCAAGCAGCGTCAGCTCCGCGCCCGGCAGCCCACCCGCCGCGAGCCGCGCGTGGAAGTCGGCGAAAACGGCCTCCACCAGACCCCAGTCGGCCCAGTTCGCCCAGACGCCGATCAGCTCGCCCGCCTGGTTGCGCACCGGCGCGGCGAAAACCTGGGAGAAGCCGTCCTGGCCCGGATGGGCCGCAGCGACCTCGGCCGAGCGCTCGGGCTGGCGCACCACGGTGCCCGTCAGCCCCTCCGGCCCCTTCAGGAACTCCTCCCGCAGCACGGCCGAGAGCCAGGGCGCGTTCGCGAAGGAGCGCGCGTAGAGCGACGCGGAGGCGATGTCCTTGCCGGCCGCGTCGCGGCTGTTCACTGCCAGCACCTCGCCCTGCGGGCTGACGAGCATGGTCAGCTTGTAGACGCCATAGGCCGCGACGAGATCGTCCATCACCCGCACCAGCGGGTTCTCCGGCCCGGGGCGGCGCCAATTGGCCGGGTCGTGCGCCGCAAGGTTCATGCCGAAGGCCTGCACGTCGCCGTAGCGCTCGAACAGGTTGCGGTCGATCGTGTCGTTCAGCGCGATCGCGGCGTCCGTCAGCCGCCCCATGGCGATCGACTGGAGCCCCTGGCGCTCGGCCAGGAAGGCCCCCCCGAGCAGCGCGGGCGGCGTCAGGCCGAAGCCGAGCAGCAAAAGCACCACCCGCCCGCGAAGACGGAGACCCCGGCTCGTGCCACCCTCTGCCGCGCCGGGGGCAGCGGCCAATCGCGTGAAGCGCAGCATCAGATCGGAAGTCTCCATCCTGCCCCGCCGGGCGCGCACCGGCCCGCAGCCTCTGCGCGAGGCGGGTCATGTCAGGCGCAGACTGGGCGTGAACCATTGTTCATGTGTTACCCGGACGGATCATGACGGCCGCCCGGAGGCCGGCATCGCGCCACGATGTGTCCACGCACTCGCGAGCGGCTGCCGCCGTTGGTATACGAGACGGGGCACATGCTTCAGGGAACCTGATTGACTCTCCTCTCCCGCCTGGTGCTGCTGGTCGTCGCGGCCCTGCTGCCCACCCTTGCCTTGCAGATCCACACGGAGCTGGGTGCCCGCCAGGCGCGGGAGCGCCAGGTGCATGAGGAGGCGCTGCGCCTCGCCCACATCCTGGCGGACCAGCAGCGGCACGTGACCGAGGGGGCGCGGCAGCTTCTCTCGGCGCTCGGCAAGGCGCCGTCCCTCATGGCCGGCGATCCGGTCGGCTGCCGCGCCTACCTCGACGACGTCATGCGGGAGTTCCCGCGCTACGCGACCGTCTCGGCCGCCGGGCTCGACGGGCGCGTGTCCTGCACGGCGCGCCCGAACGGCGCCGGACAGGAGGTAGGCGACCGCGCCTGGTTCCGGGAGGCGCTGGCGACCGGCGGCTTCGTGGTGGGGGAATACATCATCGGCCGCGGCTCGGGCCGACCCAGCATCTCCTTCTCCCAGCCCTACCGCGACCGGGACGGCCAGGTGGCGGGGGTGATCGTCGCCGCCCTCGATCTCGGCTGGCTGTCGCAGGAGCTGGGCGCGGCGCCCCTGCCCGAGGGGGCGAGCATCTTCATCCTCGACCGGAACGGCACCCTGCTGGCGCGCCGGCCCGCGGTGGAGGGGCTGGCCGGTCAGCAGGCGCCCGCGCCGCTGCGGGCCCTCCTGATGCGGGAGCGGGAGGGAACCGAGGTGCTGGCGGAGTTCGACGGCGTCCGGCGCGTCATCGGCTACACCCCGCTCGGCGCGCAGCCGGCGGGCCTGCTGATCGCCGTCGGGCTCGATGCCGGGCGCGCCTTCGCAGGGGCCGAGCGCGCCGGCCGGCTTGCCCTGCTGCTGATCGCGGCGGTGGTCGCGCTGGCGCTGGGGCTGGCCGTGCTGGGCGGCCGCCGCCTGATCACGCGGCCGGTGGACCGGCTGCTCGCGGCGGCGGGGCGCTGGCGCGCGGGCGACCTCTCGGCCCGCATCGGCCATGCGCCGGGCCGCCGCGGCGGGTCGGAGTTCGCGCGCCTGGGCGCCGCCTTCGACGACATGGCCGCCGCCCTGCAGGAGCGGGAGCGGCGGCTCGCCGAGAGCGAGGCCGCATCGCGCGAGCGGGCCGCGGTCCGCGCCGCGATCCTGGAACAGCTTGCGGAGGGCGTGATCATCGCCGATGCCGGCGGGCGCATCACCTTCGTCAATGCCGCGGCGGCGCGGCTGCATGGC
>DASQNQ010000209.1:0-10873 GCA_035644895.1 Acetobacteraceae bacterium | reverse complement strand
GCCCTGCGCCGCCGAAGCCCGGCTCGGCCGCGTCCAGCACCACCGCGCGCAGGCCGGCCTCCGCGAGGTGCAGCGCGGCGGAGAGGCCGGTGAAGCCGGCGCCAACGACCGCGACGTCGGCGCGGACCTCGCCCGCGAGGGGCGCGGTTTCGGGCGCCGGCGGCGCGGTGCGCACCCAGAGGCCATGGGTGAGCGGGTCGGTGTCGAGGCAGCTGGCGGCGTTCATGGGTGAGCGAGATCTCCGGCCACGAAGATCGCGCGGGATTGCGGCAGGGCATAGCCCGTTGGCGAACGGGGGAAGAGACGGGCCACAGGGCCGTGGGCCGGATCGCCTGCCCGTCCCGCCGTTCACGCGGCCGCGATTTCCTGGTTGGCCTCACGAAGCTGCGAGCGTATGGGGTATGCAATCTCGTGAGGGCTGGCCGGAATCGTGCACCATGAAACGTTGCGGGACACGGTCGGCGCCGCGCCGGCCGGTGGACCCTGGACGGGGCCTCTTCCCGAAGCTGGTCGCCCTGCGCCACCGGAACTGCCGGTCCGTGCCAAGCTCGGGCCAGCACGCCCGCGGTCGCCGATGCGGGCCACGCTCCTCGCGCGGCTGCTGCTGCTGGTCGGCCTCGCGTTGCTGCCGGCGCTCGGTCTGCAGGTCCACGCCGAGCTGAGCGCTGGCCGGGAACGCGAGCGGCTGGTGCACGAGGACGCGCTGCGGCTCGCCCGCCTCGTCGCCGCCGAGCAGGAGCGCGTCATCGAGGGCGCACGCCAGCTCGTCACCGCATTGGGCAAGGCGCCTCCGCTGCTGGCCGGGGACTTCGAGGCCTGCCGCGAGTACCTCTCCGACCTGCTCCGCGAGTTCCCGCGCTACGCGAACATCACCGCGACCGACCGGGAGGGGCGCATCACCTGCTCCGTCCTGGCCGACGGGCCCGGCCGGAGCCTGGCGGACCGCGCCTACTTCCGCGACGCGATGCGGACCGGCGGCTTCGTGGTGGGCGAGCACATCGTGGGCCGGGCCTCCGGGCGCTCCAGCATCTCCTTCGCGCAACCTTACCTGGGCCGCGACGGCCTGGTTGCCGGTGTCGTGTTGGCGGGGCTCGACCTCGATTGGCTTGCGGCGCAGCTCGACCGGGTGCCGCTGCCGCCCGGTGCCTCCGCGACCATCCTGGACCGCAACGGCACCTTCCTGGCGAGGCAGCCGGCGATTCCTGGCCTGGTCGGGACCCGCATGCCCGAGCGTTGGTGGCGGTACCTGCCGCAGCTCCGTGCCGGGACGAGCGTCGCCCTGGGGCTGGACGGGGTGGACCGCATCGTCGGCTACGTGCCGCTCGCAGAGGAGGCAAGCGGCATGTTCGTGACGGTGGGCCTCGATGCGGCGCGCGCCTTCGCGGCGGTGGAGCAGGCGCGGCGCGCGGGTCTCGGCCTGATCGCGGCGGGCACGCTGCTCGCCTTCGCGCTGATCTGGCTCGGCGCCCGCCGCCTGGTTGTGCGCCCCACCGCCGCGCTGCTTGCCGCTGCCAGCCAGTGGCGCATGGGCGACCTTTCGGCGCGCGTGGACCCGCAGGTCATGCGGACGGGCAGCTCGGAGTTCGCGCGGCTCGCCGATGCGTTCAATGCCATGGCCGGGAGCCTCGCGGAGCGCGAGGCGGCGCTCCGGGCAAGCGAGGGGCGCTTCCGGCGCGCGGTCGCCGCGGCGGGCATCGGCACCTGGGACTGGGACGCCGCCACGAACCGGCAGGTGAACTCGCCGGACTTCGAGGGCCTGTATGGTCGCGGGCCGGGCGAGATGGGGAACCGGGAGGCGTTCCTCTCGGCCGTGCACACCGGCGACCGCGCGATGGTGGCGGAGGCGATCGCCCGCACGGCGGGCGGCGCGGCTGGCAGCGCCTTCGAAATCGAGTACCGCGTCCCGCTGCCGGGCGGCGGCGAGCGTTGGCTGCGAAGCCAGGGCGCGGTGACGTCGCGCGGGGCGGGCGGCGTGGCACGCGGGATGAGCGGCGTCGTGTCCGACGTCACGGCGCGCAAGGAGGCCGAGAACGCACTGGCGCGAAGCGAGGCGCGCTACCGTGTCCTGACGGAAGCCGCATCCCACATGACGTGGCTCATGCGCCCCGACGGCACCTTCATCTACGCGAGCCAGCGCTGGCGCGCCTACACCGGCATTACGAAGGAGGAGGTCACCGAGCAGGACTGGGTGGTGCTCCTGCACCCCGAAGACCGTGACCGCATGCTGGCCGAGATCGGCGGGCCGTTCGGGCGGGGCGAGCCGCACGAGGCACGGTTCCGGCTGCAGCGCCACGACGGCGTGCATCGCTGGGTGCTGGCCCGCGCCGAACCCCTTCGCGACCCCGCGGGGCGGGTGGTGGAGTGGGTCGGCACGACCGTCGACATCCACGACATGCTGGAGGCGCAGGCCACCCAGGCCGAGAGCGAGGCGCGGCTGAAGCTCGCGGTGGAGGGCGCCGGGGCCGGGGTGTGGGAGCTCGACGTCCGCCGTGGCGCCTGGCGCCTCGACCGCTGCGCCGTGGCGCTGACCGGGGCGCAGGTGTCGGCGGACGCCTGGGTTCCGGACAACTCGCCGGAGGCGCAGGCCTGGTTCGCTGCCATCCACCCGGACGACGTACCCTTGCGGGACGCGGCCCATGCGGCGATCCGCAGCGGTGCGAGCGAACGCTACGACGTCGAGTACCGGGTGCCGCGCGGCGACGGAAGCTGGCGCTGGCTTGCGCAGCAGGCCTTGGTCGTCGAGCGCGACGCGCGGACGCATGCGCCCGTCCGCCTGGTCGGCGTGGCGCGCGACGTGACCGGGCGCCGGGACCTCCAGGCCGAGCTGGAACGGCAGGTGGCGGAGCGCACGGCGGAGCTGCGCGAGAGCGAGGCTCGCCTGGCGCAGGCGGGCAAGATGGAGGCGCTCGGCCGGCTCGCGGGCGGCGTGGCGCACGACTTCAACAACGTGCTGCAGGCCGTCCAGGGCGGCATCGCGCTCGCCACCAAGCGCGTGGGGCGCGACCCCGATGGGGCGCTGCGCTTCCTGGAACTTGCCGCGGACGCGACCGACCGGGGCGCGGCGGTGACGGGACGCCTGCTCTCCTTCGCCCGGCGCGGGGAGCTGACCGTGGCGCCGGTCGAGCCGCGCCCGATGCTGGATGGCCTCGCCCAGATGCTGCGCCACACCCTCGGCCCAGGCGTGGCGGTCACCGTCGAGGCGGAGGCGGCGTGCCCGAGGCTGCTCGCCGATGCCGGGCAGCTCGAGGCAGTGCTGGTCAACCTGGCGAACAACGCACGCGACGCGCTGCCGGGCGGCGAGGGCCGCGTCGCGCTCGGCGCCGGCCAGGCCGCGCCGGCGCCATGCCACCTGCCGCCCGGCCGCTACGTTCGCCTCACGGTTCGCGACGACGGCACCGGCATGACGCCGGACGTCCTGGCGCGCGTGACGGAGCCGTTCTTCACGACCAAGCCGAAGGGCAGGGGCACGGGCCTCGGCCTCGCCATGGCGCGCGGCTTCGCCGAGCAGTCGGGCGGCGCGCTGGCCATCGAGAGTGCGCCTGGGCAGGGCACGACCGTGTCGCTCTGGCTGCCGGAAGCAGGGCCGCTGCAAGAGCGGGACCTGTTCGGGCCGGAGGCGCCCCCCAGGGACATCCGGCACGTGCCCGCGAAGTCGCTGCTGGTGGTGGACGACGAGGATGCCGTGCGGACCGTTCTCACCGCCGGCCTTGCGGAGCGCGGGCACGCCGTCAGCGAAGCCGGAGGCGGCGCCGCCGCGCTTGCGCGGCTGGATGCGGGCGCCACGGTGGACGTGCTGGTTACCGACCTCGCCATGCCGGGCGGCATGGACGGCCTGGCGCTGCTGCGGGAGGCGCGGCTGAGGCGCCCCGGACTTCCCGCCGTGCTCGTCACCGGCCATGTCGGCGACGCCACGCGCAGCGCGCTGGAGGAGGCGGCGCGGGGCGGGCCCTTCGCCGTGCTCCGCAAGCCGGTCACGGCGGAGGCGGTGGAGGCGCAGGTCGCCCTGCTGCTGCAGCCGGCGGCCGCATAGGGACCTCCTCCTCGCCGGCAGCCGTCGTCGGGCCGAAGCGGCCTGGTCAGCGCCCGCCCAGCAGATCCTCCCGCGCCGCCGTGGCGAGGCGGTCGGCGCGCTCGTTCATCGGGTCGCCGGAATGGCCGCGCACCCAGCGCCACTCGATGTCGTGCGGCTTGGCGGCCGCCAGGAGGCGCTGCCAAAGCTCGTAATTCGCCACCGGGTCCTTCGCCGCGTTCCGCCAGTTGTTGCGCACCCAGCCCTTCACCCAGCGCTCCATGCCGTTGCGCACATACTCGCTGTCGGTGTGCAGCACGACTCGGCAGGGCCGCCTCAGCGCCTCGAGCGCGGAGGCGGCGGCGGTCAGCTCCATCCGGTTGTTGGTGGTGGCGGCGTCGGCGCCTGACAGCTCGCGTTCCGTCTCGCCGTACCTGAGGATGGCGCCCCAGCCGCCCGGGCCGGGGTTCGGCTTGCAGCCGCCATCGGTCCAGATCTCGACGAGCATCCCCGTCACAGCCCGAGCGCCCCGGGCGTCGCGCAGCCCGCGAAGAAGCGCAGCTTCCGCAGGTATTCCAGCGGGTCCTTGCGCGTGACCAGCGCGTCGGGGGGCGTGTGCGTCCAGTCGTAGAGCCGCGTGAGCAGGAAGCGGATCGCGGCACCGCGGCACAGCACGGGCAGCGCCGCGCGCTCGGCCCCGGTCAGCGGCCGCACCGCCTCGTAGGCGCCGAGCATCGCGCGCGCCTTCGTCACGTTGAAGTCCCCGCCCGGCTCGAAGCACCAGGCGTTCAGGCACACCGCGACGTCGTAGGCCAGCAGGTCGGTGCAGGCGAAGTAGAAGTCGATCAGGCCCGAGAGGCGCGGGCGCCCTTCCGCATCCGGCAGGAAGAAGACGTTGTCGGGAAAGAGGTCCGCATGGATGTGTCCGATGGGCAGCGCGCCTGGCACGGGCCACGCTGCGAGGATGGCGGAGAGCTGCCCGTCCAGCTCCGCGATGAGGCCCGCCTGCACCTCGTCCCCCCGCGTGCGGCAGCGCTCCAGCAGAGGCGGCCAGCCATGCGGACCGAGAGCGTTGCGGCGGGTGGCGGCGAAGCCCTCGCCCGCCGCGTGCAGGGCGGCGAGCGCCCCGCCGAGCGGCGCCAGGTGCTCGGGCCGCACGCGCCGCGGCCACACGCCCTCCAGGAAAGTGCAGATCGCGGCCGGCCGGCCGCAGAGGAGGCGCAGGCTCGCGCCGTCGCGCCCGGCAATGGGCGTAGGGCAGGCGATGCCCCGTGCGGCCAGGTGCTCCATCAGCCCGAGGAACCAGGGCAGCTCCGCCGGGTCCACGCGCCTTTCGTACAGGGTCAGGATGAAGTCGCCCGCCGTGGTGCGGAGCGCGTAGTTCGAGTTCTCCACTCCCTCGGCGATGCCGCGGAAGGCGAGCAGCCCGCCCAGCGCGTACTCCGAAAGGAAGGCGCGCAGCGCCTCGTCCGAGACCTCGGTGTAGACGGCCATGCCTATTCCGCGGCCATCAGGGCGGGCGGCAGGCGGAAGGTGACGCGTTCCTCCGCCACCACCACCTCCTCGACCAGCAGCGTGCGGCGGGCGGCGAGACGGGCGAGCACCTCCTCCACCAGCTCCTCCGGTGCGGAGGCGCCGGCGGTGAGGCCGAGCACCTCGACCCCGTCCGCGACGGCGGGGTCGAGCTCGGCCCCACGCTGGACGAGGAGCGCGCGCGGGCAGCCGGAGCGCTCCGCCACCTCGGCCAGGCGGACCGAGTTGGAGGAGTTCGGCGCGCCAACCACCACGAACAGCCCCGCCCGCGGCGCGATGGCCTTCACCGCTGCCTGGCGGTTCGTGGTGGCGTAGCAGATGTCCTCCTTCGCCGGGCCGGCCAGGCCAGGGAAGCGCGCCTGCAGGATCGCCAGGATCTCCGCCGTGTCGTCGACGGACAGTGTGGTCTGCGTGGTATAGGCAAGCTCGGCACCCGCGGGCGGCCGGACGTGGCGCGCGGCCTCAGCGTCCTCGACCAGCGTGACGTGGCCATAGGGGAGCTGGCCCATCGTGCCGACCACCTCCGGGTGGCCGGCATGGCCGATCAGCAGCAGGTGGCGGCCCTTTGCGTGGTGGCGCTCCGCCTCCCGGTGGACCTTGCTCACCAGCGGGCAGGTCGCGTCCAGGAAAGTCATGTTGCGCGCCCGCGCCTCGGCCGGGACCGACTTCGGCACGCCGTGGGCGGAGAAGACGACGGGGCGGGAGGGGTCGGGGATCTCCTCCAGCTCCTCGACGAAGACGGCGCCCATGCGCTCGAGGCGTTCCACCACGTAGCGGTTGTGGACGATCTCGTGCCGGACGTAGACGGGCGCGCCGTGCAGGCGCAGCGCCTCCTCGACGATGCGGATGGCGCGGTCCACCCCGGCGCAGAAGCCGCGGGGACCCGCGAGGAGGACGGTCAGCGGCGGCTTCGCGGAGGTCATGGCGGGCTCGTAGCAGCGGGAAATGGCCGGCATATGGCCGGGCGGCGGCACCGGTGCGATACCCCGGCGGGCGGCGCGTTCTAGCCGCCGCGGGCGACTGGCGAAAGGGGGCGGCATGCGAGGCGGATGGGCGCGCGGGGCGGCGGTGCTGGGGGTGCTGGGCCTGGCGGCCTGCGGGGGCGGCGGCACGCGGACCTCCGACGGGCCGCAGGCGCCCTGTCCCCGAATCGCGCTGCTGGCGGACGGGGCCGACATGACGCGGTTCCGGCCGGGCGGCGCGGGCGAACTGACGGCCATGGTGGTGGACGCCCGCATCGCCGGCTTCGACGCCACCTGCGACTGGGCCGGCCGCTCGGGGCGCGACGTCACCGTGCGACTCACGCCCCGCTTCGAGGCGGAGCGC
Organism: Acetobacteraceae bacterium; assembly: GCA_035644895.1. Classification (GTDB taxonomy): domain Bacteria; phylum Pseudomonadota; class Alphaproteobacteria; order Acetobacterales; family Acetobacteraceae; genus Falsiroseomonas. Next base: position 4,005 of record DASQNQ010000209.1, on the reverse strand, counting down.
GGCCCGGCGGCGGATGGCCGGACCCTGGAGCTGCCCTGGTTCGTCGCCTTGACCGACGCCGGGGACACCACCCTGCTGGCGCGGGAGGCCTTCTCCACCCGCCTGACCTTCCCGCCGAACGTGCCGCGTGCCACCGCCACCGGCCAGGCGGCGCGGGTCACGGTGCCCGTGGCCGAGGGACGGCGGGCCGGGGAGTACACGCTGCGCGTCTCCCTCCAACTCACGCCGGAGGAGCTGGCCTTCAATCGCCGCCGCGGGCCGCGTTGAGGGTCCTCTACGTCAGTCACCCGGAGGTGGTGGTGGACCCGGCGGTGCCGGTGCCACGCTGGCACCTGTCGGACCGGGGCATCGCGCGCATCCGGCGATTCGCGGCCGGGCTCGCCCGGCCAGCTGCCGTGTGGGCGAGCACCGAGTGCAAGGCGGTCGAGGCCGCCGGCATTCTCGCCGCCGCGCACGGCCTGCCGGTGCAGGTGCGGGAGGACCTGGGCGAGAACGATCGCTCCGCGACCGGCTACCTTCCGCAGGCGGAGTTCGAGGCGGTGGCGGACCGCTTCTTCGCCGAGCCCGAGGTGTCGGCCCGCGGGTGGGAGCGCGCAGCGGACGCCCAGGCCCGGGTCGTCGCGGCGGTGGAGGCCGTGCTGGCCACGGCGCGTGGCCCGGGCGATCTGGTCGTCGTCGCGCATGGCGGCGTGGGTGCGCTGCTGCTGGCGCACCTGACAGGCCAGCCGATCTCCCGCAGCCTGGACCAGCCGGGGCAGGGGTGCTGGTACGCATGGGACGCCGCCGCGCGCAGGCTGTTGACGGAGGGCTGGCAACCTCTTCCGCAACCGTGACAATCCCCTGGTTGCGCGGCGCCCCGGGGTGGTCCATATGCCAGCCACCCGCTGATCCCGCGCGGGAGAGAGGGGGCGGTGCCCCCCGCCGAAGGCGCAACCGGCCCCCGGAAACGCTCAGGCAAAAGGGCCGCGCGGGGAAGGGGCCTCTGGAAAGCCCGGCATCCGCCGGCACCGACGGAGTAAGGCTGCCCCGGTTTCGCCTTCGGGATGCCGCCGAATCTCTCAGGTCTCGGGACAGAGGGGGGCCACGGACCACCCGCCGCCGGAAGGCGACGGGCAACCCATGGGGGAACCGTGGCCTCAACCATCGGCGCTGACGCGCCGCTTCCAACCGGCAGCGCTGACGCGCCGCTCCTCGAGACGCCGCTCGGGCCACTCCACCGGTCGCTCGGCGGGCGCATGGTGCCCTTCGCGGGCTACCTCATGCCCGTGCAGTACCCGGCCGGCATCATGGCCGAGCACCTGCATTGCCGTGCGGGCGCGGCCCTGTTCGACGTCTCCCACATGGGCCAGGCCGAGCTGGTGGGGGAGGGTGCCGCCGCGGCGCTTGAGGCGCTGACGCCCTCCGACGTCTCGGGGCTGAAGCCCGGCCGCCAGCGCTATGCGCTGATCACCACCATGCTCGGCGGCATCTTCGACGACTTCATGGTGGCGAACCTCGGCGACCGGCTGTTCGTCGTGGTGAACGCCGGGCGCAAGGCGCAGGACTTCGCGCTGATCGGCGCCGCACTGCCGCCCTCGGTCCGCATGAACGTGCTCGCCGACCGCGCGTTGCTGGCCTTGCAGGGGCCGCAGGCCATCGCGGCGCTCGCCGCGCTCGATCCCGGCATCGCCGCGCTGCCCTTCATGGGCATCGGCCGCTTCACCCTCGGCGGCGTGCCCGCCATTGTCTCGCGCTCGGGCTACACGGGCGAGGACGGGGCTGAGATCTCCGTGCCCGACGCGGAGGCCGAGCGCTTCGCCAAGCTGCTGCTCGGCCTGCCCGGCGTGCAGCCCGCCGGGCTCGGCGCGCGTGACAGCCTGCGGCTGGAGGCCGGGCTCTGCCTCTACGGCCACGACATCGACGAGACGACGAGCCCGGTCGAGGCCGCGCTGACCTGGACCATCGGCAAGCGCCGGCGCATGGGCTGGGACTTCCCCGGCGCCGAGCGCATCCGCGACGAGCTGGACGGGGGCCCGAAGCGCCTGCGCGTCGGCATCCGGCCCGAGGGCCGCCAACCCGCCCGTGCCCATACGCCCGTGCATGTGCCGGCCGGCGCCGCCGTGGGCGAGGTGACCTCCGGGGGCTTCGGCCCCACCGTCAACGGCCCCGTCGCGATGGGCTACGTCGCGCGCGACCAGGCCGCGGACGGCACGCCGCTCGAACTCATGGTGCGCGGCAGGCCGCTGGCCGCCCGCGTCGCCCCGCTTCCCTTCGCTCCCCACCGCTACGCCCGCTGAAAGAGACCCGCGCCGATGGCCGAGATCCGCTTCACCAAGGACCATGAATGGGTGCGCCTCGAGGGCACCTCCGCCGTGGTCGGCATCACCGACCACGCGCAGAACGCGCTGGGCGACGTGGTCTTCGTGGACCTGCCCGAGGTCGGGCGCGAGGTCGCGGCGCATGAGGCCGTGGCGGTGGTGGAGAGCGTGAAGGCCGCCTCCGACGTCTACGCCCCGCTCGCCGGCCGCATCGCGGAGGTGAACGCCGCCCTGGCGGAGAACCCGGGCCTGATCAACAGCGCCGCCACGGGCGAGGGCTGGTTCTTCCGGCTGGAGGGCGTGGACGCCGCCGCCTTCGGTGCATTGATGGACGAGGCCGGCTACGCCGCCTTCCTGGAGACGGCATGACCATGGGCACGCTGCACGAACTGGCCTCGCTCGAGGACAAGGGCGAGTTCATCCGCCGCCACATCGGCCCGTCCGAGGCCGAGATCGCGGCGATGCTGAAGGTGGTGGGCGCCGACAGCTTGGAGGACCTGGCCGCCCGCACCGTGCCGGGCCCGATCCGCATGCGCGAGCCGCTGCCGCTGCCCGCGCCGGTGTCGGAGGCGGAGGCGATCGCGGAGCTGCGCGCGATCAGCGAGCGCAACCAAGCGATGCGCTCCCTGATCGGCCTCGGCTACCACGGCACGCACACACCGCCGGTGATCCTGCGCAACGTGCTGGAGAACCCGGGCTGGTACACCGCCTACACGCCCTACCAGGCGGAGATCGCGCAGGGCCGGCTGGAGGCGCTGCTGAACTACCAGACGATGATGACGGACCTGACCGGCCTGCCCGTCGCGAACGCCTCCCTCCTCGACGAGGCGACGGCGGCGGCGGAGGCCGTCTCGCTCTGCCACGCCGCGACGCGTGGCAAGTCGGACACGCTGCTGGTGGCGGCCGACCTGCACCCGCAGACGCTCGCCGTGGTGCAGGTCCGGGCCGAGCCGGTCGGCTTCCGGGTCGTGGTCGTGCCGCCTGCCGAGGTCGCGCGGGCTGCGGCGGCGGAGAAGCCCTTCGCCGTCCTGCTGCAGTACCCCGGCACGACGGGCGAGGTGCGCGACCTCTCGCCCGAGATCGCGGCGGTGCACGCGGCGGGCGGGCTTGCCATCGTCGCAGCCGACCCGCTCTCGCTCGTGCTGCTGCGTCCGCCGGGCGAGATGGGCGCGGACGTGGTGGTCGGCTCCACGCAGCGCTTCGGCGTTCCGATGGGCTATGGCGGGCCGCACGCGGCCTACATGGCGGTGACGGACGGGCTGAAGCGGCTGATGCCGGGACGTCTGGTCGGCGTCTCGGTGGACGCGGCCGGAGCGCCCGCCATGCGCCTCGCGCTCCAGACGCGCGAGCAGCACATCCGGCGGGAGAAGGCGACGTCCAACATCTGCACCGCGCAGGTGCTGCTCGCAGTGATGGCCAGCATGTACGCGGTGTGGCACGGGCCGGAGGGGCTGCGCCGCATCGCGCGCCGCGTCTCCCTGCTGACGCGCCTGCTGGCCGATGCCGCCGCGCGCGCCGGCTTCGGCCTGCGCCACGATGCCTTCTTCGACACGCTGGCGATCGAGGCGGGCGACAAGGCCGACGCGCTGATGGCCGCCGCCCTCGGCCGCGGCTTCAACCTGCGCCGCATCGACGCCGCGACGGTCGGCATCACGCTGGACGAGACGGTGACGCGGGAGGAGCTGGTCGCGCTCGTCTCCGTGCTCGC
>DASQNQ010000208.1:0-9895 GCA_035644895.1 Acetobacteraceae bacterium | reverse complement strand
CTTCCCGCACGATCACGCCCTGCCGCGCCACCAGCTCCGCCAGCGCGATCGGGTGACGTGTGTCGTACTCGGCGGTGATCTCCTCTGCCACAGACTGGCAGGCGAAGCGCACCGCGCCCTTCAGGTCGTCCGCCAGCGCGTTCCAGCGGCCCATGTTGATGCCGATCTCCTCGGCCGAGGACGGCTCCTGCACGCCGGGGTAGTAGTAGTTCTTGGCGACCTGGTGCAGACCGAGCGGCGCGTCGCTGAACGGCCCCACGAACTCCGCCGCGTCGATCGTGCCGGATTGCAGCGCGGAGAAGATCTCGCCCGCCGGCAGGGTCACCACGCTGGCGCCCGCGCGGCGGAACATCTCGCCGCCGAGGCCCGCGGTGCGGAAGCGCAGGCCGCGGAAGTCGTCGATCGAGCGGATCTCGCGCCGGAACCAGCCCATCCACTGCGGGCCGGAATTGCCGGTGTTGAAGGGCTTCACGCCGAAGCGGGCATAGACCTCGTCGTACAGCGCCTGCCCGCCGCCATGCATCATCCAGGCCTGCTGCTCATAGGCCGTCATGCCGAAGGGGAAGGAGCCGAAGAAGCCGATGCCGGGCGACTTCGAGATCCAGAAGGAGGGCACGCCGTGGTAGAGGTCCGCCGTGCCGGCCGCCACCGCGTCGAAGGCGCCGGGCGCGGGCACCACCTCCCCGGCCGCGAAGAGGCGGACGTTGATCCGCCCGCCCGTCACCGCGCCGATGCGGTCCGCCACCTTCTGGGCGGCCACGCCGGGCCCGGGCAGGTTGCGCGGCCAGAGCGTGACCATGCGCCACTCCATCCGCCCCTGGGACAGGGCGGGCGTGGCCAGCGCGGCGGTCGCGCCGCCCGCGGCGGCGGAGGTCAGCAGGCCCCGACGGTTCATTTTCTTTGCCTCCAAGGCGGTTGCCGCCCTCACGCGGCCGTCACCGCCCATAGAGCATTGCGGGGGCGATCCGGGCAAGGGCCTGGGCAACCCGCCCTCCCCGCCCCCGTTCCGGGCCACGCACGCAGGGAGCCGCGCGGCCATGTGGGATACCACCCTCCTGATCCTCCTCGTCCTCGCCGTCCTGTTCGTGGGCGGCGTGGTCCTGAAGCGGGCCGAGTTCCGCTCCGTCTTCCCGCGGCGGCGCCCCGGGCCGCCACGCGACGGGCAGGGCTGACCGGGATGGCCGGCCGGATGCCGCGCTCCGTCGTCATCGCCGGCGCCTCCTCCGGCATGGGGCTGGCGACCGCGCTCGCCTTCGCGCGCCAGGGCGCGACCCTGTTCCTGGCGGCGCGGCGCGCCGATGCGCTGGAGGAGGCGGCGCGGGCCTGCGAGGCGGCGGGCAGCCCGCGCGCCGTGCCCGTGGTGGCCGACGTCACGGACGCCGCCGCGCTGCGCGCCCTGGCCGATCGCGCGGCCGCGGAGGCGGGCGGCATTGATGTGTGGGTCAACATGGCGGGCCTCGGCGCGGTCGGGCGCTTCGAGGACATTCCGGTCGAGGTGCAGGCGCGGCTGATCGAGGTGAACCTGGTCGGCGCGCTGAACGGCTGCCACGCCGTCCTGCCGCACATGCTGCGCCGCGGCGCCGGCGTGGTGGTGAACATGGGCTCGATCGGTGCACGCATCGCGCAGCCCTTCGCAAGCGCCTACACGGCCAGCAAGTTCGGGCTGCGCGGGCTGACCGACAGCCTGCGCGCGGAGATGCTCGTGCGCTCCCGCATCCAGGTCTGCGGCGTCTACCCGCAGTTCGTGGACACGCCCGCGCCGCACCACGCCGCCAACTACACCGGCCGCGCGCTGCGCCCGGCGCCGCCGGTGCTGAGCCCGGACTACGTCGCGGCACGCATCGTCGAGCTGGTGCGGCGACCGCGGCGGGCGCTCCACCTGGGCTCGGCACATGCCATGGTGCCGCTCTTCGCACTGGCGCCGGACCTGGCGGGGCGGCTCTTCGGCCGCGCCGTGCAGCGCGCGCTGTTCGAGACGGGCGCGCCCGCGCCGGACACCGACGGCGCGATCATGGCGCCCGTGCCCGAGGGGCGCGGCACCTCCATCGGCTGGGGCGGCGCGCAGCGACGCCAGGCGGAGGGGCTGATGCTCGGCCTGCTCGGCGCCGCCGCGCTCGGAGGCCTGATCCTCGCGCGCCGGCGTTGGTGACGGACCCGCTTCTGTCAGCCTCCTGACGGAACACGTTTTTGCAAGCGGTGCCGGAACCGGCCGGCGCCGCCGCGTGTTTCCGCGCCGTTGAGGAAGGCATAACCATGAGTACTGACGCGAGAGACAAACTCGCGCAGGAGCCGCTTGTGCCCACCCGGCGGCGCGAGTTGCTGGCGTTCCTGCTGCTGTCGGTCCTGATCTGGCCCGTGATCGCCGTCGGAGTCGTCGCCGGCTACGGGTTCCTGGTGTGGATGCACCACGCCTTCATCGGCCTGCCCGGCCCGCACTAGCGGCGGAGGCACGACAGGATGACCGAGTCCCACATCTCCAGCCTGGTCGTCCATTGCCAGCCGGCGCAGGCCGGCGAGGTGGCGCGGCGCATCCTCGGCCTGCCCGGCATGGAGATCCACGGGGGCGTGGAGCAGGGCAAGCTCATCGTCGTGCTCGAGACCGCCTCCGAGGGCGAGATCGTGGAGCGCCTGAACACGGTGCAGCTCCTCGACGGTGTGCTCGCCGCGACGCTCGTCTTCCACCAGTACGACATCGCCGACCCAAGCCACGGGAACGGGGAGTAACCGCCATGGACCTGGCGCGCCGCGACCTCATCAAGGCCCAGGCCGCAGCGGCCGCGGCCGCCGCCGCCAACATCGCCCTGCCTGCGCTCGCGCAGAACGTGCCCACCGGCGACGCGCTGCGCCTCAAGTGGGACAAGGCGCCCTGCCGCTTCTGCGGGACGGGTTGCGGCGTGATGGTGGCGACGCGCGAGGGGCGCGTGGTGGCCACGCACGGCGACATGCGTGCCGAGGTGAACCGCGGCCTGAACTGCGTGAAGGGCTACTTCCTCTCCAAGATCATGTACGGCTCGGACCGCCTGACGCAGCCCTTGATGAGGATGCGGAACGGGCAGTTCGCCAAGGACGGGGAGCTGCAGCCCGTCTCCTGGGACCGTGCATTCGACACCATGGCTGCGCATTGGAAGCGCGTGCTGCGGGAGAAGGGGCCGGATGCCATCGGCATGTTCGGCTCCGGCCAGTGGACGATGTTCGAGGGCTATGCCGCCACCAAGCTGATGCGGGGCGGCTTCCGGTCCAACAACCTCGACCCGAACGCCCGGCACTGCATGGCATCTGCCGCCGTGACCTTCATCCGCACCTTCGGCTCGGACGAGCCGATGGGCTGCTATGACGACTTCGAGCACGCGGACGCCTTCGTGCTCTGGGGCTCGAACATGGCGGAGATGCACCCGATCCTCTGGACGCGGGTCACCGACAGGCGCCTCTCGGCCACCCACGTCCGCATCCACACGCTCTCGACCTACGAGCACCGGACGACGGACCTTTCGGACGCGTCCATCATCTTCCGGCCGGGCACCGACCTGGTGATCCTGAACTACATCGCGAACCACATCATCCAGTCGGGTGCGGTGAACCGCACCTTCGTGGACCGGCACACGACATTCCGGCTGGCCAACACGGACATCGGATACGGCCTGCGGCCCGAGCACACGCTCGAGCAGCGCGCGCAGCACGCCAACGATGCGGCGGTGTCCCAGCCTGCGGATTTCGACGCCTATGCCAGGCTGATGAGCGAGTACACGCTGGACCGCGCGCACCAGGTCTCCGGCGTGCCGAAGCCGCAGCTCGAGGCGCTCGCGCGCCTCTACGCCGACCCGAAGACGAAGGTGATGTCGCTCTGGACCATGGGGATGAACCAGCACGTGCGCGGCGTCTGGGCGAACCACATGATCTACAACATCCACCTGCTGACCGGGAAAATCTCGGAGCCGGGGAACAGCCCCTTCTCCCTCACGGGCCAGCCCTCCGCCTGCGGCACGGCGCGCGAGGTGGGCTGCTTCGCCCACCGCCTGCCCGCCGACATGCAGGTGACGAACGCCGAGCACCGGAAGACGGCCGAGGAGATCTGGAAGCTGCCCTCCGGGTTGCTGCCGTCCAAGGTGGGCTACCACGCCGTGCTGCAGGACCGGATGCTGAAGGACGGCAAGCTCAACGCCTACTGGATCATGTGCAACAACAACCTCCAGACGGCGGCGAACACGAACAACGAGACCTATCCCGGCTACCGCAACCCCGAGAACCTGGTCGTCTGCTCCGACGCGTATCCCACCGTCACCACCATGGCGGCCGACATCGTGCTGCCCGTGGCCATGTGGGTGGAGAAGGAGGGCGCCTACGGCAATGCCGAGCGCCGCACGCAGTTCTGGCGCCAGCTGGTGGACGCGCCCGGCGAGGCGCGCTCCGATCTCTGGCAGCTCATGGAGTTCTCGAAGCGCTTCACCACGGACGAGGTCTGGCCCGCCGAGATCCTGGACAAGGCGCCGGAGTATCGCGGCCGGACGCTTTTCGACGTGCTGTACCGCAATGGGCAGGTGGATGCGCACCCGGTGTCGGAGCTGCACCCGGGCTACAACAACCATGAGGCGAGGCACTTCGGCTTCTACGTCCACAAGGGCATGTGGGCCGAGTTCAAGCGCTTCGGCGACCACCACGGCCACGACTACGCCGAGTTCGACACCTACCACGAGGTGCGCGGCCTGCGCTGGCCCGTGGTGAACGGCAAGGAGACGCTCTGGCGCTACCGCGAGGGGCTTGATCCCTACGTGGAGGCAGGCTCCGGCGTCCAGTTCTACGGCAACCCGAACAAGCGCGCGAACATCGTCGGTGCCCCCTACGAGCCACCGGCCGAGGCGCCGGACGCCGAGTACGACATGTGGCTTGTCACCGGGCGCGTGCTGGAGCACTGGCACTCCGGCTCCATGACGCTGCGGGTGCCCGAGCTGTACCGCGCCTTTCCCGGCGCCATCCTCTACATGCACCCGGAGGACGCACAGGCGAAGGGGCTGCGGCGCGGGCAGGAAGTCCGCATCATCTCCCGTCGCGGCGAGATCCGCTCCCGCGTCGAGGTCCGCGGCCGCAACCGGGTGCCGCGCGGGCTGGTCTACGTGCCGTTCTTCGACGCGAGCCAGCTCATCAACAAGGTCACGCTCGACGCGACGGACCCGATCTCGAAGCAGACGGACTTCAAGAAATGCGCCGTGAAGGTCGTGGCGGTCGGCGTGCCGGTCACGCCCGCCTCCGCCGGCGCACCTGCGGACCGCAGGGCAGGACCCCGCCAATGAGCCCGACCCGCATCGTCCTGGCCGCGACGGCAGCCTTCGTCCTCGGCGCGGGCGCGCTGCTTGCCCAGGATGCGCCGCGGCTGCGTGGCCCGCAGCCCTTCCCAGCCGAGCAGCCGGCGCCGCCCGTGCCGCGCGACGTGACGAACGACGTGCGCGTGCGCCGGAACTACCCCGACCAGCCGCCCCTCATCCCGCACGCCATAGAGGGCTACGCGCTGGACCTGAACGCCAACAAGTGCATGACCTGCCATGCCCGGCAGTTCACCGAGCAGAGCCAGGCGCCGATGATCTCCGTCACCCACTACCAGGACCGTGACGGCACGACGCTGGGCGGCCTCGCACCCCGCCGCTACGCCTGCCTCGCCTGCCACGTCCCGCAGACCGAGGCGCGGCCAGCCGTGGAGAACCGGTTCCGCGACATGGATGCGCTCGCCGAGCCCGAGCGCCAGCCCGGCGGACGGGGGCGCCACTGATGTCCGCGACACAGGACACGGGCCCGCGCGCCGAACCGGCGCGGCCGCGCGGCCGCGTCGCGCGGCTTCTCGGCTGGATCGGCAGGCTGCCCGTGGTGCGCACCGCGCTCCGGCCGGCGCGGCACCTCTCCCTCGCCTTCCTGACACTCGGCGGCTTCCTCGGCGGCGTGGTCTTCTGGGGCGGCTTCAACACGGCGCTGGAGTACACGAACACCACGGAGTTCTGCGTCGGCTGCCACGAGATGCAGGCGAACGTGTTCCAGGAACTGCAGGGCACGATCCACCACGTCAACCGGTCCGGCGTGCGCGCGGGCTGCCCGGCCTGCCATGTGCCGCATGACTGGACCGACAAGATCGCGCGGAAGATGCAGGCCTCGAAGGAGGTCTGGGGCCACATCTTCGGCACGATCAGCACGCGGGAGCTGTTCCTGGAACACCGCCGCACGATGGCTGAGCGCGAATGGGCGCGCATGGAGGCGAACGATAGCCTGGAGTGCCGCAACTGCCACACCACCGAGGCGATGGACCTGACCAAGCAGAACCCGCGCGCGGCCTCGGCGCATGAGCGCTTCCTGTTCACCGGCGAGAGGACCTGCATCCAGTGCCACCGCGGCATCGCGCACCGGTTGCCGGACATGCGGGGCGTGTCCGGATGGCAATGACCGGGCGCCGCGGCCTCGTCCTGGGCCTCGTCCTCCTCGCGACACGGCGCGTCGCGGCGCAGGAGGGCGCGACGAGGGAGCGTGTGGCGCGGCTCCACAGCGCGGCCCTTCTCCAGGAACGCGCAGCGACGCTTGCCGCCGCGCGCGACACGCGGCCCGAGGTGAAGGCCTTCGCCGCCGAGATGTCCGCCTGGCGGCACGGCCAGCTTGGCCGCCTCCGGGGCTACATGCAGGAGGTGGGCATGCGGCCGCCGCCCCTGCTGCCCGAGCACGAGGCGGCATGGGAGGGACTCGAGCCGCTCGACTACCTCGCGCTGACGCGGCGCTACGCGGAGTTGCAGGTGCAGGCGCTGGAATGGGAGATCCGCGCCTACGAGGAGGCCGCGCGCGCGTCCGACCCGTCCCTCGCGGCACTCGCGCGGGAGATGCTGCCCGATCTTCGCCGGATGATCGAAGGGGCGCGGGGAGCCCACGCGGCGGCGGGCCCTTAGCCTTAGGGTAGCGTCCAGTCGGGCGAAACCGCCTCGCCGTTCCGCCGATCGCAGTTGGGCTGTTCTGGCAATCATGCCTCCTTGAGCACGGCGCTCAGCGCCGCCGTTCCCGGTCGCCTTCGAACGGGCCTAGGCATCCGTCGCGCCGCCACCCATGTCTCGCGGCGATAAGGGAGGAATTCGCATGCCCGTCGAGGTCAAGTACACAACGCGCGCCACGGCCACCGGCGGTCGCGACGGCCGCGCCGCGACGCAGGATGGCAGCCTGGACGTGCGGCTCGCGACGCCGAAGGAGCTCGGCGGGGCGGGCGGCCCCGGCAACAACCCGGAGCAGCTCTTCGCCGCCGGCTACGCCGCCTGCTTCCTCGGTGCCATGAAGTTCGTCGCGTCCCAGGGTGGGACGGCGAAGGTGCCGGAGGACGCGAACGTGACCGCCACGGTCGGCATCGGGCCACGGTCGGAGGGCGGCTTCGGCATCGACGTGCAGCTCGACGTCGCGCTGCCCGGCGTGCCGCGCGAACAGGCACAGGATCTCGTCACGCAGGCGCACCAGGTCTGCCCGTATTCGAACGCGACGCGCAGCAACGTGCCCGTCAGGTTGAATCTGGTCTAACTGGCCTGAAGCGGAGGGCGGGGCCGGTCATCGGTCCTCCCCACGCCGACTTCGGCGCCTGGTTGCGCCAGGCCGGCCGGGAGCATGAAGGCATGCTGGCATCGGCCGCCTTCATCCGAAGAACAATATTTCGTGATGGGACGCGACGAAGACTCGGTCAATTTCGGGAATGCATCGAGATTATCAATCACGGCGCGATTATCCGGATGGTTACTTGTTCTGGCAATTTCGAGAACGCCTGGCCTAGTTAATCATTCAGTATGTAATTCTACTTGCGTTCGCTGCACGGATTTGTGACATTGGGGGGAGCGAACCGGCCGCTTCATTTGCGATCCCGAACACCCCGCCCTACCCGACCGGTCCCGCGCATGGAGTGCATCCGCATCATGAGGCGCGCCCCCTCGCACGACACAGTGGATACGCCCGTCCGGACCATGCAGCGCGTGGTGCAGGATGCCGGCCCCGGCATGTGGCGTCGTCTGTCCCGCAGGAATGCCAAGGGGGACACCGCAGGCGCGATGGACCATCCAGCGGCCGGCGCCCGCCCCGGCTATGGGTCCGCCCCGGCGGCCGGAGCAGCGCGCAGCCGTGCCACCACGCTGGTGCTCGCCGCGCTGGTTGCGGCGCCGATTGGACTCGCGGTGACGGCGCCGACAACCGCGCTGTCGCTGGCCGCGGCGGGCACGGGCGTTCTCGCCGCGGCCGGCCTGCTGGCGAAGACCCGCCGCCCCCGCGTTGCGGGGCCGCCCACATTGCCGGAGCGCCTGGCGCTCGACCTCGCCTGCGTGTTCGTCCGGACGCCGGAGGGCGTGATCCGCTACTGGTCACCCGGGGCGGAGCGCCTGTTCGGCTACACGTCGCAGGAGGCGGTGGGGCGGCTGGCGCACGAGTTGCTGCGCACGCGCTTCATGGAGGGCGGGCGCCGCACCGCGATGGCCGAGCTGCTCCAGGCCGGCCACTGGCAGGGCGAGCTGCGCCACCGGCGGCGCGATGGCAGCCAGACGACCGTGGCGACCGCCTGGGACCTGCGCACGGAGGGTGCGGAGGCGCTGGTGGTGGAGGCGAGCACGGAGGCGGCGGCGCTCAAGGCCGCGGAGGAGGAACTCCGTGCCTCCGAGGGCCGGCTCAGGCTGGCGCAGGAGGTCGCCGAGATCGGCACCTTCGAGTGGCACCCGGATGGTGAGGAGCAGGACTGGTCGCCGGAGCAGCACGCGCTGTTCGGCACCAGCCCCGACGCCGAGTCTCGCCCGACGCTCGAGCGCCTGATCGCACTGGTGCACCCGGAGGACCGCGCGCCGCTGCGTGCTGCCCTGGCGCATGCCGCGGAAACCGGGGAGTACGAAGCGGAGTTCCGCATCCGGCGCCGTGCCCGCGATGGGGCGGAGGAGACGCGCTGGCTCTACGGCCGCGGACGCCGGATGCCCGGCCGCGCGGGGCAGCGCGGCGCTATCCTCGGCATGCATGTGGACATCACCGCCCGCAAGGACGCAGAGATGCGCCAGACGCTGCTGATCCGTGAGGTGGACCATCGCGCCAAGAACGCGCTTGCCGTGGTGCAGGCCGTGCTGCGCCTGACGCGCGCGCCCGACCAGGCGGCCTATGTCAGGGCGGTCGAGGGGCGCGTGGCGGCGCTTGCGCGCGCGCAGACGCTGCTGACCCAGACCCGCTGGTCCGGCGCCGACCTGCGCGCGCTGTTGGAGGGTGAGCTTGCCCCGTTCCTGACCAGCGGCGGCATCGGCCCGAGCGCGATCCTGGCCGGCCCCGCCGTCATGCTGCCGCCCGTCATCGCGCAGCCGCTGTCCATGGCGGTGCATGAGCTGGCCACCAACGCCGTGAAGCACGGGGCGCTGTCCACCCCGGGCGGCACCGTCAGGGTCACCTGGTCTGTGACGCATGGCACGGGCCGCGGGCTGGAGCTGCGCTGGCAGGAATCCGGCGGCCCCGCCATCGGCGTGGCGCCGTCGCGCCGCGGCTTCGGGTCCCGCGTGCTGCAGACCACAGTCCAGGATCAGCTCGGCGGCTGCCTCGTCCAGGAATGGGCGGAGGGCGGGCTGGACTGCCGCATGGACGTGCCGCTGCCGGACAGGGCGGAGCCGCGCGTCCCGCCCGAGGAGGCCGCCTCGTGCCATTGATCCTGATCCTGGACGACCGCGCCACGAACCGCGCCATCTTCGCGCGCCTCGCCTCCCTGATCGACGAGGACGTGGTGGTGGAGAGCTTCGCCGACCCGCTGGACGCGCTGGAGTGGCTCGAGAGCAACGCGGTGGACCTCGTCATCACCGACTACTCCATGCCGCAGATGGACGGGGCGGAGTTCACGCGCCGCCTGCGCGGCCTGCCGGTCGGCACGTCGGTGCCGGTCCTGGTGGTC
>DASQNQ010000207.1:0-8022 GCA_035644895.1 Acetobacteraceae bacterium | reverse complement strand
CTTCGCCGTGCCGACCCGGCAGGGCGTGCACTGGCCGCAGCTCTCGTTGCGGAAGAAGCGGACCAGGTTGCGTGCGGCCTCCGCCAGATCGTCGCGGTCGGACAGCACCACGACAGCGCCCGATCCCACGAAGCAGCCCTGCGCGTCGAGCGTGCCGAAGTCGAGCGGCAGATCGGCAAGCCGCTCCGGCAGGATGCCGCCCGAGGCGCCGCCGGGGAGGTACGCCGTGAAGCGATGGCCCGGCGCCATGCCGCCCGCGAACTCCTCGATCAGCTCGCGCACGGTGATCCCGGCGGGCGCGAGCTTCTCGCCCGGGTCGCGCACGCGCCCCGAGACGGAGAAGAAGCGCAGCCCGGTGTGGCCGCGCCTGCCCTGCGCCGCGTAGCGCACACCGCCCTCCTCCGTGCCGAGGATCTCGGGCAGGAACCACAGCGTCTCCACGTTGTGGATCAGCGTCGGCCGGCCGAACAGGCCGGCCTCGCCCGGGTAGGGTGGCTTGTGGCGCGGGTAGCCGCGGCGGCCCTCCAGGCTCTCCAGAAGCGCCGTCTCCTCGCCGCAGATGTAGGCGCCGGCGCCGCGGCGGAGCTGGATCGGCACCCCGGCCAGCCCCTCGTGCCGCAGCGCGGCGATCTCGCGCTCCAGCGCGTGGCGAAGATGCGGGTATTCGTCGCGCAGGTAGATCCAGCAGGCCTCCGCCTCCACGGCATGGGCCGCGAGCAGCATGCCTTCCAGCACGCGGTGGGGCTCCGTCTCGAGGCAGAAGCGGTCCTTGAACGTGCCGGGCTCTCCCTCATCCGCATTGACCACCATGTGACGCGGCCCCGCGTTGGCGCGGACCAGCCGCCACTTGCGCGCGGCCGGGAAGCCGGCGCCGCCGAGCCCGCGCAGCGCGGCCGCCTCGACCCGCGCGAGCATCGTCTCCCGCGGCAGCTCGCCCGACAGCGCGCGGGCCAGCACGGCGTAGCCGCCCCGCGCGCGGTAGTCGGCAAGGCTTGGCGCCGCCGGGCGAGGCGCGACGGCTGCGGCGGCGCGCGCGATGCGCTCCGGCGTCGCGTCCTCGACGAGCTCGTGCGCGACGGAGCAGGCGGGCGCGCGATGGCAGGCGCCCATGCAGGGGGCAGCGACGATGCGGGCGCCTCCGGGCGGTGCCGCCTCCAGCGCGCGCCGCAGCGCCTCTGCGCCGGCCATGGCACAGGGCAGGCTCTCGCAGACGCGCACCGTCACGGGTGCCGGCGCGGGCGCCTCGTCCGGCAGAAGGTCGAAATGCATGTAGAAGGAGGCGACCTCGTACACCTCGACCGGCGCGACGCGCAGCGCCTCCGCCAGCACAAGCACATGGCCCTCGCGCACGCAGCCGTACATGTCCTGGATCGCGTGCAGGTGCTCGATGAGCAGCTCGCGGCGCGGCGCACCCGCACCGAGCGCGGCGGCCACCTCTCCGCGCGCCGCTTGTGGAACGGCACGGCCGCGCGGCCCGGGCCTGGGTGCGCGGCGCGGAACCTCCGCGAGCGCTGCCCGTGGCGGCGCCACCTCCGTCATGTGCGGCCCGTCCCGCCGCCATCAGCCCGCATCTGCAACGCGACGTTTCCCCGAGTTTGGTCGTTGTTTCCCGCAAGCTTGAGGTTCCCGGCCATCGGCGGCAAGCCCACCCGGCGCGGCGTGCAGGCGCGGCTTCGTGAACCCGCGCACGTCTGCGTCATCAAGGTGGTACGCAACCTGCCAACACTCCCGCGCCTCGCGCGTTGACTCCCTGCCGGCATGTCCGTCGCCGGCCATCAGGCTGGAGGAAGCGCATGAGAATGCTCGTCAGGACACTCGCCCTCGTCCCGTTGCTCGCCGCGGCCACGGCGGTGGCGCAACCGCAGCCCGCGGAGCGGCGGCCGGAAGGCAACACCGGTTCCGGCGCGGCAATGAGCGGCGCGCAGGGCAGCACGACCAGCGGCACCAACGCACCGGCGTCGCCCGCAACGACGAGCCCCCGCGCCGGCGAGGGCGACCGCGCGGGCGGACGGCCGGAGGGAAATCTCGGCTCGGGCGCGGCGATGACCGGCTCGCAGCGGAACTCCTCGGGCCTGCCCGCCACCGGCGGCGGAGCCAGCGTTCCCGCTCCCACGACGAGTCCGCGGCAGTAGCCGCGGCGCGACGGTCACCTCGCGCAGCGCAGCGTCGCCTCGGCCTGGGCGCGCCGCAGTTCCTCGATCGCGGCGCGCACCTGCGGGGGATCGCGAAACATGGCGCTGCGCTCGCCGAGGTTGCCCGCCTGCATGCGCAAGGCGGTCTCCGCCGCCTCGTAGCGCGCGAAGGGCATCTGCTCGGCGATCGCGTCCAGGCTGCAGGCGCAGCGCTCCAGCGCCTCGCGCGTGTTCCCGTTTGCCGCCATGCAGCCGAGCACGTAGTCCGCGCGCGCGAGCGTCGGATAATCGTTTGCCTCGGCGAGCCCGGGAAGGAGGACGGCAAGTGCCAGGGCAGCCCGCCTCACGGCGCCGCCCCAAGCGGGCGCGCGCCGCGGAACGCGATTACCTCGGTCACTGCACCGCCGCCCTCACCCGCCGGCGTATCGCTCAGCAAGCTATGGATCCGCCCCGGCACGGCATCGGCCAGGGTGAACACGTAGCGCCGTGACTGGAACCGGCGGGCGCGCGGCTCCCCGGCGAACGGAACGACCTCGAACGAGGTCGCTGCAACGCTGCGCCCGTCCAACTCCACCTCATGCTCGCGCTGCGCTGCAGCATGGAGAAAGGCGCGCCGCATGCGTTCGCGAAACCAGTGAGGCGTGCCGCCGGTCGCGGCAGCCAACTCGCGCGCGTCGCGGTCGAGCGCGAAGAGCAGAACCGGGTTGCCGCGGAAGCCGCGCGCCGGCGGGTAGGCCAGGTTGCGCTGTCCTGTCAGGAACTCCGGGATCACGTCGAAACGGCCGGTTTCGGCGGATGCACGCACCTCCAGCCGGACGGTGTCCTCGACGGGCTCGCGCCCCTCCTCCTCACGCCGGAAGCCGTACTCGAGACTCGTCGGCGCGCTGAGGCCGGCGAGGTGGGCCGATTCGAAGAGTGCGATCTGGGCGGGCGAGAGCGGCTGGGCGTGGGTCCGCGGCGCTGCCATGACGGCTGCCGCGGCTGCGAGCGCCGTACGGCGATGCAGCATCGAGATGTCCTCCCTGGTCCAGCGGACCGGTACCGAGTTTCCAGCAGTGCCGCAGGCGCGCGCAAGAGGCGGCGCGGTGATTGCGCATGCGGTGCGACATTGCCATGACAGGGCTCGTTTCCGTACGTGATTAGAACGACGAATGCATGCCGCGTTCGTGTATGCGCGCTTCCCCGGACATGGCTTGTAGCCCACCATCCACGATGCGTAGCGTAGCCGCCATGCAGCTGGGCGTGAGCGCGGGCAAGAAGCTCCGACACGCGCCTGGCCCTCCCGCCGGTGGGCCGCGCCGGCTCGAGAGATGCCAAGACGGCGGACAAACGGGAAATCGTTTTACTTACGTCACTGAGCGTGACCAAAGGGAGGATCAAGAATGAAATTGCGACTGGCCGTTGCCACGGCCGCGGCGCTCCTTCTTGGCGCAGGCGGCGCACTCGCCAACGAGCAGCTGCTGCAGCTCCAGCGGGACGCCAACCAGTGGGTCATGCCCAACGGCAACTACTCGTCCCATCGCTACAGCGAGCTGAACCAGATCAACCGCGACAACGTGCGCAACCTGCGGCCCGTCTGGAGCTTCTCGACCGGCGTGCTGCGCGGCCATGAGGGCGGGCCGCTGGTCGTTGGCGATGTGATGTACATCCACACGCCGTTCCCGAACCGTGTCTTCGCGCTCGACCTGAACAACCCGGGCCGGGTGCGCTGGCGTTACGAGCCGCAGCAGGACCCGAGCGTCATCGGCGTGATGTGCTGCGACACGGTGAACCGGGGCGTGGCCTACGCCGACGGCCGCATCTACCTGAGCCAGGCGGACACCACGCTCGTCGCCCTGGACGCGGAGAACGGGCGCGAGATCTGGAAGGTGAAGAACGGGGACGCCTCTAAGGGCGAAACCGCGACCATGGCACCGATGGTCTTCGGCGATAAGGTGCTGGTCGGCATCTCGGGAGGCGAGTACGGCGTGCGCGGCCACGTGACCGCCTACAACCTGCGCGACGGCTCGATGGCCTGGCGGGCCTATTCGGTCGGCACGGACGAGGAGATCAAGTTCAACCCGCAGCGCACCACCCACATGGGCCAGCCTGTCGGCGAGAACAGCTCGCTGCGCAGCTGGGAAGGCGACCAGTGGCGCCTGGGCGGCGGCACCACCTGGGGCTGGTTCAGCTACGACCCGCAGCTGAACTTGATCTACTACGGCTCCGGCAACCCGGGCACATGGAACCCGTCGCAACGCCCTGGCGACAACAAGTGGTCGATGACGATCTTCGCGCGCGATGCCAACACCGGGGAGGCGCGCTGGGTCTACCAGATGACCCCGCACGACGAGTGGGACTACGACGGCGTCAACGAGATGATCCTCGTCGACAACATGAACGTCCGCGGCCGCCAGGTCCCGCGCGCGCTAGTCCACTTCGACCGGAATGGCTTCGCCTACACGCTCAACCGCGAGACGGGCGAGCTGCTGGTGGCCGAGAAGTACGATCCGGCGGTGAACTGGGCTACGCATGTGGACATGCAGACCGGCCGCCCCCAGGTCGATCCGCGCTTCTCCACGCGGCGGGAGGACGAGAACGTCACGAACATCTGCCCCGCCGCGCTCGGCACGAAGGACCAGCAGCCGGCCGCCTTCTCGCCGCGCACTGGCCTGTTCTACGTGCCGACGAACCATGTGTGCATGGACTATGAGCCCTTCCGCGTCTCCTACACGGCGGGCCAGCCCTTCATCGGGGCGACGCTCTCCATGTATCCGCCGCAGGGTAGCCAGCACATGGGCAACTTCATCGCCTTCGACGCAGGCGAAGGCAAGATCGTCTGGTCGCGGCCCGAGCGCTTCTCGGTCTGGTCCGGCGCGCTGGCCACGGCGGGCGACATCGCCTTCTACGGCACACTCGAGGGCCATCTGAAGGCGGTGGACATGCGCGACGGGCGTGAACTCTACAGCTTCCGCACGCCTTCCGGCATCATCGGCAACGTCAACACCTTCACGCATCGCGGCAAGCAGTACATCGCGGTGCTGTCGGGCGTCGGCGGCTGGGCCGGCATCGGTATGGCGGCCGGGCTGTCGGGCGACAACGAGGGCCTTGGCGCGGTCGGCGCCTATCGCTCTCTGGCGGACTACACGCAGCTCGGTGGCGTGCTGACCGTCTTCGCCCTGCCGGACTGACTGCAGGACGGCGGGCCCAGGCCCGTCGCGCTTAGGGGGCCGATGCCGGAACGGGCGCCGGCCCCTTCTTCGATCAGGAGGATGTCTGGATGAAGCTGAGGATCGCCGCGGCGTTGCTCGCGCTGGCGCTCTGCTACCCGGCCGCACCCACAGCGGCGAGCGAGGAGAAGCCCTACAGGGTCGAGAACGGGCGCGTGGACCGCGCCACCTTCAACGGCTACCGCCGGTACGGCAATTCCTGCATGCAGTGCCACGGCCCTGACGGGTCAGGCAGCTCATACGCGCCGAACCTGACGGAATCGCTGAAGCGCATGTCGCAGGAACAGTTCAACGACGTGGTGATCAACGGCCGGCAGAACGTCAATGCGCAGGCGCAGAACGTCATGCCCTCCTTCGGCTACGTGGAGGACGTGGCGCTCTACCTCAACGACATCTACGCCTACCTCAAGGCGCGGTCGGACGGGGCGCTCGGCCGCGGACGGCCGCAGCGGCTGGAGAACTAGGCATGCGCCTCATGGGCCTGTTCCTGCTGGCCGTGCTGTGCGGCGTGCAGGGTGCGCGGGCGCAGACGGGCGACCTGGTGGCCACCGATGCGCTGCGCGTCTGCGCCGACCCCGCGAACCTGCCCTTCTCGAACGAGCGGGGCGAGGGATACGAGAACCGCATCGCGGAGCTGCTCGGCCGACAGCTCGGACTGCCGGTGGAGTACGTCTTCTTTCCTCAGGTGCACGGCTTCGTCCGCAATACGCTGCGCGCCCGGCGCTGTGACCTCGTGATGGGAACCGTCGCCGGCGACGATCTGATGCAGAACACCAACCCCTATTATCACACGGCCTACGTCATAGTCGTACGGCGCGGAGCGGAGGTGCCGGAGACGCTGCAGGACCCGCGCATGCGGGAAATGCGGCTCGGTGCGGTCGCCCGCACGCCGCCCGTGGACCTGCTCGTGCGCCACGGGCTGATGACGAGCACGCGCTTCGTGGCACTCGCCGTGGACACCCGTGTGGAGGCGCCCGCCGCGGAGCTGGTCCAGGCCGTGGCGCGGGGCGAACTGGACGCGGCGCTTGTGTGGGGCCCAGTGGCAGGGTGGTACGCGAAGGTGCACGGCCTGGCGCTCGAGTTGCGTCCCCTGCCCTCGGAGCCGGGCGCGGCGAGAACGGATTTCCGCATCACCATGGGCATCCGGGGCCAGGAGGCGGAGTGGCGCCGGCGCGTCAATGCGGCGCTGCGGCAGGTGCAGCCGGAGATTGACGCAATCCTGCAGGAGTACGGCGTCCCGTTGCTCGACCAGCAAGGAAGGCTGCGCACCCCGTGAGGCGGCGGACGGCGCTCACGCTGTTCTTCGTTGGCGCGCCGGCCAGCCTACGCGCAGAGGGCTATCGTCTCGGTGACTACCGCGCCCCAGTGCCGGAGACGGTTCCGGGCGGGCGGCGGATCTCGACGGCGGAGGCGCGTCGGCTGCACGAGGCGGGCGGCGCTGTTTGGGTGGACGTGCTGCCTGCGCCGCGCCGCCCGCATGGGCTCGCCGCCGATGCGCTGTGGCGGCCCAGCCCGCACCGCGGCATCCCAGGCAGCCTCTGGTTGCCGGAGGTCGGCCGCGGCGCCCTGCCCGGAGCCCTCGAGGCTTGGTTCCGCGACACCCTCGCGCATGTCATGCAGGGTGACCTGGAGCGGCCCCTCGTACTCTACTGCCTGTCGGACTGTTGGATGAGTTGGAACGCCGCGAAGCGGGCGGCAGGTTTCGGCTACCGCACGGTGTTCTGGTACGCCGATGGCGTGGATGCGTGGGAGGCGGCCGGGCTGCCGACGGAGGTGCTCCGGCCTGTTCCTGGCACGTCCTGGGAACCTCCTCCTGAGGCGCAGTAACGCGCCGCAGTCGCAGCTTGTGTCGAGGGCACGCCGCTACCGTCGCGCCGATGACGTCGGCCTTCATCCGTGCCTCGGCCGTCAGGCGTGCCTGGCGCGGGTTCGCGATGGCCATGCGCCCGAAATGCCGGTTCGCGACCACATGTTCGTCATGGGTCAACACGCTCTGGCCGATCGCGTCCGGATGCTCATGCGCCATCCCAACGCGCTCCGCGCGAATTACCGTGCCCTCGTCCCGCATCACCGCCTCGGCGAAGACGCGGTGGATGCCCAGTTCCACGACCTGCATGGCCCGCTTGGTCCTGCCAGCGGTTGATGTCGGGGGAGCTGGCGGGCAACACGGCATTCACCGATCTGCGCTTACAGCGCACCCGAGCGAGCCGCAGGGGCCGCCAGGTAACGGCTCGAGCTCTCAGCCCATCGTCAAAGGGTCGGCCTGCCTGAACTTGCGTGCTCCTCTACCGACCGCGGCTGGTGGGACACCTGTGATGGGGCCATGCGGAGAGAGCCGCGGTTGGAAGCTGTTGCTGGCGGACGGCGACGGGTGGTCTGAGGCCGTGTTGCCCGATGAGCCAGGTGGCGTTGCAGGCCAGGCGAATCTCGAGCAGCGGCCGGCGGTCGAGGGCAGTGCCCTCGCCCCTCGACGGTCTCGAAGGTCTGCACCCACAAGAGGCTTTCCTTGAGGGTGCGGATGAAGCGCTCCGCGCAGCCGTTGCCCTCGGCGGCGCGGACGAAGACGGGCGAGCTCTCGATGCGAAGGAACCGCAGCTCCTCGTGGAGATCCTCGGCCATGTACTGACTGCCGTGGTCGTGCCGGAGCGCGGCGTGGATGCCAACGCACTCGGTCGCATGGT
>DASQNQ010000206.1:0-10089 GCA_035644895.1 Acetobacteraceae bacterium | reverse complement strand
CGATAGGGGCCGTGCGTGCCCTGCAGCAACGCCGTCAGCGCGGCGGCGTTCTCGGCGGGATCGCCGCCGCGCAGCGCCTCGGGCGGGGCGGGGCGGAGCCCGGCCTCCTCCGGCGTGACAGTGAACTCCCGCAGGCTGCCGCCTTCCAGCGCCACGACCTGCGATGGGCCCGAGAGCGCCAGCTCGTCGAGGCCCTGCCCATGCACCAGCCAAGCCTGCTCGGTCCCGAGGCGCGCCAGCGTCTCCGCCATCGGCCGGAGCCAGGCAGCAGCGAAGGCGCCCGTCATCTGCCGGCGCACCCGGGCCGGGTTGGCCAGGGGTCCGAGCAGGTTGAAGATGGTGCGCGTGCCAAGCTCGACCCGCGGCCCTGCCGCGTGGCGGAGCGCCGCGTGGTGGCGTGGCGCCATCAGGAAGGCCATCCCGGCCTCCGCCAGGATCTGGGGCAGCCGCTCGATGGGTACGTCGAGATTGATGCCGAGCGCCGCCAGCGCATCCGCCGCGCCCGACTTCGAAGAGAGGGCCCGGTTGCCGTGCTTCGCCACCGGCACGCCGCACCCCGCCACGACGAAGGCCGCGGCGGTGGAGATGTTGAGCGTGCCCGCGGCGTCCCCGCCGGTGCCGACGATGTCGACCGCGTCAGGCGGCGCCTCGACCGCCAGCATGCGCGCCCGCATGGCGCGCACGGCGCCCGTCATCTCGGCCACCGTCTCGCCGCGCACGCGCATGGCCATCAGCAGGCCCGCGATCTGCGCCGGCGTCGCCTCCCCGTTCATGATGAGGCCGAAGGCGTGCTCGGCCTCGCTCTCCGCCAGGCGCTCGCCGGAGGCGAGCCGGCCGAGGATGGGCTTGAGGGACATCAGCCGACGCCGGGCGCGGCGAGCGGCACGTTGCGCGCAGCGCGTGCGCCCGAGAGGGCCAGGAAGTTCCGCAGCAGCGCGTGGCCGTGCTCGGAGGCGATGCTCTCGGGGTGGAACTGCACGCCCCAGATCGGCAGGTCCCGGTGCGCCAGCCCCATGACGAGCCCATCCGCCGTGCGGGCCGTGGCCTCCAGCGCGGGCGGCAGGTCCTCCACGACGAGGGAGTGGTAGCGCGTCGCGCGGAAGGGCGAGGGCAGGCCGGCGAAGAGGTCCGTGCCGCGGTGCGTCATCTCCCACACCTTGCCGTGCACCGGCTCCGGCGCGCGAGTCACGCGGGCGCCGAAGGCCTGGCCGATCGCCTGGTGGCCGAGGCAGACGCCCATGAGGGGCAGGCGCGCGGCGGCCGCGGCCTCGATCAGGTCGAGGCAGATGCCCGCCTCGTTCGGCGTGCAGGGGCCGGGGGAGAGCACGACCGCCTCCGGGCGCAGCGCCAGCACCTCCGCCACGGAGAGCGCGTCGTTGCGCCGGACCTCGACCACCGCCCCAAGATCACCCAGGAAGTGATAGAGATTCCACGTAAAGCTGTCGTAATTGTCTATCAACAGGATCATGCGGGGCGATCCTTGTCCCACGGCGCGCCGGAATCAAGCCGATCCATCGGGGCGCGCCGGGTCGAGTGGCGGTGCCACGCGGCCGCCGGAGAGGCGGAGGGCGGCGCCGGGACACATGTTCCGGGGCGGGTCCGGACCGGCGATTGCCCCTCAGCGCCAGACGCGGCGGAGGCGCAGGAACAGGCGGTAGCCAAGTTCGGCCGCCTGCGCAACGACGGGCAGCGAGAGCGCCCGCCCGAGGCTGGCGAGACCCGGCAAGCCGCGCCAGATCGCGGCGAAGGCCGCCGCGCCGGAGACCAGGTGGCCGTCGGCGGTGCGGACGTGCATGCGGGCCAGCGCCGCGTCGCGGGTCAGGCCGGGACCGAGCGCATCCGGCCCGCAGGCGGAGACGTCCACCCATTCCATGGCGTCAGCACCCGGTTTCCGCCTGTACAGGGCGACCTCCCGCGAGCAGACGGGGCAGGCGCCGTCGAAGTAGACGGTTCTGGCTTTGGTGGCATCTCGCATGGCCGCCCGCATCTGGGGGCGCTTGCCGCCGGCGGGAGGGGGGCCATCTCCGGCGCATGAACGTCACGATCCGCCCCGCGCTGCCCGCCTGGCTTGTGGCCGAGCTGCGGTCCGATCACGCCGGCGAAACCGGCGCCGTCCTGATCTACCGCGGGATCCTGGCCATCAGCCGCGATCCCTCCGTGCGGGACTTCGCCGCCCGGCACATGGCGACCGAGCAGGGGCACCTCGATCTGCTGGAGGCGCTGCTGCCCCCGCCGCAGCGCAGCCGGTTGCTGCCGATCTGGCGCGTGGCCGGCTGGCTGACGGGCGCCCTGCCGGCGCTCTTCGGGCCGCGCGCCGTGTTCGCGACGATCGACGCGGTGGAGACCTTCGTCGACCACCACTACCAGCAGCAGCTCGACCGCCTCGACGCCGAGGGCATCCTGCCCGACATCCGCGCCGCGCTCGCGCGCTGCCAGGAGGAGGAGGTCCACCATCGTGACGAGGCGCGCGGGCTCGGCACGGCCCTGCCAGGGCCCCTGCTGCGAGGCTGGGCCTGGTTGGTCGGCGCGGGATCGGCGGCGGCGGTCATGGCCGCGAAGCGCGTGTAGGGTCCGGGACGACCCGCGGATCAGCCGGCCACCTGCCAATAATCGCCAGGGATGGCCAGCATGTTCCCCGCGAGGACCGTGGCGCCGCTCATGTGCCAGGTGGCCACCTCGCCGGCCCCGCCTCGCCACAGGATGTCCGATGTGTGGTCGCCGTTGAAGTCGCCCGTGCCCGCGACGCGCCAATAGTTGCCCGGATTGAGGAGCAAGGCCGAGTCCACCAGGCGGCCGGCGCCCATCAGCCAGATTGCAACCTCGCCGCCTGCGCCGCGCCACAGGAGGTCGGAGGCGCCGTCCGCGTTGAAGTCGCCGGTGCCAGCGACGGTCCAGTGATTGCCCGGGTTGAGGAGCAAGGCCGAGTCCACCAAGCGGCCGGCGCCCATCAGCCAGGTGGCGACCTCGCCGCCCGCACCACGCCAGAGCAGGTCGGAGGTGCCGTCGCCATCGAAGTCGCCTGTGCCGGCCACGCGCCAATAGTTGCCGGGGTTGAGGAGGGTGGCCGCGGCGGCGATGGTATTGCCGCCCACCAGCCAGGTGGCCACCTCGCCACTCGCGCCGCGCCAGAGGATGTCGGAGGTGCCGTCCCCGTTGAAGTCGCCGGTGCCCGCGACCGTCCAGTAGTTGCCGGGGTTGAGGAGGGTGGCCGCGGCGGTGCGGACAACTCCGGCCATCTGCCAGATGGCCACCTCGCCGCCTGCGCCGCGCCAGAGGATGTCCGCGGCGTCGTCGCCGTTGAAGTCGCCCGTGCCGGCGATGGACCAGTAGCTGCCGGGGTTCTGCAGCCATCCATGGGACGCGACGGTGGCGCCGTTCATCTGCCACAGGGCGACCTCGCCGCCCGCACCGCGCCAGAGCAGGTCGGACACGCCGCCACCGTCGAAGTCGCCGCGGGCCGGCATGTCGTCGTTCCGGATGATGGCGGTCGCGCCGGGAGTGCCGAGCGTGGCGCCCGTCGGGTTCGAGAGTGTGAGGGTGAAGCCCTCGTTGCCCTCCCGCACACGGTCGCCTGCGACCGGCACCTGGATGGATTTCGCCGTCTCGCCGGCCGCGAAGGCCAGCGTGCCGGCCGGCAGCTTGGCGCCTGCGAAGTCGCCCTCGTTCGCCGGATCCGGCGTGCTGCCGGTCACGGCCCAGGCCACGCTTGCCGCGCCCGTCGTGTCGCCCGTGCGGAGCACCGTGAAGGTCACCGCCCTCGCGCCGGGATGCCCCTCAAACACGGGGGCGCCCGGCCCGGTCACCGACAGGGCCGGCAGCGACTGCGGCAGCGTCCGCATGAAGATGTCGGCCAGGCCATTCGTGTCTCCCGCCATCAGGTTCGAGGCGAAGCTGTGCAGCGCCACGTGCCGGCCATCCGGCGAGAAGGCATGGGGAAAGCTGCCCCCGCTCGGGAACGCGCCCGTGCCCGTGCCGTCGAGGCGCACCAGTGTCCCGGCCGCCAAGTCGCGCAGGAAGGCGCCGGTCGTCGTCTCGCCCGGCCCTAGCAGCGAGTGCGCGTTGCTGCTGAAGGCGATGGCTGTCCCGTCAGGGGAGATGACGGGGTAGTCCGATCCCGCTGAGGGCTGCCCGCCCCCTGTGGCGGAGACGAGCGAGAGCCCCCCCGCGACAAGGTCCTTCAGGTAGATGTCGGGCTGGCCAAGGTGGCCGTCCGGCTGCACCGGGTGGCGCACGAAGGCCACCTTCGCCGCGCTGCCCGCGAAACCGGCATAGGTCGAGAAGGAGGAGAGCTGCTCCCCGGTCGGGCCGGTCGAGACGCGCGTGAGGGTCCCCGTCACGAGGTCCTTCACGAACACGTCGCGCTCACCGTTCGTATCGCCCGGGACGAGGTCGTCCGCATCGCTGTGGAACACCACCCGCGTGCCGTCCGGGGAGAAGGCGCCCGTGTGGGACAGGCCGGAGTGGCCGTTGCCCGTCACCGCGCCGCCCGAGATGAGCGTGACGGCGCCGGTCAGCAGGTTCTTCAGGAAGACATCTTCCGCGCCGTTCGTGTCGCCCGCGACGAGGTTCGAGGCGGCGCTGACGAAGAGCAGCCTGGTCCCGTCGGGCGAGAACAGGGCGTTGTAGGAGTCGCCGTCCGCCTGGTTCCCCGATGCCCCCGTCGACACCCTGGAGACGGCGCCGGTTTCGAGGTTCCTGACGAAGAGGTCCTCGACCCCGTTCGTGTCACCGGTGACCAGGTTCGTTGCCGCGCTCTCGAAGGCAGCGAACCTGCCGTTCGCGGAGAAGATCACCGAGCGCGATGCGCCGTCCGCCTGCGCCCCGTCAGCTGCGGTCGAGATGCGCGTGAGGACGCCCGTCGTCAGGTCCTTCACGAAGACGTCGGACGTGTCATTCGTATCGCCCGCGACCAGATTCGTGGCGTCGCTTTCGAACGCAACCCGCAGCCCGTTCCCCGAGAACACCGGGTAGTAGGACCCGCCGTTGGCCTGCTGGCCGGATGACGAGGTCGAGATTCGGATGACGCTGCCGGCGACGGCCGCGGCGAGCAGGTTGGTGGTCACGGCTGTTCTCCTGCGGGCCATGCCGGACCAGGCGGGCGGCCCGGCCATGGCGCGGCGCCCGACCGGTAAGCCTTCGGAGTGGACCGTTTGTTGCCGCGGAACGCCCGCGGTCGCCAGCTCAGGCGCCCAGGAACTGCCGGACGGCGGCGAACAGGCGCTCCGGCTCGTCCACCCGGAGGGAGTGGCTGCTCTCCTCGAACAGGGCGTACGCGCTGCCAGGAATCAGCCGGTGGATCTCCTCGGAGAACGCGGGCGGGCAGATCCAGTCATGCGCCCCGGCGATGACCAGCGTTCGCGCGGAGACGCGCGGCAGGAGGGGCCGCAGGTCG
Organism: Acetobacteraceae bacterium; assembly: GCA_035644895.1. GTDB lineage: Bacteria > Pseudomonadota > Alphaproteobacteria > Acetobacterales > Acetobacteraceae > Falsiroseomonas. Next base: position 4,697 of record DASQNQ010000206.1, on the reverse strand, counting down.
AAGCGGCGGAGGAAGCCGTCCGGGCCGAAGGCCCGGTTCAGCGGCCCTGGCGAGTGGATCGCACGCGCCAGCACGGCCTCCGCCGTCACCGGGTCGTGCCGGCGCGCGTAGAGCGGGCCCATGGCGCGGTAGTAGCGCTTCACCTCCGCCTCGTCCGCGAAGGTGCCGGCCCAGAGTGGACCGCAGGCCGCGCGCTGCTCCGCCGTGCCGTGCTCCGCGATGAAGCGTTCGGCTTGCTCGATGAAGCCGCCATGCGCGGCGGTGACCATCAGCACGAGGTGGGAGACGGCCTCCGGGTAGCGCGCCGCATGGGCCATCGCGACCATGCCGCCATAGGAGGTGCCGAGGGAGACGATCGGCCCGAGGCCGAGGTGCCGGCGCAGCGCCTCCATGTCCTCGACGTTCTCCTCCAGCGTCCAGCATGCCGGCTCGCCGCGCGCCGAGCGCCCCTGGCCGCGGTGGTCGAAGTAGACGAGCTGCATCGTGTCCGTGAGCGCCGACCAGCCCGGCTTGAAGCCGCTGTGGTCGCCGCCGGGGCCGCCATGGATGACGAAGCCGACCGGCCTTTCGCGCATGCGCGTGCCGTCGGGCACGAGGCCCGCGCCCTCGACGTCGAAGAAGATCTCCGTCCCGCGCAGGCGGGCACGCATCAGGTGCCCCGGCTCCCCAGGGCGGCGAAGCGTACCGCCTCCTCCGCCGCGCGGAACAGGGCGCGAGCCTTGGCCCGCGTCTCCTCGTACTCGGCCTCGGGGTCGCTGTCGGCGACCAGCCCCGCGCCGGCCTGGACGTGCATCACGCCGTCCTTCACCAGCGCCGTGCGCAGCGCGATGCAGGTGTCCATGTCGCCGTCCGCCGCGAAGTAGCCGACGCCGCCGGCGTAGAGGCCGCGGCGCGAGGGCTCGAGCTCCTCGATGATCTCCATCGCCCGCACCTTCGGTGCGCCCGAGAGCGTCCCGGCGGGGAAGCCGGCCGAGAGCGCGTCCAGCGCGTCGAAGCCCGGGCGGATGCGGCCGACCACCTCGCTCATGATGTGCATGACCTGGCTGTAGCGCTCGACCTGGAACTGCTGCGTCACGCGCACCGTGCCGACCTCGGCCACCCGGCCCACGTCGTTGCGGCCGAGGTCGAGCAGCATCAGGTGCTCCGCCCGCTCCTTCGGGTCGGCCAGGAGTTCGCGTTCGAGCCGCGCATCCTCCTCCGGCGTCGCGCCGCGGGGCCGTGTGCCGGCCAGGGGGCGCAGCTTCACCTCGCCGTGCTTGAGGCTCACCAGGATCTCGGGCGATGCGCCGACCACAGCGAAGCCGCCAAGGTCGAAGAAGAACAGGTAAGGCGCCGGGTTGAGGCGCCGCAGCGCGCGGTAGAGCGCGAAGGGGGGCAGGGCGAAGGGCGTGGAGAAGCGCTGGGACGCCACGATCTGGAAGGCATCGCCCGCGCGGATGTAGTCCTTCGCGCGCTCCACGGCCGCGACGTAGCCCTCCCGCGTAAAGTTCGAGGACGGTGCGGGCGGCGCGGGCAGGGCGGCCGGCGGTGCCGGGCGGGGCAGCGGCCTGTCGAGCGCGGCCTCGGCCTCGTCCAGCCGTGCCTCCGCCGCCGCCGGGTCCGTGCCTGGCCAGACGGGCGCCACCAGCGTCAGCGTGTCCCGCACATGGTCGAAGACGGCGACGAGGGTCGGGCGGATCATCACGCCCTCGGGGATGCCGAGCACGTCGGGCTTCACGCTCGGCAACCGCTCCATCTGCCGGACCATGTCGTAGCCGAGATAGCCGAAGAGCCCGGCGGCAATGGAGGGCAGCCCCGCCGGCATGGGCAGGCGGCACTCCGCCACCAGGGCGCGCAGGCTCTCCAGCGGCGGGCGCGCATCGGGTTCGAAGGCGTGCGGTGCCGACAGGGCGTGGCGGTTCACCTCCGCCCGGCCCTCGCGGCAGCGCCAGACCAGGTCTGGGGCGAAGCCGATGGCGGAGAAGCGCCCGCGCGCGGCACCGCCCTCCACGCTTTCCAGCAGGAAGGCGTTGGGCCGGCCCTGGGCGAGCTTCAGGTAGGTGCCGACCGGCGTCTCCAGGTCGGCGACGCGCTCCCGAAACAGGACGTGACCCGTGCTCATGGCACCACCTGCTGCATCAGGCTCGGGTTGATGCGCGGCTCGGCGCGGCGGCGCAGCGCAGCGGCATACTGCGCCTCCAGGTCGTCCGCAGCGGAAGACTGGATCTCGCGCGTCATGGTGGCGAGCGCGGCCGGGTCGGCGGCGGGGTCGGCCGGCACCACCTCCAGCAGCTGCGCCACCGCGAAGCCGTCGCGCGTCGGCACCATCGTGGCCTCGCCCGGGCGCAGGTTGAACAGCGCGGGCAGCAGCTCAGGCGGGACGGAGGTGCCCGGGGCGGCGCCGCGCTCCGCTTCCCGGCCGAAGGCGCCGAAGCGCTCGCTGCGTGCGGCAGCGGTGGCCAATGCCTGGCCGCCGCGCACCTGCGCCAGCAGGGCGGAGGCCGCCGCCTCCTGGTGCCGGCGCCGGGCGTCGTTGAGGTAGGCCAGCCGCACCTCCTCCTCCACCTCGGCCAGCGGGCGCAGCGCCGGCGGCGTGACCGACCGCAGCTCGGCGGCCAGGAAGGCGCTGCCGTCGCGCGTCTCGGTCAGGCGCGGCGCGGCGCCGGGCTGGGCCGCGAAAATGGCACGGATCGCCTCGGACCGCGCAGCCGGCGGAACGGGGAGGGGCACCGGCGCGCCGGAGGCGTCGTTGCCCCTCGCATCCAGCGTCACGGGGGCCACGCTCATCCCGTAGCGCGCGGCGGCCTCGGCGAGGGTGGCGCCGCCCGCGATCGCGTCCTCGACGCGGTTCGCCCGCTCGAAGGCGAGGTCGCCCGCCTTCTCGGCCGCGATGTCGGCGCGCAGTCGCGCCTCGGCCTGCTCGGGCGGCACCGTGGCGCCGGGCGTGATGCGCTCCACCCGCATGACGTGCCAGCCGAAGGGACTCTGCACCGGCGCCGTCACGCCGCCCTGCGGCGCGGCAAAGACGGCCTCGCCCAGGGCCGGGATCGGCAACTCGTCGCGCGTCAGGTTCGGCAGGGCGAGCGCGGTACCGCCGGCCTCCTGCGCCGCGCGCTCGATTGCCGGGAAGGGGGCGCCGCCCCGCCAGGTCTCAGCCAGACGCGTGGCCGCCTCCGCGGAGGGAAGCAGCGCCTGCTGCAGGTCGCGGCGCTCGGGCGTCACGAACTCGGCGCGCCGGGCCTCGTAGGCGGCACGAACCTCCTCCGGCGTGACCTCCACCTGGTCGGCGACCGCGGCGGGCGAGAGGGACGCGAGCAGGGCCTCCCGCATCTCGGGCGAGGAGAACCGGTCCGGATTGTTGGCGTGGAAGCGTTCGAGCTGCGCAGTGGTGGGGGCCTCCGGCTCCGGCGCCTCCACCAGCGGGAACTCGGCCACCTGCGCCACGCGCCGCTCGCGCTCCCAGATCATAAGGGCGCGGGCGAGCGGGCCGGGCGCCACCGCGCCGGCGCGGACCGCGCCCGCGAGCTGCATCCGCTTGAGGTCGTCGCGCACGATCTGGAGGAACTGCGCCTCGTTCAGGTCCGACTGGCGCAGGAACTGGTCGAGGGCGCGGCGGTCGAACTGTCCGGCGAGCTGGAAGGCGGGGATGGCGAAGACGTAGTCCCGCACCGCAGCCTCGGGGGTTGCGACGCCCATGCGCGCCGCCTCGGCCTGCAGGGCGCGCTCGGCGATCAGCCCCTCCAGCGCCTGCGCGGCGACGGCGCGGCGGATCGGCTCGTCAGCCTCAAACGCCGGGCCGAGCTGGCGCTGGATGCGGGAGAGCTCGCGCCGCGCAGCGGCCTGGGCCTCCGGCACCTCGATCGTCCCGCCCTCCAGCCGCACCACGGCTGTCTCGCGGAACAGGTTCCGCACGACGTCCTCGATCCCCCAGATGGCGAAGGACAGGATCAGCAGGACGAAGAGCAGCTTCGCGACCCAGGTGCGGGCCAGGTTGCGGAACCATGTGATCATGCCGCGTCGCGTAGCGGAGATCGGGGATGGTTGCCAGCCCGGCGCCGCCCGGATACGGGGGTCCGGAGCCAGGAGGAGAGCCCATGACCCCCGGAGTGCGGCCGCTGATCGCCGGCAACTGGAAGATGCATGGCAGCATGCGGGAGGCGACCTCCCTCGCGCTGGCGGTGCAGGAGGGGGCCGCGGGCCTGGGGGCGGAGCTGCTGGTCTGCCCGGTCTTCCTGCACGTGCCGCTCGTGGCCGGCGTGCTGCAGGGCGGTGCTATCGCCGTCGGCGCGCAGGACTGCCATCGCGCGGCCAAGGGCGCCCACACCGGCGACGTGGCCGCGGCGATGCTGGCCGATGCCGGCGCGCGCTACGTGATCCTCGGCCACTCGGAGCGCCGGGCGGACCACGCCGAGACGGACGCGGTGGTGCTTGCCAAGGTTGAGGCCGCGGTCGCGGCGGGCCTCACCCCCATCGTCTGCGTCGGCGAGACGGAGGCCGAGCGCGTGGCGGGCGAGGCGGAGACGGTCGTCAGCCGGCAGCTCGCTGGCTCGATCCCCGATGGCTTCGGCGCGGCCGGGGGCGTCGTGGCCTATGAGCCGGTCTGGGCCATCGGCACCGGGCGCACGCCGACCGAGGCCGACATCGCGGCGATCCACGCGACGATCCGCGGGGCGCTCTCCGCCCGGTTCGGGGAGGCGGGCGCGCGGGCCCGCATCCTC
>DASQNQ010000205.1:0-4549 GCA_035644895.1 Acetobacteraceae bacterium | reverse complement strand
TGCCGATCGCGGCGAAGCGCGGGTCGGGGGCGAGGTTCGCTGCCAGGTATTCCAGCAATGCGGCCGCGCGCGCGGTGCGGGCCGGGTTGCCCGCCAGGCTCCGCCCGCCATCGCCGAACAGCAGCGCGGCCTCCCGCGTTGCCTCGCGCACCGGGTCGGGGCTGGCGGGCAGCACGCCGGCCGCCGCGCGTGGTGGTGGCGTGCGAAGCTCCGCGCAGCCCGCCATCAGGCCCAGCGCCGCAACCACCATCCCCGTCGAGACCAGCCGCCGCATTCCGTCCCTCGTGCCCTGTCCCGGTTGGCTTAGCGGAACAGGGGGGCGCGCCGGAAGACCCGCAGGGCTACAGCCAGTCGGCGCCACGGTCGCGCGAATCCCGCTGGCGAAGCGCGTTCTGCGCCCGTGCGGTGGCCCAGGCGGCGCGCGGCAGCGGCGGCAGGGCGGCGAGCCGCGAAAGCACCGCCGCCTCCTGCCCAGGGCGGGCGAGCAGCGGCCCGAGCGCCGCCTCGGCGCGGGTGCGGTTGCCGGAGCGGAGTGCCGCGGAGGTGCCATAGAGCGAGTCGAGCGCGACCTGCGACGGGGCGCCGGGCCGGAAGCCCATCACGGCGCGGGCCTCGTCCCGCCCCTGGGCCAGCAGCGGCGCGACCAGCGGGTCGAAATCGCGGTAGTACTGGTCGGATGCGACATGTGCCGCGAGGAACTCGAGGTTGCCCAGCGCCTCGGCCGCTGCCGCCGGGTTGCCGGCGATGCTGCCGGGCTGGTTGAACACATAGGCCGTGGACAGGATCGCGGACCGCCCGGGGTCGGTCACGCCCTGGGCGATGGGCGCCTCGGCGGGCAGCCGCACGCCCGGCACGGGCGGCGGCAGGGCGCAGGCGGCGGGGGCAAGGAGCAGGGGGAGAAGGGCACGCCGTGTCGGGCGCATGGCTTCGGTCCTCTCGCCGGGGTCAGGCCCGGCCATCGTTGTTCGCGCGGCGGATCATCTCCCGCGTCTCGCGCAGCCCCCGCCGCGTCTGCTGGGGAAGGTCGAGCGTGGCGAGCGTCGCGAGGGGCCGCGCGCCAGGTGCCGAGACCGCCGCAAGCGCCTGGTCCGCCCCGCCGCGGTTGCCGCGGCGCAGCGCCTCGGCGGCCGCCAGGAAGGCGTCCTGCGCGTCCTGCGGCGACGTCTCAGCCCGCACGCCGATCGCGCTCCGCAGTGCCGTCCGACCCTCCCGCAGCAGGCGGGTCACGTGCCAGCCATCGGGGAAGCGGCCGTCCTGGAAGGCGGTCGTCGCGTGCTCCAGCATCGCGACCGCGAAGGCCGCCGCACGCGGGTCGCCGCGCAGCGCCTGCGGCCGGTCGAGCAGCGCGTGGGCGGCGGTCTCGACCGCGAAGCGGGCGGGGTCGCCCGCGCCCTCGACGACACCGGGGGGCAGGCGGGCGGGGGGTTCGGCGCGCATGTCACCGCAGGCCGTGGCGAGGAGGGGGAGGAGAAGGGCTGCGCGACGCGGGATCATCCGGCCAATGAAGCGCGGTGGCGCTTCGCGAGTTGCACGTAGTGCTCCGCGGTGCGGTCGAAGCGCGCGCGCTCCTCGGCATCCATCACGCGCACGAGCTTGGCGGGGTTGCCCATCCACAGCTCGTTCGGCCCGATGCGCTTGCCCGGCGGCAGCAGCCCGCCCGCGCCGATCATGCCGCCCTCCTCGATCACCGCGCGGTCGAGCACCGTCGCACCCATGCCGACGAAGGCGCGGTTCCTGAGCGTGCAGGCATGGACGATGCAGGCGTGCCCGATCGTCACGTCGTCGCCGATGATCAGCGGCTCCGCCCCCGCGTTCAGGTGCAGGATGGAGCCGTCCTGGATGTTGGTGCGCGCACCGATGCGCATGACGTTCGTGTCCCCGCGCAGCACGCAGTGGTACCAGACGGAGCTGTCGGCCCCGATCTCGACGTCGCCTACCACCACGGCGGTGGGCGCCACCCAGGCGTCGGGGTGAACCACGGGGCGCTTCCCCTCGAAGGGCAGGATCGGGCCCGCATGGCGGGGCAGATGCAGGTCGTCCATCGGGGCTACTCCGCGGCCAGTGGCAGGGCCGGCGCGACGTCGACGCCGAGCATCAGGCCGATGTTCTGGACGGCTGCGCCGGATGCCCCCTTGCCGAGGTTGTCGAGCCTGGCCACCAGCACGGCCTGCCCGTGGCCCTCATGTCCGAACACCCGCAGTTCCAGCATGTTGGATCCGTTCAGCTCCTCCGGCGCCAGGCGCGCCTTGCCGTCCGCCGTCTCCACCCGGACCCAGCCCGAGCCCTGGTAGGCCGCTCGCAGGCAGGCCTCGATGTCGGCGGGCTTCGGGCGGCCGGGCAGGTCCGAGAGGTGCAGCGGCACGCTGACCAGCATGCCCTGCGCGAAGGCGCCGACCGAGGGCACGAAGATCGGCCGCCGCGTCAGGCCGGCATAGGCCTGCAGCTCCGGCACGTGCTTGTGCTCGAGCGACAGGCCATAGAGAAAGAAGGGCGCGGCGCTGCGGGCAGGCTCGAACTCCGCGATCATGGACTTGCCGCCGCCCGTGTAGCCGGAGACGGCATTCACCGTGACCGGGAAGTCGCGCGGCATGATGCCCGCCTCGACCAGCGGGCGGATCAGCGCGACGGCGCCGGTCGGGTAGCAGCCGGGGTTGGCCACGCGCGGCGCGGCGGCGATCGCCTGCGCCTGATCCTTCGACAACTCGGCGAAGCCGTAGACCCATTCGGGATGGACCCGGTGGGCGGTGGAGGCGTCGAGCAGCTTCGGCGCGTCCGCGCCGAGGGAGGCGGCCATCGCCGCGCTCTCCTTCGCTGCCTCGTCGGGCAGGCAGAGCACGACCAGGTCCACCTCCGCCATCAACCGGCGCTTGGCCTCCGGGTTCTTCCGGTCGGCGTCGGCGATGGAGCGCAGCGCGATGCCGGGGAAGCGGGCCAGGCGGTCGCGGATCTGCAGGCCGGTGGTGCCGGCCTCGCCGTCGATGAAGACGCTCGGGATGGGGCCCTTTGGCATCGTGCGGTTCCTCTCTCGGCGGATATGGAGGCTTGCCGGCCCCCGGAAAAGCAAGAGGGGCGGGCCCTCGCGGACCCGCCCCCCGGATATTCCAGCCATGCAGGCCGGGCGTGACGCCCGACCCGCAGGACGTCAACGCTTGGAGAACTGGAAGGAACGTCGCGCCTTCATCTTGCCGTACTTCTTCCGCTCGACCACGCGCGGGTCGCGGGTCAGGAAGCCGGCCTTCTTCAGGATCGGGCGCAGCCCCGGCTCGTAGTAGGTCAGCGCGCGGGAGATGCCGTGGCGCAGCGCGCCGGCCTGGCCCGAGAGCCCGCCGCCGACGACGGTCGCGTAGACGTCGAACTGCTGGTAGCGGTCGGCCACCAGGAAGGGCTGGGTGATCAGCATGCGCAGCACCGGCCGCGCGAAGTACTTCGCGGCGGTCTTGCCGTTGATCTCCATCTCGCCCTTGCCGGGCTTCACCCACACGCGGGCGATGGCGTTCTTGCGGCGGCCCGTGGCGTAGGACCGGCCCTGCGCGTCGCGCTTCGGCTCGCGCACCGGCGCCTCGGGCGCGGCGGCGGGGCCGCCGGCCTGGTTGACCATGCTGCGCAGGTCGGAAAGCGCGCTGCCCGTGACGGGCGCGTTGGTCTGCTCGCTCATGCTCAGGCCGCCTTCTCGTTCGGCGCGTCGGCCAGGTTCTTGCGGTTCAGCGCGCCGACATCAACGGACTTCGGCTGCTGGCCGGCATGTGGGTGCTCGGGGCCCGCATAGACGTGCAGGTTGCCCATCTGGCGCCGGCCGAGGGGGCCGCGCGTGATCATGCGCTCCACGGCCTTCTCGATCACGCGCTCGGGGTACTTGCTCTCGAGGCGCTGGCGGATGGAGCGGCCCTTGATGCCACCCGGATACCCGGTGTGCCAGTAGAAGACCGACTGCTCGGCCTTGTTGCCCGTGACGCGCACCTTGCGGGCGTTGACGATCACGACGTGGTCGCCGCAGTCCACATGAGGCGTGAACTGGGCCTTGTGCTTGCCACGCAGGCGGTTGGCGACGAAGGCGGCCAGCCGGCCGAGGACGAGGCCCTCGGCATCGATCAGGATCCACTCCTTCGTGACCTCCGCCGGCTTCAGCGAGCGGGTCTCTCTACTCAGCATCTTGTCCGGCTTTCAGGGGTCGGGTCAGGAAGCGCGGTATCGCCGCCGACGCGCGGAAAGTCAAGCACGGACATGGGTTTTGCGCTATGGTATCCTGTTACCGCAGCATGGATCCCCGGATTTCGCGACCGCGCGGCATGCCCTAGGCTGCCGGGCAGGCGGGACGGGAAAGGGGCAGGCGGGCATGGACACGGACGGCAAGCGCGGCCTGGCGCGGGGCGCGGCGAATTACGGGGACAGGGACTTCGCCCTCTATCTCCGGCGCTCCTTCGCCAAGTCCATGGGCTATTCCCAGGCGATGCTCGACCGGCCCGTGGTGGGCATTGCCGATACGGCCTCGGACTACAACAACTGCCACCGCACGGCGCCCGAGCTGGTGGAGGCCGTGAAGCGTGGCGTG
>DASQNQ010000204.1:0-2874 GCA_035644895.1 Acetobacteraceae bacterium | reverse complement strand
AGCGGCGCCATGGTCAGCGTGGCCGAGAGAAGTGGAAGCGTTGCCAGCAGCGCGGCCAGCCGCAGCACGAAGGGCGAGAGGCCCTGGTGCGTCGCCAGGCGCCAGGCCCACGCGATGGAGGCCACCACCGGCAGCCAGGCCGCGAAACCGAAGAGCTGCAGCAGCAGATCCGAGAACACCGCACCCGACGGCCCGGCCAGGTTCGTCACCTTGCGGCTCGTCGCCGTCGAGAGCGACGGGTCGGCCGGGTCGTAGCTGAGCATCGCCACCGCGAGCACCAGGCCGGACAGGATGAGGACGACCGCGAGGAATTCGCCGCCGCGACGCTTCAGAACCGCCTTGACGGCGGGCGAGGCGAAGCGGCGGCCGGCGGCGGCCAGCCGGTCGGCGGCAGCGGCTCGAGGCATGGATGCGACCCTGAGGTTTGGAGGGAAGAGCATACCGCAAGTACCGGGCGAAGCACATGGTCTCGTGCGCCTGCGGCACGATCCAGGGCCCCGCGCGGCGCGGGCTTCCTGCCCGGTGGCACGGGGGTGTTGAGCGCTTCTTGCCGGTTCGGGGTTGGCAGGCGGAACGAAGGCGAACGGGGCGCCGCGTCGGGTGTTTTTGCCGGGACCCCGCCATTCCTGGAGACACCGAGACATGTCCGACGCGACCAACCCCTCCGGCCGTCCGCTCGCCGTCGTCACCGGCGCATCCTCCGGCATCGGGCTCGAGCTCGCGAAGCTCTGCGCCCAGAACGGCCATGATCTGGTCATCGCCGCGGACCGCCCGATGGCAGAGGCCGAGGCCGGGCTGCGCGGCCTGGGCGCCAAGGTCGAGACGGTGCAGGCGGACCTGGCGACGACCGAGGGCGTGGACCAGCTTGTCACCGCCATCGGGGCGCGGCCGGTGGACGTGCTCTGCGCCAATGCCGGGCACGGTCTCGGCCACGCCTTCCTCGACCAGCAATGGAGCGACATCCGCCACGTCATCGACACGAACGTGACGGGGACGGTCTACCTGCTTCACCGGCTCGGCCAGCGGATGCGGAGCCGCGGGCAGGGGCGCATCCTGATCACCGGCTCGATCGCCGGCTACATCCCGGGCACCTACCACGCCGTCTACAACAGCACGAAGGCGTTCATCGACTCCTTCGCGGGCGCCCTGGCGGCCGAGCTGAAGGACCAGAGCAGCCCGGTCACCGTCACGGTGCTGATGCCGGGCCCGACGGAGACGGAGTTCTTCGAGCGCGCCGGGATGCAGGACACGGCCTACGGCGCCGGCACGAAGGACGACGCGGCCTTCGTGGCGCGCAAGGGCTTCGACGCGATGATGAAGGGCCAGACCCAGGTCGTGCCCGGCCTGAAGAACAAGCTCCAGACGGTGATGGGCGACGTGCTGCCGGCCAACGTCACGGCGGCGATGCACGGCCAGAGCGCGAAGCCCGGCTCGGCGGCCTGAATCCAGGGGAAGCGGCGCGGGGGCTAGTCCCCCCGTGGCCGCTCCGACCGCCCGCGCTTGACGTCGGCACGGCGCGCCTTGCCCTCCAGCCGCCGCTCCTTCGACGCCCGGGTCGGGCGCGTCTTGCGCCGCGGCGGTGGCGGCGGCTCCGCGGCCTTCGCGACCAGCGCCGCGAGGCGCGCACGCGCCGCCTCCCGGTTGCGGTCCTGGGTGCGGTGGTCCTGGGCGGTGATGACGATCACCCCCTCCTGCGTCAGCCGCCGCCCGGCAAGCCGCGCCAGCCGCGCCTTCACGGCCTCCGGCAGGGAGGTGTTGCGGGCCAGGTCGAAGCGCAGCTCGACCGCGGTGGACACCTTGTTGACGTTCTGGCCGCCCGGGCCGGAGGCGCGCACGAAGCGCTCCTCCAGCTCCGACTCGTCCAGCGTGAACGCCCCGCCCATGCGCCGCCACCCCTCCGCGCCCGAAGGGCAGCCCTATCCCAGGACATGGACCCCGGGAAGCTGCTGGTGGACGACGCCGTCGCGGTTCAACCCCTCCGCCAGCGCCAGCGCGAGGGGTAGCACCGGCACGTCATAGGGCTTCCGGACGCAGATGAGCGCGCCGGCCCGGCAGAGGACCGCGCCCGCCGCGCGACAGTCATTGGATGCCGCGACGACGATCACGCCCCGCCCCGCGACCCGGGCGAGCAGCGTGGTTCCCTCGACGAGGGTCAGGGCGAGCTCGTCCGTGATGAGGGCGAGGCTTACCAGGCCTGCATCCAGGACCCGCAGCGCGTCGGCGGGCCGCATGGCCATTCCCGCGATGCCGAAGCCTGCCCGGCGGAGCACGTCCTCCAGCATCAGGCAGGTCATCGGCTCGCCCTCGACGATCAGCACGTTGCGTTCCGCGTTCATTCCCTTGCTCCGGCATGGCGGGCGCCTGCCGCCAAAGGCGCTACGGAGAAGCGACCCGACCGGATGCAGCTTTCCGCATGCGCATCGGGATCAGGCGGGCGGCGCCAGGCGGCGGTAGAGGGCGACCAGCCGCTCCGCCTCCGCCGCCCAGGCGAAGCGGGTGAGCGCCGCCTGCCGCCCGCGCGCGCCCATCTCCGCCCGCAGCGCCGGGTCGCCGAGGCGCGCCACGGCGGCGGCGATCGCGGCCGGTTCGGCGGTATCCACCGCGATGCCGCAACCGGCCTCGGCGACCACCGTGGCCACCTCCTCCGCGAAGGCGGGCACGATGACGGGCAGCCCGGCCAGCATGCAGTCGAACAGCTTGTGCGGCAGGGCGAGGCGATGGTTCTCCTCGCCCGGCTGGAACAGCACCAGACCGACATCGCAGGCCGCGACGCGTGCCAGTGCAGCCTCCGGCGTAAGCCACCCCGCGGCCTCGATGTGGCCGGCGACGCCGAGCCGCGCGGCCTCCGCCATGAAGGCATCGCCGCTGCCGTCG
>DASQNQ010000203.1:0-10392 GCA_035644895.1 Acetobacteraceae bacterium | reverse complement strand
CCCTCCGCAACAGCCGGGGGCACCCGGCTGGCGGAGGGCCCCGGCAGGCTAGGCGATCAACGTCTCCTCCACGCGCGGCGGGTCGTCGCTGTAGAGGTTCTCGTAGCGGATGCTGGGAGAGCGCTGCGGGATGGCCTCGGCCAGCATCGGGTCGACCGTGTCGAGGCTCCCGTCGGCGGCGGCCTCGACCAGCGCCTTCATCGTGATGAAGCCCTCGAGCGCAAGGGCACTGATGAGAGCGCTGTAGTCGAGGTCGAGGCCGCGCGAGAGCTCGAACATCTCCTGCGAGAAGCGCTGCTCGACCAGCACGCCCGGCACGCCGGCAAGCGAGAAGCCGTTGCGCGCGATGGCCGGGTTGTCGGCGCCCGGGTAGAGGGTGAGCTGGTCGTGCTCGTAGGGCTCGAGCGACTGGGCGATGACCGCCACCGCCCGCTTGGAGGCCTCCACGATGGCCGGGTCGACGCCGGGGTTCGTGGGCCACAGCACGGACATGGTGTCGAGGTCGCCCTCGGCGTCGCGGTAGTTGCCCTGGCCGTGGTAGTCGAGGACAAGGTCCGGATCGAGCGCCGCGACCAGGTCGCGTATCGCGGCCGATTCAGGCGCACGCGTCCGGTCCGGCTCCACCGACGGGTCATAGGTGCGGTTCAGGTCTATGCCCTCGTTGTTCACGCGCGGGTCCAGGATGTCGCGCTCCCCGGCGTACTCCCTCTCCCATCGGGCGAAGCCGTCCGGGTTGACGCGCGGCACGATCGTCACCGTGACCTGCTCGCGCAGCTCACGCGCAGCCGCGGTGTCCTCGGACAGGAACTCGAGGAGCCAGAGCGCCGCCTCCGTGCCGATCGGCTCGTCCCCGTGCTGCTGCGTGATGAAGAGGAGCTCGCGCTCGCCGGTGCCGACCGTCGCGGCGAAGAGCGGCCTCTGGTCGAGGCTCTGTCCGATGTTACGCAGCGAAAGCGTGTCGAACTCGGCGTCGAGGCGCGTCAGCTCCGCATAGAGGTCTTCGTTGCTCGTCAGCCCGGGGATGGTCAGCGTGTCCGGCAGGTAGCCGCCCTCGGCCATCTGGTCGGTGAAGTAGTCGGCAATGAAGAGCTTGGCCTCGTAGGCCTCGATGTCCGACTCGCGTGCCGCCTCGAGGACAGCGGAGGGCAGGTCCTCGCGCGAGACCTCTCTTCCGTCGAGGGCCGCGGTCCAGCGGGCAACCTCCTCCTCGGAGGCCCCACGGTCAAACAGGTTCTGGAACACCGCCCGGACGTAGTCGCCGGCACCGCCCGCTGCGTCTGATTCGCGGAATTCGTCCGACGAGATGAGGACCCGGCTCAGGGCGGTGACCGCCTCCGTGTTCCCGAGGTCCACAAAGCGCGTCAGGAAGTCGCGCTCCTCCGGATCGGCCGCCCTGCCGAGAAGCGACAGGTAGAGCGTCTGGACCACGTCTTCCGCCGCAGCGGTGTTCGTGCTGCTCATGTGTGCTGTCTCCTGCACGGGCCGTCCATGGTGCGGGAGGATTCCAGGCGATCCGCACGGTGCCCCGGCGCGCGACGCGCCAGCCCCGCGCAGGTTGCAGGGCTGGCGTTAGGGGTTCCGCTACACGGATCGGTGCGCCGCTAGTCGGCGCCGGCCACGCGGCTGCGCTTCGGCAGGTTGTCCGGCGCGACCGAACGCCGGGCGTTCTCCAACTCTTCCTGCAGCCAGACGCTGTGGTGCTCGCGTGCCCAGTTGTAGTCCACCTCGCCGTCGCGCATCGCCTCGAAGGCACCCTCCATCCCGATCGAGCCGATGTAGATGTGGCCGAAGATGACGGCGATCATCGCGAAGGCCAGCACGCCGTGCACGATCTGGGCCCACTGGTTCAGGATCACGTCGTCCAGCAGCCCCGGCACCATGATGAGCAGCCCGGAGACGGAAATCGCGATGCCGCCCAGCGTCGTCAGCCAGAACAGCCCCTTCTGGCCGGCGTTGAACTTGCCGGCCGGCGGGTGCCCCTTCGCCAGCGGCCCGCCTGCGCGCAGCCAGGCGAGGTCCACCCGCGACGGCAGGTTCTGCCGCGTCCAGATCGCCAGCATCACCAGCACGCCAAGCGCGAAGGCCCAGGCGATGTAGTGATGGATGGCCTGGCCGTAGAAGGTCAGGGCGGTGAATGCCTCGGGGCCGATCACCGGGCGCAGCCAATAGGCACCATAGGTGATGTTGAGCCCTGTGAGCGCCAGCGCGACGAAGGAAATCGCCACCATCCAGTGGTTCGCGCGCTCAAAGGCGTTGTAGCGCGCGACACGGCGGCCGGACCGCCCGCTCTCTATCCGCGTGGCTCCCTTCAAGCCGTAAAACACCGCAAGCACCACGATGGTGCCGACCAGCGTGATGAGGCCAGCCCATTTCAGCACCTGGTTGCGGAACTGCCGCCAGTCGCGGCCATCGGGCTGAATCAGGATGCCGGCTGACTGGTTCGGGATGGTGACGCGGCCCGAGATCACACCGCCTTCGCGGTCGTGCTGCCGCTCCAGATCCGCTGCCTGTATGCCCCCGCGGGCAGTCCAGGGCAGGTTGGGGCGGATCTCCTCGACGGCCACCGGCGCCTGCGGGGCGGTGGCCTGGGGCTGCGCCGGACGCACGCCGCCGGTCGGAGCCTGCGGCTCGCTCGTCTCGGGCTGCACCCCATTCGGCCCGCCGCGCCCGGCGCCCGTCTCCGGGGCGGTGCCCTGCACCTCTGGTGCGCCGGCGGACAGGCCCTGCGTCTGCTGCGGCGGTTGCTGCGGCGTCTCGCCCGGCATCTGCTGCGCGAGCGCGGGCCCCGCCAGCGCGAGCAGCGCTGCCAGCACCAGGTGCAACGGCGTCCTCATATCGCGACGGTCTCCTTGTAGGCGGTGCGCCAGCCCCACGCGCCGGAGCCGAAGCCGCGCCGCTGCACCCGCTCACGGTAGATCTCCGCGATGATGTGCCCGTCGCCGGCCAGCAGCGCCTTGGTCGAGCACATCTCGGCGCAGAGCGGCAGCTTGCCTTCGGCGATGCGGTTCGACCCGTACTGGGCGTACTCGGACGGCGTGCTGTCCTGCTGCGGTCCGCCAGCGCAGTAGGTGCACTTGTCCATCTTGCCGCGGCCGCCGAAGTTGCCGACGCGCGGGTACTGCGGCGCGCCGAAGGGGCAGGCGTAGAAGCAGTACCCGCAGCCAATGCACAGGTCCTTGTCGTGCAGCACGAGCTGGTCGTCCGTGCCGTAGAAGCAGGAAACCGGGCACACCGCCGCGCAGGGCGCGTCGGTGCAGTGCATGCAGGCCATCGAGATCGAGCGTTCGCCCGGGTTGCCGTCGTTGATCGTGACGACACGTCGGCGGTTGATGCCCCAGGGCACCTCGTGCTCGTTCTTGCAGGCGGTGACGCAGGCGTTGCATTCGATGCAGCGCTCGCTGTCGCAGAGGAAGACGAGGCGTGCCATGTCAGGCGGCCCTTATCTGGCAGAGGGTTGCCTTGGTTTCCTGCATGAAGGTCACCGGGTCGTAGCCGTAGGTGGTGACCGCGTTCGCGCTCTCGCCCAGCACGATCGGATCGCTGCCCGGCGGGTAGAAGCGCCGCCGGTCCTCCCCCTGCCAGTGGCCGCCGAAGTGATAGGGCATGAAGGCGACGCCCTTTGCCACGCGCGGCGTGACCAGCGCCTTGACGCGGATGCGCGCGCCGTTCTCCGGCCCCAGCACCCAGACATCCGCCCCGTCGCGGATGTTGCGCGCGCGCGCATCCTCGGGATTGATCTCGATGAACATCTGCTGCTGCAGCTCGGCCAGCCACCGGTTCGACCGCGTCTCCTCGCCGCCGCCCTCGTACTCGACCAGGCGGCCGGAGGTGAGGACGATCGGGAAGTCGCGCGCGACCTGGTGCGACCGCATCTGCACCGAAAGCCCTAGATGCGGCACGCGGTAGCCACGCCGGTCCCGCAGCGTCGGGTAGGTGCCCTGGGGCGCGGCTGCGTTCGGGTTGTCGGCCAGGGTCTGCGCCTGGACCAGCGTCGGCAGAAGGTCGGTCCGGGGCGTGTAGATCGGCTCCCGGTGCACGGGCACGGCGTCGGACAGGTTCCAGGCCAAGGCCCGCGCCTTGGCGTTGCCATAGGGCAGGCAACCATGCTCCATGGCAACGCGGATGATGCCCTGGCTCAGGTCAGTGGACCAGGAGACACGGTCCTCGTTGCCCTCGCCGATGCGCTGGATCTCCGCCCGCTCCTCCGCCGTCAACTCCTTGTCCCAGCCGAGCCGCTTGAGCACGGCCATAGTGAACTCGGGATAGCCGTCGGTCAGCTCCGAGCCCTTGGAGTAGCTTCCCTCCGCAAGCAGGTTCTGCCCGTTGCGCTCCACGCCGAAGCGGGCGCGGAAGGTGCCGCCGCCCTCCTTCACGTGCAGCGTCGTGTTGTAGAGGATGTGCGTGCCGGGGTGCCGCCACTCCGCCTTGCCCCAGCATGGCCACGGCATGCCGTAGGTGTCGCCGCGCACCTCCGGCGGGGCGTTGTCGGCGGCCTTCAACGTGCGGATGTCGAAGTGCTGCTGGTTCAGCATGTGCGCCTTCAGGCGCTCCGGCGACTGGCCGGTGTAGCCGATGGAGAGCAGCCCACGGTTCATCTCCCGCAGGATGTCCTCGGCCGAGACACGGCCCTCGCGCACCTCGATGCCCCGGAACATGCGCTCCGCGAAGCCGAGGCGGTTGGCCAGGTCGTACATCACGTCGTAGTCGTTGCGGCTCTCGAAGATCGGCTCCACCACCTTCCAGCCCCACTGGAGCGAGCGGTTGGAGGCCACGCGGCTGCCGTCCATCTCGAAGCCGGAGCACATGGGCAGCAGGTAGGTGCCGTTCTTCCGGTTCGAGAGCTGGGAATAGCTGGTCGGGTGCGGGTCGGCGACGACCAGCAGCTCCAGCTCCTCCATCGCCTTCAGGGCCTCGGGCATGCGGCTGACGGTGTTGCCGCCATGGCCGAAGACCATCAGCGCCTTGCAGCGGTCGTTCTGCTCGATCTGCTCCTTCGGCAGGACCACGGCATCGAACCAGCGGGTGCTGGGGATGCCCGGCGTCTGCATGAACTTCTCGGACTGGAAGCGGCCCTTCAGCCAGTCGTACTCGACCTGCCAGACGCGGGCGAAGTGGCGCCAGGCGTTCTCGTCCAGGCCGTAGTAGCCGGGCAGCGTCGCGACATCGAGGCCCATGTCCGTCGCGCCCTGCACGTTGGTGTGGCCGCGGAAGATGTTGGCGCCCGTGCCGGGCAGGCCGACATTGCCGGTGGCCAGCAGCAGGATCGAGTAGGCGCGGACGTTGGCGGTGCCGACGGTCTTCTGAGTCGCGCCCATGCACCAGATCAGCGTCGCGGGCTTCTGCGTCGCGAAGATCTGCGCGATGCGCTTCAGCTGGTCGGCCGGCACGCCGGTCACGCGCTCGACCTCCTGCGGGTTCCACTTCTCGACCTCGCGCCGGACCTCTTCCATTCCGTAGACGCGCTGGCGGATGAATTCCTTGTCCTCCCAGCCGTTCTGGAAGATGTGCCAGAGGATCCCCCAGACGATCGGGATGTCGGTGCCGGGCCGGATGCGGACGTAGTCGGTCGCGTGGGCCGCCGTCCGCGTGAAGCGCGGGTCGATGACGATCAGGTGCGCGCGGTTCTGGTCCCGCGCCGCCAGCACGTGCTGCATCGCGATCGGATGCGCCTCGGCCGGGTTGCCGCCCATGATGATCATGGTGCGGCTGTTGCGCAGGTCGTTGTAGCTGTTCGTCTGCGCGCCGTAGCCCCAGGTGTTCGCCACGCCCGCGACCGTGGTCGAATGGCAGATGCGCGCCTGGTGGTCCACGTTGTTCGTGCCCCAGAAGGCCCCAAGCTTGCGGAACAGGTACGCAGCCTCGTTGGTGAACTTCGCGCTGCCGATCCAGAAGACGGAATCCGGACCGCTGCGGTCGCGGATCTCCGTTAGCTTGGCGGTGATCTCGCCCAGCGCCGCGTCCCAGGACATGCGCTGCCACTCGCCGTTCACCAGCTTCATCGGGTAGCGAAGGCGCCGCTCACCCAGTACGATCTCGCGGACCGAGGCGCCCTTCGCGCAGTGCGTGCCACGGTTGATGGGCGACTCCCAGGCGGGCTCCTGCCCGACCCAGATGCCGTTCTGCACCTCGGCGATGACGGTGCAGCCCACCGAGCAATGCGTGCAGATGTTCTTCACGCGCTGCATGGGGGCCGAGCGGTCGACATGCGATGTCGCGACAGCCTCCGCCCGTCGGGTGGACAGGGCGGGCAGGGCGCCAAGCGCGGCCAGCCCCGCGCCGCCGAGCCCAGCCTGGTGCAGGAAGCCGCGGCGGTTGAGCCCGCCTGACGAGAGGCCCGCATAGGCCGCCGAAAGGCGCTGGCGTGCGGCCTGGCGTTCGGAACGCTTGATCAGCATCGTGCGGCCTCAGCCCCGGTTGGTGCGGTAGAAGGCCTGGACGTGCTCCGTCTCGCGGTAGCGAGGCTTGCGCTTCTCGGCCTCGGTCTCGGGCCGCGAGGGCTGGCCGTCACGCCCGCCGTCGATGTTGAAGGCCTGCGCCGAGGTCGCGGCTGCTGCCGTGCCCGCAAGGCCGAGCAGGCCGAGGACGCCGCGCCGCTTCGTCTCTTCCGTCTTCATTTTCGTTCTTCCACCCAGCTTCGCCGGGCGAAAACGCGCAAGATGAACATTCGATCCCGGCACCGGAAGCACCTTCCGGCGCCGGGTCGTTCCGAGTTAACCGTGGAGCACGCCGCCCGGCACGTGGCGGCCCGCGACCTCCATGATGATCTTGCGCTTCACCGCCTGCGCGAAGGCGTGGAAGTCCGCAGCGGGCACCACGAAGGCGCCGGGGCCGCCGACGACGTTCTTCTGGTAGTACTCGGTCAGGGGCGGCCCGCCGGCCATGACCTGAGCCTTGAGGATCGGCAGGCCGTTGATGACGATGCCCTCGGCCACCGCCTCGTCACGCGCCTGCTCGGCCGGGCGGCCGGAGTTGTTCACGCCGTCGCCGGAGATGTCGACGACCTTGCGCATAGCGTCCCAGGGCGCCTCCGACAGCACCTTGCGCGAGAAGTCGATCGCGCCGGAGATGGATGTCCAGCCCACCGCCTGCGGCGGCTTCCTGTCCACCGAGGCGCACCAGGCCTCGGCATCCTGCGCGGAGCCGATGCGTGTCCAGGGCTCGATCAAGCGCTGCCACTCGACGCCTGACCACTCGATGTACGCAACGCCGATCGCGCCCAGCATGCCGCCGCGGATCGTTTCGACGACCTGCGGGTCGGTGAGCGCCGCATAGTAGCCCTGCCGCTGCAGCCGGCCCTCCTCCTCCGTCACGGAGCGCGAGACGTCCACCGCCAGCACGAGCAGCACGTCGACCGCATCCTCGGCATCCGCGAAGCCGGACTGCGCCCCGGAGGCACGCACGCCACCACCCACAAGGGCTGCGGCTGCTGCCGCACCCAGCAACGTCCTGCGCCTCATGCGCCCTGCCTCCGAGATGTCGAAGGCGAGAAAGCGGATGACGGGGACAGGTTCATTGAAGCTTCAAACGAACGCGCAGACGTGAGTTGACGGAAGCGGCCAGCGGTGGCAGCCGGCCATGCCCTCCCTAGCCTTGGCGGCGGTTCTCGAGGGCGTTGCGCATCGCGTCGAGCTGGGCCGCCATGCGCGCCTGATCCGCGCGCAGCCGCGCAAGCGTGAGCCCAAGCCCCCCGATGGCGATCAGCGTCAGGGCGGAGACAGCGCCGGCCCCCGCATAGAGCAGACGGCCTCGCGCCCATCCCTCGCCGCCGAGCGGTGAGGCGCCCCAGAAGAGGTTGGCGCACATCAGAAGCGCGGCGACGCCCGCGAGTTGCAGGATGCGGTGCAGCCAAATCATGCCGCCACCCCGCCGCGGCGCACGATGGCCGCGTCCAGCGTGTTCTCGAGCAGGCAGGCGATCGTCATCGGGCCGACGCCGCCCGGCACAGGCGTGATGGCGCCCGCATGGCGCGACGCCACGTCGAACTCGACGTCGCCGACCAGACGGCCGTCCGGCAGCCGGTTGATGCCCACGTCGATCACCGTCGCACCCTCCGCCACCCAGTCGCCGCGCACCATGGCCGGACGCCCGATCGCGGCGACGAGGATCTCTGCGCGCCGGCACTCCGCGCCCAGGTCGCGCGTGCGCGAATGGGCCAGGGTCACCGTGCAGTCGGCGCCGAGCAGAAGCTGCGCCATCGGCCGCCCGACGATCTGGCTTCGCCCGAGCACCAGCGCCCGCGCGCCGGCCAGCCGGATGCCGGCCTCCGCCAGCAGGTGCATGACTCCCTTCGGCGTGCAGGGGACCAGACCAGGTCGCCCGGCGGCGAGCAGCCCGGCATTGATCGGGTGGAAGCCGTCCACGTCCTTGGCCGGATGCACCGCTTCGATCGCGGCCTGCGCGCGGATCTGAGCCGGCAGCGGCAACTGGACCAGGATGCCATCCACCGCCGGGTCGGCGTTCAGCCGGGCAATGGTGGCCAGAAGCTCGGCCTCCGAGGCCGTCGCGGGCAGGTGGATGGTGGCGCTGTCGAAGCCCGCCTCCTGCGCCGCACGGTCCTTGTTGCGGACATAGACTCCCGAGGCCGGGTCCTCCCCCACCCGCACGACGCGGAGGCCGGGTCGGAACGGCAGGGCGGCGGCGCGCGCGGCGATGTGAGCCCGCAGGCGGGCGGCGACGGCCTTGCCGTCGATCAGGGTGGCGGTCATGCGAGGATCCGTTCCATCCGGGTCCGGAGGTCGGCGGCAACGCCCGGCACGCAGCGCCGCACCACGCGGTTCGCCGCACCCCAGCCGAGCGTGACGGCTGTGCGGGAGATGCAGAAGGTGGCCGCCAGCGCATCACAGGCCGCCTGGTCGACCCGCCCGTCCCCGGACGCCTCGGCCACCGCCGTACCGCGCCGGAAGCCATACGCGGCGGCTGGGGCCTCGCGCAGCCCGGCTCGTCGCGCGCGAGGGTGCACCTTCCCCATCACCTCGATGCGCTCCGCCACGACGCGCCAGGGCCGGCCGTCAGAAGTAGATGCCCGCGCGCAGCAGGTAACCGCGGAGGGCACCGACGGCGATGGTCGCGGCCGTGATCAGCAGCAGCAGCACGAGCGGCGACAGGTCGATGCCGCCCAGGTTCGGCAGGCGGTTGCGGATCGGGCGGAGCGCGGGTTCCGTCACGCGGTAGAGGAAATCCGCGATCGTCCAGACGATGCGGTTGCGCCCGTCCAGCACGTTGAAGGACAGCAGCGTCTGCACGATGGCGGCCAGCAGCACGGCCCACCAGAACAGGTCGAGCCCCGCCTGCACGAGGAAGAAAACCGCGTCGAGCAGCATGGGCGAGGTCCCTGGTCCGGCCACATTCGAAGCCCGCGACCAGAGATGGATCGCGGACCGTTGCCCGGAACCTAGTGGCGGTGCGCGACTGGAACAAGTCGCGAAGGGCGGGCACCCCCCTGGGTTGACAGCTACGCCGGCGTCCCCCATACACCGCGCCCGCAGGTGGACGGGGCTGTAGCTCAGTTGGGAGAGCGCGTCGTTCGCAATGACGAGGTCAGGGGTTCGATTCCCCTCAGCTCCACCACCTGCTCCTGACCCATAGCGGCCTGCAAACCCGCTTCGAGCTCGCCGGGGGCACGGATCAGG
The DNA here is from genome assembly GCA_035644895.1 of Acetobacteraceae bacterium. GTDB lineage: Bacteria > Pseudomonadota > Alphaproteobacteria > Acetobacterales > Acetobacteraceae > Falsiroseomonas. Next base: position 763 of record DASQNQ010000203.1, on the reverse strand, counting down.
CATCCGGACATTCCGGCGCCGCGGCTGATCCGCGACGCCGGCTGCGCGTTCGGGGCGCATGCAGAAGCCGTCCGACGCCGCCCTCCAGCGCCTGATCGGCGCCGCGGCAGAGCCCCTGCCCCCGATCCTGGACGCCCCCGCATTCGGCGCCGCCTTCGACCGTTTCGCCGGAGCCCGCGTCGTGCTGCTGGGCGAGGCGACGCACGGCACCGCGGAGTTCTATCTCGCCCGCGCCGCGATCACGCGCCGCCTGGTCGAGCGGCACGGCTTCAACATCGTGGCGGTGGAGGCGGACTGGCCCGATGCGGCGCGGATCGATCGCTGGGTCCGCGACCGCGGCGCACCGGACCCGGAAGAGGGTGCCGCCTTCACCCGCTTCCCGACCTGGATGTGGCGCAACGCCGAGGTGCGCGACTTCGCCACCTGGCTGCGCGCGCACAACGCCGCGCTGCCGCCGGCGCGGCGGGTGGAGTTCCGGGGGCTGGACGTCTACTCGCTCGGCGCCTCCATCAGCGCCGTGCTGCGCTACCTCGACCAGACTGACCCGGAGGCCGCAAGGCTCGCCCGGTGGCGCTATGCCTGCCTCACGCCCTGGCATGGCGAGCCGCAGGATTATGGCCGCGCGGTCCTGTATGGCGACAGGGAACCCTGCGAGGACGCGGCCGTGCAGCAGCTGCGCGACGTGCTCGCGCGCCGGATGGCGGACATGACCTCAGAACAGGGGGAGCAGCTCTTCGATGCGGCGCAGAACGCGCGCGTCGCG
>DASQNQ010000202.1:0-6296 GCA_035644895.1 Acetobacteraceae bacterium | reverse complement strand
GTCCAGGATGGGGGTCACGCGATGGCCGGCGCGTGCGAGACGGCCCCGCAGCGCCTCCATGAACGCCGTGTCCGGCGCGCGGAAGGCGATGTGGTGCACGCTGCCGGCCCCCTCCTCCGCCCGCGTGCCGTCCGGCTGCTCCACCAGGTCGATGACCGTGGCGAGCGCCCCGTCGGCGCGCCGCGCGGTGAAGCGGGTGCGGCCGTCTCGCTCCACGCCCTCGGCGTAGCCGAGCGGCCCGGCCAGCACCGCCGCCGTGCGCGCCGCGTCCCGCACGCGCAGCGTCACGCCGAAGAAGCCGCGGACCGCGTGCTCCGCCGGGATCGCGCCGCGCGCCGTGCCGGGGATCCCGGCGGCCGCCGCGTCACCCACCAGCTCGAGCGCCATGCCGTCCGGATCCTCGAGCGCGATCACCTCCGCGCCGAAGCGGGGGCCGGCTTCCGTGAAGGCGACGCCCTGGCGCGTAAGGTGGTCACGCCAGAAGGGAAGCGAGGCAGGGGGCACGCTGAACGCCGTCTCGGTCGCCTGGCCGGTGCCGCGCCGTCCGCGGGGCATGCCCGGGATGGGGAAGAAGGTCAGGATCGAGCCGGGCGTGCCCTCCTGGTCGCCGTAGTAGAGGTGCCAGGTTCCGGGGTCGTCGAAGTTCACCGTGCGCTTCACCAGCCTGAGGCCGAGCACGCGCGCGTAGAAGTCCAGGTTGCGCGCGGGGTTCGCGGCGAAGGCCGTGACGTGGTGCAGTGCGCCGAAGTTCTCGCTCATGCTGGTTGCTCCTCATCGGCCACCCGCAACGGGGGCCTCCGTGTCGCGCCCTCAGCTGGGACCGGCGCCACGCCCGCGCCAATCGGCGGCCGCCATGTCCGCGATCAGCGGCCGTGATGTGTTCAGCAGGGCTTCCGGCGCCGCAGGCTGCGGCGCACCTGGTGCGGCAGGGCGCGGAAGGCCTCCTCGAAGGCGCGCTCGACCTCCGCGGCAGGGCGTCCGAGCATGAGGCAGAGATCGGCCAGCGCCGGTTCGTGGCTGTCCGCCAGCAGCTCCACCGCCGTCCGGCATTCGCCACGGGAGAGCCGCAACCCCGGTGGCCGCCGCGGCGGCCGCACGCTGGCATGGCGGCGGATCAGCCGTGTGCCGATGGCCAACGCGATCTCGTCGAGCTCCAGCCGCTCCGGGCATTCACCGCGCGCGAGGCGCCGGTCGAGCCGCCGCGCGATGCCGGCAAGGACGGCATCGGGCGTGAAGCCCGGGTCGATGATCTCGATGCACCGCGCCGCCGGCGCGGGAACACCCAGGTCCGCCGCCAGCTGCGGCAGCTCCGCCACCGGGACGTAGAACTGGAGGATGCGCCAGTCGCCGGAGACGCGGGCCAGCGGCTTCTCGCCGCCGCGGACGACCTGCACCGTCCCGGCCGCGACCGGGCCGTCCTGCACGACGCGTCCGTCCACCTGGAACTCCAGCAGGCAGGGTGCGAGCTCCACGGTCAGGACATGCGTCCGGTCGTCGCGCGGCGAGGGCAGTTCCAGGCCCTGCGAACCGGGCCGGGTGAAGACGGCCGCCGTCAGGCCCGCCGTCCGGCCCGGCCAGGCACAGGCCGAGGGACGGAGCTGCCAGCCGGAGGCGATGACGTCCGGCGTGATGAGCGCTCCCGATCCCGTCATGGCAGATACGTCCGGCACCGAGCTTTCCCGCGCGCCACCACCGCGGGGCGCACCGCATGTAACAGCATCCCGCGCTTCCGGATCCATCGCAACTGCCGGGGACCGGCCCGGTGAACACCCGTATGCGCCGCCGAACGGCTTGCCCCGCCCTGCGGCGGGTCGCCGGCGAGGCACGCGGCCGCAGCGGCGTGCGCGTCGATTTGCGCAAGCGGCGCCACGCGCGGGCAATCCATGCGCCCCGCCGGATCGGGATCATCCGATTGCGGCGGAGGCAACGCGCTGCACACCTGACGCCGCCATCTCCGCCCAGGCCCGCGCCAGGCTGCCGTCGAGGTCGATGGCGCGGCACGCGTCCTCGACGACCGTTGTCTCCAGCCCGAAGCGTCGTGCATCCAGTGCCGTCCAGGCCACGCAGTAATCCGTGGCGAGGCCGGCGATGAACAGCCGGCGGATCCCGCGGCTCGCCAGGTACCCGTCGAGCCCGGTCCGGGTGCTCCGGTCAGCCTCCAGGAAGGCCGAGTAGGAGTCCACCGCGCGGTTCCACCCCTTCCGGATCACCAGCTGCGCGTGCGGGATCGCAAGGTCCGCATGCAGCGCGGCGCCGTGCGTGCCCATGACGCAGTGATCGGGCCAGAGCACCTGCCGGCCGTAGGGCATCTCGATGCTGCCGAACGCCGCGCGCCCGGGGTGCTGGGAGGCAAAGGACAGGTGGTCCGGCGTGTGCCAGTCCTGCGTCAGCACGACGTTTGCGAAGCCACGGGCCAAGCGGTTCACGACGGGCAACACCGCGTCGCCCTCCGGCACCGCGAGGGCGCCGCCGGGCATGAAATCGTTCTGCACGTCCACCACGATCAGGGCGGCGTCCGGGCCTGGGGTCATCGCGCGGCTCCTCTGCGGGCGGGCGCGCCCGGGTCGCGTGGCGCAACGCGCCCGGGCCCATGCACGCTCCTGGTTCCCAGGCATGGCCGCACGGCACGCCGCCAGCAAGACCCTGAAAGACACCGGCGCAGGACCGCGTCTACGTCCAACCGCAGCGGGGACGCCCCTATGCCCCCGCCCAGGAGAGACGAGATGCCCACCGCGACCCCCACTCCGGGCCGGCTGCTGCTGAGCCCGGGCGACCACACCCTGATCATGATCGACCACCAGTCGCAGATGGCCTTCGCGACGAAGTCCATCGACCCGGTCCTGCTCCGCTCCAACACCGCCCTGGTGGCCGAGGCCGCCGCGGGCTTCGGGGTCAGCACCATCCTGACCACGGTGGCCGAGAAGACCTTCTCCGGCCCGATCTTCCCCGAGATCAGCGCAGCCTTCCCGGGCAAGGCCGCACTCGACCGCACCAGCATGAACACCTGGGAGGACGCGGCCGTCGTCGCCGAGGTGAACCGCATCGGCAAGGGGCGCCTCGTCCTCGCGGGCCTCTGGACCAGCGTCTGCATCGTGGGGCCCGCCCTCTCGGCCATCGACCAGGGCTTCGAGGTCTACGTCATCGCCGACGCCTGCGGCGACGTGACGGAGGAGGCGCACGAGCGTGCCATGGAGCGCATGGTGCAGGCCGGCGCCCGGCCCATGACCTCGCTCCAGTACCTGCTCGAGCTGCAGCGCGACTGGGCGCGCGGCGAGACCTACGACCTGACCACCGGCATCGCCAAGCGCTTCGGCGGCGGCTACGGCCTCGGCATCATCTACGCCAAGACCATGTTCGGCGCGCAGGAGGGCAGCCACAGGCAGGCCGCCGAGTAGCGCCGCCGACGGAAGGCTGCCCGGCACCTTGACGCATCCTGCCGGGCAGCCCGCGGGCTGGCCGCGACTCCCTCGGCCAGCCCGCCCCCCTCCCTCGCCGTTCAGGACCGCCACCAGATGCTCACCTATGCGCTCTCCCTGGGCGTCGGCCTCGCGGTCGGCGTAGCCTATGGCCTCCTTGGTGTCCGCTCCCCGGCGCCGCCCATCATCGCGCTTCTCGGCCTGCTCGGCATGCTCGCGGGCGAGACGGCGGTGGCATGGTTGCGCGGCCATCCCCAGGTGATCGGCTGGATGTGCCACGGCAAGACCTTCCATGCCGAGGCGCCGGTCGCCCCGGCTGCGAACGCGGAGCGCCGCGCATGAGCATGGATGCCGACCTCATCCTGCGCAACGCGCGGATCACCACGCTCGATCCCATGAATCCGGAGGTGGCAGCACTCGCCATCCGCGACGGCCGCTTCGTCGCCGCGGGCGAGGAGCGCGAGGTCATGGCGCTGGCCGGCCCCGGGACGCGCGTCGTGGATGGCGGGGGCCGACGCGCCATCCCCGGGCTGATCGACAGCCACATCCACGTCATCCGCGGCGGGCTCAACTACCTGATGGAGTTGCGCTGGGACGGCGTGCCGACGCTTGCCGACGCGATGGCCATGCTGCGCCGGCAGGCGCAGGTGACGCCCCCGCCGCAATGGGTGCGCGTCGTCGGCGGCTTCACCGAGCATCAGTGGCCGGAGCGGCGCCTGCCAACGCTCGACGAGATCAACGCAGCCGCACCGGAGACGCCCGTCTTCATCCTGCATCTCTACGACCGCGCGCTGCTGAACCGCGCCGCGCTGCGCGCCGTGGGCTACACGAGGGACACGCCCGACCCGCCCGGCGGGGTGATCGAGCGCGACGCCTCCGGCGCGCCCACGGGCCTGCTGCTGGCCAAACCGAACGCGATGCTCCTCTACGCGACGCTGGCTGCCGGCCCGAAGCTGCCGCCCGACCTGCAGAAGCTCTCGACGCGGCACTTCATGCGGGAGCTGAACCGGCTCGGCGTCACCTCGGCCATCGACGCGGGCGGCGGCTTCCAGAACTACCCGGACGACTACGCCATCATCGAAGAGCTGGCGCGCGAGGGCGAGCTGACGCTGCGCATCGCCTACAACCTCTTCACCCAGAACAAGGGAGGCGAGGCCGCGGACTTCCGCCGCTGGGCCGGCATGGTCAAGCCGGGCCAGGGCAGCGACCTCTACCGCCACAACGGCGCGGGCGAGATGCTGGTCTTCTCCGCCGCCGACTTCGAGGACTTCCGCGAGCCCCGGCCCGAACTGCCGGCGGCGATGGAGGGGCAGCTCGAGGAGGTGGTGCGGGTCCTGGCGGAGAACCGCTGGCCCTTCCGCCTGCACGCAACCTACGACGAGACCATCTCCCGCGCGCTCGACGTGTTCGAGCGCGTGCACCGCGACGTGCCGCTGACCGGCCTCAACTGGTTCTTCGACCATGCCGAGACGATCACGCCGCGCTCCATGGACCGGATCGCGGCCATGGGTGGCGGCGTGGCCATCCAGCACCGCATGGCCTTCCAGGGCGAGTACTTCGTTGACCGCTACGGCGCCCGCGCGGCCGAGGAGGCGCCGCCGGTCGCGCGCCTGCTGGAAGCGGGGCTGCCGGTCGGCGCGGGGACGGACGCGACGCGGGTCGCCTCCTACAATCCCTGGACCTCGCTGGCGTGGCTGGTCACGGGCCGGAGCGTGGGCGGGCTGCGCCTCACGCCGCCCCACCGGCGCCTGTCGCGCGAGCAGGCCCTGCGGCTCTGGACCGAGGCCAACGCCTGGTTCTCCTCGGAGACCGGCAGGAAGGGCCGGATCGCCACCGGCCAGCTCGCCGACCTCGCCCTGCTGACGGAGGACTACCTCTCCGTGCCCGAGGACCGGATCGGCCATATCGAGAGCGTGCTCACCGTGCTCGGCGGCCGCATCGTCCATGGCTCGGACGGCTACGCCGACCTCGCCCCGCCGCTGCCGCCCGCGGCGCCGGACTGGTCCCCCGTGCGTCCCTTCGGCGGGCACTGGAGCGAGCGCAGCCGCCGCCTGCGGGCGGAGGCGGTGACGGTGCGGGTCGCGGAGGCCTGCGCCTGCGGCACCGCCTGCGCGGTTCACGGCCATGACCACGCCTGGCGCCGCCGCGCGCCGGTGCGGGATGCCGACCGCGCCGGCTTCTGGGGGGCGCTCGGCTGCGCCTGCTGGGCGGTGTAGCGCGATGGATGGCGGGCGCGACGCACCTGCGGCACCGGGCGCCTTCGCGCCGCTCGGCTACCCCGCCTTCGCGCTGCTCTGGGCGGCGACGGTGGTGGCCAACATCGGCACCTGGATGCGCGACGTCGGCCTCGGCTGGACGATGACCGAGCTGTCTCCCTCCGCCACGCTGGTGGCTGCCGTGCAGGCCGCTGCGGCGCTGCCCGTCGTGCTGCTGGCGCTGCCCGCCGGGGCGCTGGCGGATGTCGTGGACCGGCGCCGGCTGCTCCTCACGGTCCAGTCCGGGCTCGGCCTGCTCTCCGTGGCTCTCGCGGTGCTGGCCTGGCTTGGCTGGATGACGCCCGCCCTGCTGCTGGGCGCCGCGGCGCTGGGCGGCATTGGCGCGGCGCTGGCTGCCCCCGCCTGGCAGGCCATCGTGCCACAGCTCGTGCCGCGCCCGGTGCTTCGGCCCGCGGTCGCGATGAACTCGCTCGGCGTGAACATCGCCCGCGCGATCGGACCGGCCCTCGGCGGCGTGGTGTTGGCGGTCGCGGGCGCCTGGGCCGTCTTCGCCGCGGATGCCGTCTCCTTCCTCGGCATCCTCGCTGCGCTCGCCTGGTGGAAGATGCCGGCCGCGGAGCGCCGCGCGCCTCCGGAAGCGCTCGGCGGCGCCATGCGCGCCGGG
>DASQNQ010000201.1:0-10798 GCA_035644895.1 Acetobacteraceae bacterium | reverse complement strand
CCGCGAGTGCAGCCCATCCCGGCCATGCGCGCAACGGGCTTGAGCCCGCACCGGCGCTGGGCTTTGCTGCACCGCGTCAGGCAGGAGGCATCGCGAGGATGGAAGGCTCAGAGGTCACGTGGCCGCCCTCCCTCTGGGCCGCCGTGACGCCGCCGGGACCGACGCTGCCCAGGCTGGAGGGCGGCGCGCAGGCCGAGGTGGTGGTGATCGGCGCCGGCTTCACCGGCCTGTCCACCGCGATCCACCTGCGCGAGGCCGGCATCCCTGTCTCGGTAGTCGAGGCCGCGGAGCCGGGCTGGGGCGCCTCCGGCCGCAACAACGGCCAGGTCATCCCGACGCTCTCGCGCCACGACCCCGAGGCGATCGTCGCCCGCCATGGCGAGGCCGGGGAGCGCTTCGTCACCGTGCTGCGCGACAGCGCCGGCACCCTCTTCGACCTCGTCCGCCGCCACGGCATCGCGGCGGAGGCCGAGCAGGCCGGCTGGGTGCAGCCGGTTCATTCGCCGGGACGAATGCGGGTCGCCGAACGGCGCGTCCGCGAATGGGGCAGCCGCGGTGCCCCGGTCGAGCTGCTGGATGCCGCGCGCATGCGCGACATGCTCGGCTCCGGCCACTGGCATGGCGGCTGGTGGAACCGCAGCGGCGGGCACGTGAACCCGCTGGCTCTGGCGCGCGGCATGGCGCACACGGCGGTCGCGCTCGGCGCGCAGGTCTTCGCGCGCAGCCCAGCCGAGCGCATCGAGCACCGGGACGGGCGCTGGCACGTATCGACGCCGGGCGGCAGCGTCACGGCGCGCGCCCTGGTGCTCGCCACCAATGCCTATACCGGGGAGATCCGGCGCGACCTGGCGCCCGACGTCGCGCGCGGCGTCGTGCCGGTGCTGTCCTGGCAGATGGCGACCCAGCCCATCTCCCACAACGTCGCGGCCACCATCATCCCGGGCCGGCAGTCCATGTCCGACACCCATGGGGAGCTCTACTTCGCGCGCTGGGATGCGCGCGGGCGGCTCGTGACGGGCGGCGCGCTCGCCATCCCGCACAACCAGGCGGCGCGGCTGCGGCCGATGATTGCGGCGCGCCTCCAGCGCCTCTGGCCGCAGATCGGGGACGTGTCCTTCGATCATGTCTGGAGCGGCAACATCGGCATGACGACGGACTACTTCCCGCGCCTGCACCGCCTGGGCCCGGACGGCTATGCCTGGGCGGGCTGCAACGGGCGTGCCGTCGCGCTCTCGATCGGCCTGGGGCGGGAATTCGCACGCGCCGTGCAGGGCGTGCCGGAGACGGAACTCGGCCTGCCCTTCACGGAGACGCGGCCGGTGCCGCTGCACGGCATCGCCCGCCGCGTCGCGCCGCTCATGCTCACGCTCTACCGCTGGCGCGACTCGCGGGAAGTCGCCTAGCGCAAGACTATCGCCCGACCCGTTTTCGGCGTAGCCCGGCGGGTGCCCGGGGGGCCGGAGGTGGCATGACGGTCAGCATCGAGATGGGCACCGCTCCGGAGGGTCGTCCAGCGACGCTCGACCTCGAGGAGCTCATCTCCACGCGGCTCCTGGTCCAGGGCAATTCCGGCTCCGGCAAGTCCCACCTGCTGCGCCGCTTGCTGGAGCAGTCCGCGCCCTGGGTGCAGCAGGCCGTGCTGGACCCGGAGGGCGACTTCGTCACGCTCGCGGACGCGCACGGCCACGTCGTGGTGGACGCCGCAGCGGCCGGGGAGGGCGGGCTGCGGCGCGTGGCGGCCGAGGTGCGCCAGCACCGCGTCTCCGTCGTGCTGAACCTGGAACGCCTCGACATCGAGGCCCAGATGCGCCACGCGGCCGCCTTCCTGACCGGCCTGTTCGAGGCCGAGCGCGACCACTGGTCGCCCATGCTGGTCGTGGTGGACGAGGCGCAGCTCTTCGCCCCCGCCGTCGCCGGCGAGGTGTCGGAGGAGGCGCGGCGCCTCTCGCTCGGCGCCATGACCGACCTGATGTGCCGCGGGCGCAAGCGCGGCCTGGCCGGCGTGGTCGCCACCCAGCGCCTGGCCAAGCTCGCGAAGAACGTGGCTGCGGAGGCCTCGAACTTCCTCATGGGCCGCACCTTCCTCGACATCGACATGGCGCGCGCCGCCGACCTGCTGGGGATGGAGCGGCGCCAGGCGGAGATGTTCCGCGACCTCGCGCGCGGGCATTTCGTGGCGCTCGGCCCCGCCATCTCCCGCCGGCCGCTGCCGGTGCGGATCGGGGCGGTCGAGAGCGGCACGCGCGGGGCCGGGCCGAAGCTGGTGCCGCTGCCCGCGACGCCGCCGGAAGCCGCGCGGGAACTCATCCTGAAGGCCGCCGAGGCCGAGCCGGCGCGACCCGCGCCCATCCGTCGCCCGCCCCCGGCGCAGCAGCCCGACATCCTCGCGCAACTCGCCGCCGCCCGCCCGGCCGCGCTGCACGGCGAGGAGCCCGCCCCCGGCCCGGAGGAGGGGGCGGAGCAGGAGCGCCGCATGCAGGCCATCCTGGCCGAGATGCTCGCCGACCCGGAGGCCGCCTTCCGACCGGCCGGCGTGCTCTACCAGGACTTCCTGGTGCGCCGCCGCATCGCGCGCATCGGCGGCCGGACGCCCGACCTGCCGGCCTTCCGCCGGCTGCTCTCCCTGGCGCGCGCCGGGGTCACGGCGGCCGAGGGCGAGGCATGGCAGGCGGTCACGGCCCGCGCGGCGACCCTGCCGGAGGACGCGCAGGGGCCGTTCCTGCTGCTGGCGCGGGCGGCGCTCGAAGGGGGTGAATGCCCCTCCGACGAGGCGATCGCGCGCGCCTATGGCAGCCGCTCGCCCGGCCGGGCGCGGCGGCTGCTCGCCTGGCTGGAGGAGCAGGGCGCGATCCTGTGCCGCCCCGACGGGCAGGGCCGGCGCAGCGTGGTGCTGCTCGACCTCGGCTGCGAGAGCGCGCCGGGCGCCGCCGCCTAGCGCCGGGGCAGGGTGGCCGAGACCTCCCGCAGCTCCGCCAGGGTGCGCCGCGCGCGGGCGTCCCGCGCCAGGCGCTCCGCCTCGGCCAACCACCGGCGGGCATCCGCCGTCTCCCCGCGCTCGGCAGCGCCACGGCCGGCGCGGAGCAGCAGGTCGGCGCCCGCCGCGCGGTCGCCCATGCGCGCCGCGGCCCGGCCCTGCACCGCCAGCGCGCGGGAGAGGCCGCGGTAGTCCACCGCCTGCTGCCGCAGGTCGGCCGACTGCGCGGCAAGCCGGCGCGCGGTGGCGTGGTCGCGCCGCAGCAGCGCCGCGCGTGCGTCGAGTTCCAGCACATCGGCCCGGTAGGCCGGGGCGTCGGCCTCGCCCAAAGCCTGGCGGAAGCCGTTCAGCGCCCGGGCGTCGCCGCGCTCGGCCGCGATCAGCCCGCGCAGGAACATGGCCCGGCGCGCGGCCTCCGGCGCCTCGGCGGCCATTGGCTGGACCTGCGCCGCCACGCCGTCGGCCTCGGCGGCGCGGCCCAGCCGGTGCAGCGCCGTCGCCTCGACCAGCAGGAGGGAGGGCGTCGCAGGGCGGCCCCGGCGCTCCATCTCCTGCCGCACGTCCTGCGCCACCTGCAGCGCGCCGCGCGCGTCCCCATGCGCCAGCGCCGCGGTGGCCTGCCCGAAGCCCATGTCGGCGATCGCCGCCGGATCGTCCCGCTCCCGCGCCCGGGTCAGCGCGCGGGCATAGAGGCGTGCCGCCGATTCGGGCTGGTTCAGCTCGAGCGCCGAGAGCGCCGCGCGCGCCATGCGCTCCAGCACCTCGTCGGGGGCTATTGGGGGCGCCGCCTGCTGCGACCCGCCGCCGCAGGCGGCGAGCAGCAGGGGCAGGGTGATGGCGAAGCGCCGCCTCAAGGCCGCACCCTCTCCGGCGCCGGGCGCACCGGGCCGCGCCCGGCGCCGGCGGCCTGCGGTGGCGTCGCGCTGGTGGGCGCCGCGCCTCCGCCGCCGCCGAGCAGCCAGGACCGGCTGAGGCGCTCGCTGAGTGCCTCAAGCTGCCGCGCCGTCTCCTGCGCCTGGACGAGCACCGCCGGCAGGTTCTCCGTCGAGGCCTCCACGTTGCGCGCCAACTGCGGCAGGGCAGGGGTTGCGCGCGCCACGTCCCGGCTTGCGCGTTCAAGCGCGGCCAAGGTCTGCTCGGCCCGGCGCAGCAGGGAGGGGATGCTGCCCGGCCCGGCGTCCCGCGCCGCCGTCCCGCCGTTCAGCGCCGCGGTCAGCTGCTGCACGTTCTGCGACGCGCCCTGGATCGTCTCCAGCGCGGTGGCGGCGCGGGCCGCCGCCTGCTCCGCGTTGCGCGCCAGCGTGTCGTCCGCGAGGAGCCGCCCGATCGTGCCGTCGCCGCGCTCGAGCCGCGTCGCGGCCTCGGCGAAGGCGTGCATGCCGCGCTGCAGGTCGTCGAGCACGGGGAAGATCCGGTTGCGCAGCTCGTCCAGCAGGGCACCCGCCGTCTCGGTCGCCGCGCGTTCGGTCGTCGCCTCGATCACCGCCCAGTCCCAGTTCATGGGCGGTCCCTCGCCGCGCTCGATGTCGAGGTAGCCGGGACCCGCCACGCCGAAGCGGCGCCGGATGACGGCCTTGCTGTCCTGCCGGATGAAGGGTTTGGCCTGCTCGTCCACCGAGACCTCGGCGCGGATGCGCTGCTCGGGCTGGAGCACGATGCGCGTCACGGTGCCGGCGCGGACGCCGAGGATCTGCGCCTCCGCACCCACGGCCAGCCCGCCGACGCCCTCCTCGGGCAGCAGGACCACCAGCGTCTCCCCGCGCGTGAACCAGTTGAGGATGGCGCCGCGCTGGATGAGCGCCCCGATGAAGAGCGCGGCGGCGATGATGACCAGCGCGCCGACGCGGCGGTCCGTATGGCGGATGCGGACGCGGTCCTCGTGCCTCATGCGGCGGCCTCCTCGTCCCGTGTGAGCGACAGGCGCTGCGTGGCGGGGAAGTCCGGATCCTCCCAGGCGCGGCGGGAGCGCGTCGTCCAGATCGCCGCGGCGCCGCGGCCGCGCGCCTCGGCCAGCGCGGCGAGCACCGGGTCCACGAGCATGTCCGCGATCTCCTGGTTCTGCGGGCTTTCCAGCAGCAGCAGGTCCGGCTGGCCGAGGAAGGCGCGGGCGCAGGCGGCCCGCGTCAGGTCCATCGGATCGACGGCGTAGGGCCGGCCCTGCGGGATCTCCTCCACGCCGAACAGCCGGAGCAGCCGCGCTGCCTCGGCCTCCAACTCCTCCCGCGCGCGGGTGCCGTGGTGGAGCTGCCCGATGAGCATGCCCTCCTCGACGCTCAGGTACGGCATCCAGCCGCCGTCGTCGGGCGCAAGGCCGATCCGCCCGCGCAGGGCCTCCGCCTCGCGCCGCTGCAGCCCGCCCCAGGCCGTGCCGAGGAACCGGACCTCGCCCGAGGACAGGGGGACGAGGCCCGTGCAGAGCTCCACCAGCGCCCGCGCCATGCCGCGATCCGGCGCGTCCACGACGGCGAGTTCGCCAGCGCCCAGCCGCAGGCTGATCGGCCCGGCGAGCGGCGAAGACCCGGCCGCCGGCACCGCGTCCAGGAGCTCAAGCACGGGGCCGCTCATGCAACCGCCAGGGTGAGCAGCACGGAGGAGACGAGGACCGCGAGCGTGCCGCGCACGAAGCCGCGCGGCAGCAGGTGGGCCGGCTTCTCCTGCGGCGTGGAGGAGAACCCCGTCAGCGCGGACACCAGCGCCACCAGAGCCCCGATGAGCACGAGCTTCGCCGGGAAGAGCACGAAGTCGCGCTTGTCCGTCGCGCTGAGCAGGTAGTTCAGGAACTCCGCCGAGGAGCCCTGCACCCGGTTGAACATGTCGGCGACGACGAAGCCGGTGGCCAGCGCGGTGGCGACGAAGATCACCCCGAGCGCGAAGCCCGCGACGGAGAAGGCGACCGTGCGCGGCAGCACGAGGAGCTGGATCGGGTCGATGCCCTGCGCCTCCAGCAGCCGCAGCTGGCCGGCCGCCTTGATCTCCCCGAACTCGACGACGGTGACGGTGCCGCTGCGCCCGAGGAGGATCAGGCCGGTGACCAGCGGCGCGACCTCCCGCAGCAATACCGTGACGAGCACGCTGCCGCTGAAACCTTCCTGGCCCGCGAAGGAGAGCCAGGTGAGCGCCTGGTAGACCATGCCGAAGCCCACCAGCATGCCGGTGATGAGCACCGTGCCGAGCGAGCCGGCGAGCGCCTGCCGCAGGGTGCGCCGCAGTTCCGCGCGCACGGTGCGACGCCGCCAGTTGGCCGGGTGGAGCGCCTCCCACACCGCGCCGGCGAGAAGGGCGGCGACGGCCAGCAGGACGAGGACGCCGCGGCGGGCCGGCCCACCGATCGTTTCGGTCAGCCAGCCCCACCACTCCGACACCGCGCGCGCGGCACCGGACAGGCGGCCATCACCCGGGCGCGTCTCCTGATGGGTCTGGGCGGCAGCCTGCGTGTCGGACAAGGGCCCTCGCCTAGGGGGCTGGACGACCTTCGTCCGTGCCCCACTTGGCGAGATCGTCCCGAAGGCGGTTCCGGTTCCCGCCCTGCGTCAAAGCGGGCCGGCGTTCAGGCGGCGTTGGCGCCGTCGCGGCGATCCGGCAAGATGCCGGGCATGCGGCCATTGGCCGGGTCGCGCATGACGTAGCCGCGGCCCCAGACCGTGCCGATCAGGTCGCCTGCCCCGGCCTGCGCCAGCTTCTTCCGGAGCTTGCAGATGAAGACGTCGATGATCTTCACCTCCGGCTCATCCATGCCGCCGTAGAGGTGGTTCAGGAACGCCTCCTTCGTCAGCACGATGCCCTTGCGAAGCGTCAGCAGCTCCAGCACCGCGTACTCCTTGCCGGTGAGATGCACGGAGCGGCCCTCGATCGTCACCTCGCGTGAGCCGAGGTTCAGGGTGAGGGGGCCGACCGACAGCGACGGCTGGCTGAAGCCCTTGGCCCTGCGGACGATGGCCTGGATGCGCGCGACCAGCTCCTGCTGGTCGAAGGGCTTCGTGATGTAGTCGTCGGCGCCCATGCCGAAGCCCTTGATCTTGGCCTGCGGGCGGGTCAGGCCGGACAGGATCAGCACCGGCGTCTCCACCCGCGCCGCCCGAAGCCGCCGTACGACCTCGTAACCCTCCAGGTCGGGCAGCATCAGGTCGAGGACCACGATGTCATAGTCGTAGAGGCGCGCGAGCTCGAGCGCCTCCTCCCCCGTGTCGGCGCACTCGACAACCATGGTTGCATTCTTGAGTGCCAGCGTCACGCCGCGCGCGACAATGGCATCGTCTTCCACCAGAAGTACACGCATGCGGCTCCTCCACACACCCTATGCGTGCATATCTAGCACCCGCGGCGGTGGTGGGAAGGGGTGATTCATCCGAAAACGGTAAGATTCGACCACGGAAGAACCATCGGTAAGGATTGTCGCATGCGGAACGATGAATCCAAATTAATGGACAAAATCGATCGGGCTCGGGACGCGCTGCGGGCAGTCCCGGCCGTGTCCCGCCATGGAGCCGTCGTTGCGGCGCGTGGCCTCGCGGTGGAGCTGGCCGGCTTCCATCCGCCACTCGCCCTTGGCGAGCATGCGGCGATCCTGACCTCATCCGGCGAGGTCGCGGCCGAGGTGGTGGGCACCACCGAAGGTGGCGCCACCGCCCTCGCCTTCGCCCCGCCTGCCGGCATGGCCCCCGGCGGCTCGGTCCGCGCGCTGCCATCCGCCGGCCTGCGCGTGTCCGATGCCTGGCTCGGACGCGTGATGGACCCCCTCGGGCGGCCGCTCGACGGGCTTGGCCCGCTGCCACCCGGGCCGGTCGCACGCCCCGGCCGCCCCGCCCCGCTAGGGGCGGCCACGCGTGCCAGGCTGGGGCCGCCCGTCGCGCTCGGCGTGCGCGCCCTCGACGCCTTCTGCACGATCCGGCGCGGGCAGCGGCTCGGGCTGTTCGCTGCGGCGGGCCTGGGCAAGTCCACGCTGCTCGCCATGCTGGCGCGCGGCTGCGAGGCGGAGGTGATCGTCATCGGGCTGGTCGGCGAGCGGGGCCGCGAGCTGCGCGAGTTCGTCGAGGACGACCTCGGCCCCGCCGGCCTCGCCCGCTCGGTCGTGGTCTGCGCCACCTCCGACGCGCCCGCCCTGATGCGGCGGGAGGCGGCCTATGCCGCGATGACCGTCGCCGAGCACTTCCGCGACGCCGGCCGCCAGGTGCTGCTGCTGATGGACAGCCTGACCCGCTTCGCCCTGGCCTGCCGGGAGATCGGGCTCGCAGGCGGGGAGCCGCCGGCCACGCGCGGCTACCCACCCTCCGTCTTCGCGGAGCTTCCGCGGCTGCTCGAGCGCGCCGGGCCCGGGCCGGAGGGGAGGCCTGGCAGCATCACCGGCCTATTCACCGTGCTTGTCGAGGGCGACGACCATGACGAGCCGGTCGCCGACGCCGTTCGGGGCATCCTGGACGGGCACGTCATCCTGGACCGCCGCATCGCCGAGGCCGGGCGCTACCCCGCGGTCGACGTGCTCCGCAGCCTGTCGCGCACCGTGCCCGGCTGCCTGACCGCCGAGCAGGCCCGGCTGATGCGGCGCGCCCGGCGCCTGCTGGCGCTGCACGCGGAGGTCGCGGAGCTGGTGCGCCTCGGCGCCTACCGCGCCGGGACCGACCCGGCGGTGGACGAGGCGCTGCGGCTCGTTCCCCGGATCGAGGCCGTGCTGCAGCAGGACCGGGCGGAGCGGACCGGGATCGAGGATGCCTTCGCGGCGCTGGAGGGAGCGCTCGACGATGCCGCGGCCTGACCCCGTGGCCGCGCTGCTGCGCCTCCGGCGGATCGAGATGCGGCAGGCGACGCTTCGCATGGCCGCCGGACTTGCCGACGTGGCGCGCGCCGAGGCCGCCCTGGCGGAGGCGGACGCAGGCGTCGCGCGCGAAACCGCCGCCGCGGACCCGGCCACCCTCGCCGCATGGCTGCCGCGGGCGTGGCTGGAGCGGAGGCGCACCGTGCTCGCGGGTCAGCGCGCCGGTGCCGCGGTGGACCAGGCGCGCGACGCGATGGGCGCCGCTCACGCCGCGCTCCGCGTGGTGGAGGCGGCGGCGGCGCGCCACGCGGCGGACCGGCGCCGGAGGGTGCTGGCCGCCGAGCAGCGCGGGCTCGACGACCTGCCGTGCCCGGCTACTCCGCCGCAGGATTGAGGACGCCGCGCCGGATCTGGTCCAGCTCGATGCTCTCGAACAGCGCGCGGAAGTTGCCCTCGCCGAAGCCCTGGTCGCCCTTGCGCTGGATCAGCTCGAAGAAGATCGGACCGATGACCGTGCCGGTGAAGATCTGCAGCAGGCGCCCGCCCTCGGGCGTCGGCGCGCCGTCGGTCAGGATGCGGTTCCTCGCCAGCCGGGCGATCTCCTCGGGCCCCAGGTCGGGCATCCGCTTCGGCAGCAGCTCGTAGTAGGTGTCGGGCGTGTCCATGAAGGCGACGCCGGCCCCGCGCATCGCCTCGACGCTGCCGAAGATGTCCGTCGTGCCGAGCGCGATGTGCTGGATGCCCTCGCCCTTGTAGGCGCGCAGGTACTCCTCGATCTGCGACTTGTCGTCCGAGCTCTCGTTGATCGGGATGCGGATCTGGCCGCAGGGGGAGGTGAGGGCGCGGGACTTCAGCCCGGTCAGCTTGCCCTCGATGTCGAAGTAGCGGATCTCGCGGAAGTTGAAGAGCCGCTCGTAGAACTGCCACCAGACATCCATGCGCCCGCGATGCACGTTGTGCGTCAGGTGGTCGATCACCGTCAGGCCGTGGCCGGCGGGGGAGGGGTTCGCCTCGCCCGTCCAGCGGAAGTCCACGTCGTAGATGGAGCCGCGCGGCCCGTAGCGGTCCACGAAGTAGAGCAGGCTGCCGCCGATGCCCTCGATGGCCGGGATGTTCAGCTCCATCGGCCCGACCTGGCCCGTGACGGGCTTCGCGCCGAGCGCCACCGCCCGTGCATGGGCCTGCGCGGCATCCGCCACGCGGAAGGCCATGGCGCAGGCCGACGGCCCGTGCACCTTCTGGAAGGCCTGGGCGAAGCTGTCCGGCTCGGCGTTCAGGATGAAGTTGACGTCGCCCTGCCGCCAGAGCGTCACCTGCTTCGAGCGGTGCTTCGCGACCGCGGCGAAGCCGAGCCGCGTGAACAGCGCCTCCAACTGCGGGATGTCCGGGCCGGTGAACTCGACGAACTCGAAGCCGTCGGTTCCCATCGGGTTCATGTCGCTGACCTGGCCGGCCAGCGCCGTGCGATCGGGCGGGATGTCCATGCGCGTTCTCTTTCCCGGTTTGCGTTCCGGACGCATGGATACCGCGTAACCCGGAGTGGAAGACCGCGAAAGCGCGCGTCGAATGTGCCAGGATGAGCGGAATCCACTAAGCGGCGGGCTTTCATTGGCGAATACCACCATCGAGCTGGATGCCACCGACCGGCGCATCCTGCGGGCCCTGCAACGCGACGGGCGACTGACCACCATCGCCCTCGCCGAGGAGGTCGGCCTCTCGCCCACCCCCTGCCAGCGCCGCGTCCGCCGGCTGGAGGAGGCGGGCGTCATCACCCGCTATGCCGCGGTGGTGGACCCGACGCGCATCGGCCTGCCGCTCCAGGCCTTCGTGCAGGTCGCGCTGTCCTCCCACGCCGAGGAGGTGGTGGCGGGCTTCCACAAGGCGCTCGCCGCGCGGCCGGAGGTGCTGGCCGCCTACGCGATGAGCGGTGAGATGGACTACATGCTGCACGTGCTCGCGGCCGACTTCGAGGCCTATGCCGAGTTCGCGCTGAAGGCGCTGCTGCGCATGCCCGGCGTGAAGGAGACGCGCTCCTCCTTCGTGCTCACCGCGCTGAAGCCGCCGGGCGACGTGCC
>DASQNQ010000200.1:0-11216 GCA_035644895.1 Acetobacteraceae bacterium | reverse complement strand
CTGGGCGAGTCGGCCCTGGGCGGCGACGACACGCTGGTGGGCGGGAAGTACGCGTGGAACGAGATGTGGGGCGACGCCGCCGTGGTGGCCGAGGGCGCGTCGCGCGGCCGCGACGTCTTCGTCGTCGGGCCAAGTTCGGGCATCACCATCATTCACGACTTCGAACCTGGCCGGGACCGCATCGACCTCTCCGGCTTCGCGCCGCGCGGCATCCGCAGCCTCGAGGACCTGCTCTCGCTGGCGGAGTCGGAACCGGAGGCGTTCCGCGTGGTGTTCGCCATCCTTGGAAGCCCGGACGTCTCGCCGGGGCGGACAGAGATCTCGCTCAAGGTCTTCGGCTACGACGCCCCACGGGCGGAGGACTTCATCTTCGGCACCTGACCCTCAGCCGGGCAGCAGGCCGCGCGCGCGGATCTCGGCCGCGACGCGCGCGGCCTCGTCCAGCGGCGTGCGGGCAAAGGGCGCGGGCGCGGCGGCGAGCGGGCGGACCTGGCCGGCCTCGAACAGGCTCTCGTGCAGCGCGCGGTGGCGCGGCCCCTCGCCGCCCGTCGCGGCCACGAAGAGGGGCGCCGGGGCGACCAGCGCCTCGGACAGCATGGAGACCGAGTCGCCCGTCACCACGACGATGTCCGCCCAGGCGAGGAAGCCGAGATAGGGGTTCGCGCCCCCCTCCCCCCACCGGAACAGCCGGTGCGGCACGTCCCCCAGCGCCGCATCCAGCGCGGCGGTCGCGGCCGCGCCCGTGCGGCGGGAGGTGCTGGCCATCACGCTGCCCGCGAACTGCGCCACGCGCGCGCCCAGCCCCGCCGTGAAGCCGGGCGCCAGCCCCTCCCCCCGCACGGGCCCGCCCAGCATGAGCGCCACGCGCGGGCCGGGGAGCACGGCCAGCCCCGAGAAGGCGGCGCGCGCCTCGGCCAGCCGCGCGGCCGAGACCCGGTGCGCGGCGCCGAGGATGGGCAGGATGTTCGGCGCCTCCGACGGCCGGTCGTGCCGCCCGAGCACCAGCAGGTCGAAGCGCGACGCGGCCAAGGGGCCGGGCCGCATGCAGTGGACCACCCTTGCCCCACGCGCGCGCAACCAGAGCGCGACCGGCGCGGACCGCCGCCCGGCCGAGAGGACGAGGCCGGGCCAGGGCGGGGCGATCGCCTCCCGCGCCGCGGGCGTCAGGCCCGCGAGGCTTGGCCACGCGATCGGCAACCGGGCAAGGCCGCCCCAGGCGAGCGGCAGGACGCGGTGCGGCACGCCCAGCCGCTCCGCGATGCCGAGCGCCTGGGCCGCCGTGCCGGCGCGGGGGTCGGCGAGCACCCAGACGGGGGCAGGCGCCGTCACGCGCCGCACCTCATGGACGGCGCGCTCATGGACGCCATGGGGCCGGGGCGTTACGCATGGGCCGGAACAGGGGAACCGACGCCATGGCCCACAGCCACGCCACCGAATGGGACCGCGACGCCGCGCTGACCACCGCGCGCATCCTGCTGGAGATCAAGGCGGTGAACTTCCGCCCGGAGGAGCCCTACACCTTCACCTCCGGCTGGCGCAGCCCGGTCTACATCGACTGCCGGAAGATCATCTCCTTCCCACGCGCGCGGATGCGCATCTGCGAGCTCGGCGTGGAGAAGATCGGTCGGCACGTGGGCTACGAATCCATCGACGTGGTGGTGGGCGGCGAGACGGCCGGCATTCCCTTCGGCGCCTGGTTCGCCGACCGCATGCTGGCACCCATGGCCTATGTGCGGAAGAAGCCCAAGGGCTTCGGCCGCAACGCCTTGATCGAGGGCGAGGTGCCCGTCGGCCAGCGCGCCCTGCTGGTGGAGGACCTCACGA
Source organism: Acetobacteraceae bacterium (assembly GCA_035644895.1). Taxonomy (GTDB): domain Bacteria; phylum Pseudomonadota; class Alphaproteobacteria; order Acetobacterales; family Acetobacteraceae; genus Falsiroseomonas. The sequence goes on along the minus strand of DASQNQ010000200.1, from coordinate 9,392 downwards.
CCGACGGCGCGTCCAAGATCCGCTTCGCGACGGCGCTGCGCGAGGCTGGCGCGATCTGCGACCACACCTTCGTCGTGTTCTACTACGGCGTCTTCCCCGGCAGCATGGGCAAGCTGAAGGAGATGGGGCTGAACCTGCACCACCTCTGCACCTGGTGGGACGTGCTGGAGGTGTGCCGGGAGCGCCCCTACTTCAGCGAATCCGCGCTGTCCGAGGTGCGGCGCTTCCTGGAGGACCCGGTGGCCTGGTCGCGCGCCCATGGCGGCATCGGCTCGGCCGAGGAGGCGCTGGCGGCGTCGAAGGACATGCAGACCGAGTCCTAGAGCGCACAGCGTCATGGAGCCTTTCGGCGAGCAATGGATGACTGGCTCGGGAACGGAACTTCTCATCCGTGCCGATGAAGCAGGGCGCGCATACCTTGGTGCGGTAGCGACAGACGTGCCCGGGCGCGCAGAAGGACGGCGCACCTGGCATCGAGAGCGCTATGACATCCTGGCGTACCTGAAGGTACTGGTGAGGTCGGAACCTAGCCTGTTTCCCGCGAAGTTGCACCGCGCGGAGGCACCGGATTTTTTGCTAAAGCCCATGAACCATCAGCGGTCGCTTGCCATTGAGCACTCCATGTTTGGCCAAGAAACTAATCAGCATCGCCTTCATTTAAACGCCGAAGAGGATGCACGAACCACACCCGAATTCAGATGGATTGGCGGACTGACAGCGAAGATCGGAGATACACCGGAGAGAGCCTGGCTGAGCGACCTAAAAACAGCAATCAAGAGGAAGGCAGACGCCAAACACTGGAGGAATGCGCCTAGCGCCGACCGATGCTTGCTTCTCCATGACCAAGCCGAGCTCGGGTTCTTCGTCAGTGATGCGAACGGTCAAGCCATGCTCAACATCCTGGCGGACGAAGCGCTACCCGAATACAACCTCTCAAGCATCGTCGTCATCCGATCGCAGACACGCGTTCTCGCGACGCGCCGCACCCCGCCGGAGGTAGCTGGTGAACAGGCCTGACGCGGCTGCAGCCCTTGCCGCCGCCCTCCTCCTCGCGGCACCCGCCGCGGCGCAGCCTCGGGACACGCTGACGGTCGGGATCACGCAGTATCCCTCCACCCTGCATCCGAACATCGAGAGCATGGCGGCCAAGTCCTACGTGCTCGGCTTCGCGCGGCGGCCGGTCACGGCCTACGACGCGGACTGGCGCCTGACCTGCCTGCTCTGCGAGGAGCTGCCGAGCCTGGAGAACGGGCTCGCGGTGCGGGAGACGACGCCGGACGGGCGGCCCGGCATCCGCGTCACCTGGCGGCTGCGCGAGGGGCTGCGCTGGGGAGACGGGCAGCCGGTGACGAGCGCCGACATCCTCTTCGCGTGGGAGGCGGGCCGCAACTTCGAGACAGGGTTCGGCGGCGCGGAGTTCTTCCGCTCGGCCTACGAGGCGACCGCGCCCGATGCGCGCAGCGTCACGATCCGCTTCGACCGCGTGACCTTCGACTTCGCCGCGCTCGGCGACCTCGTGCTGCCCGCGCACATCGAGCGGCCGCGCTGGCAAGGCGACCCGCGCAACTACCGCACGCGCACCGCCTATGACCAGGAGCCGGCGAATCCCGGCCTGTACCACGGCCCCTTCCGCATCACCGCGGTCCAGCCCGGCGCGGGGGTGACGCTGGAGCGCAACCCGCTCTGGTCCGGCGCGGCGCCCGCCTTCCGCCGCGTGAACATCCGCACGGTGGAGAACACGGCGGCGCTGGAGGCGCAGCTGCTGGCGGGACAGGTGGACATGATCGCGGGCGAGCTTGGCCTGCCGCTCGACCAGGCGACGGCGCTGCAGCGCCGCGCGGGAAGCCGCTTCCGCTTCGAGTTCCGGCCCGGCCTGGTCTACGAGCATGTGGACCTGAACCTCGACAACCCGATCCTCGCGGACCGGCGCGTGCGGCAGGCGTTGATCCAGGCGCTGGACCGGGAGCAGATCACGCAGCGCCTCTACGAGGGGCGGCAGCCTGTCGCGCATACGGGCGTGAACCCGCTCGACGTCATGCACGACCCGGAGGTCCGGCGCTGGCGCCATGACCCCGCCCGCGCCGCCGCGCTGCTGGAGGAGGCGGGATGGAGGCCCGGCCCCGACGGCATCCGCCGCAACGCGGCCGGCGAGCGCCTGACGGTCGAGTTCATGACCACCGCCGGCAACCGCCCGCGCGAGACGGTGCAGCAGGTGATCCAGGGCATGTGGCGCCAGGCGGGCATCGAGGCACGCATCCGCAACGAGCCGCCGCGCGTCCTGTTCAGCGAGACGCTCTCCCGCCGCCGCTTCACGGGTGCCGCGATGTTCGCCTGGATCAGCTCCCCGGAGCTCGTGCCGCGCACGACGCTGCATTCGGACGAGATCCCGCGCGCCGAGCGCAACTGGTCCGGCCAGAACTACACGGGCTTCCGCAATGCGGAGATGGACGCGCTGCTGGAGGCGATCCCGGTGGAGCTGGATCGGGAGCGGCGGCGCGTGCTGTGGCACCGGCTGCAGGCGATCTACGCGGAGGAGCTGCCGGTGCTGCCGCTCTTCTTCCGCGCCGACGCGCACATCTGGCCCACCTGGCTGGAGGGCGTGCGCCCGACCGGCCACCTGAACCCGAGCTCCCTCTGGTCGGAGGGGTGGCGGCCCGCGCGGTGATCGCGCGCCTTCGCGCTTGCCGGCGCGGATGGCGCCGGCCTAGCCTTGCGGGCGGACCGAGGATCCCATGCCGCCCTTCACCGTCAACGCCACGCGCCTCGACCCCTACAAGAACTTCAAGTTCCGCGTGGTCTGGGACGGCCGCGCGGTTGCGGGCGTCAGCCGCGTCAGCGCGCTGACCCGCACGACGGAGGTGGTGACGCACCGCGAGGGCGGCGATCCGTCCAGCAGCCGCAAGATGCCTGGCCGCACGGAGTTCGCACCCGTGGTGTTCGAGCGCGCGGTGACGCACGACCTGGAGTTCGAGCGCTGGGCGAACAAGGTCTGGCACGCCGGCGCGTCGAGGGGCGCGGAGATGTCGCTGAAGGATTTCCGGAAGGACCTGCGGCTCGAGGTCTTCAACGAGGCCGGGCAGCTCGCCATCGCCTACAACATCTTCCGCTGCTGGGTGTCGGAGTTCAAGGCGCTGCCCGACCTGGACTCGAACGGCAACGCGGTGATGATCGAGAGCATCCGGGTGGAGAACGAGGGCTGGGAGCGCGATGCCTCTGTGACCGAGCCCGCGGAGCCGGGCTTCGACGTCCCGCCGGCGCGGTAGGCACGCGGCCGGGGAAGTCGCCCTCCCCGGCCGGCTGCATCAGGTGCCGATCTCGCCGCCGTCGCGCTTCGTGATCGCGATGACGGAAGGCCGCGGGGGCATGCCGTCCGCGAAGTCCGGCCAGCGGGTGGAGGGCCGCTCGAAGGTGCTGCCGGTATCCTCGCCAGGGTGCTGGATGGCGAGGAAAATGGTGCGGTTGTCCGGCGTGAAGCAGGGACCACAGACCTCCGCCCCCGTCGGCGCCTGATAGAAGAGCCGCGTCAGCGCGCGCCCGTGGCCCGAGGTGTCCGCGCCGTAGAGCCCGTCCGCTACGCCCGCATTCGTGGGCGAGCCATCTGTCGAGATCCAGATGCGGCCCTTGCTGTCGAAGGCGCAGTTGTCCGGGCAGGACAGCCAGCCCTGGTCGCTGGTGGCGCGGTGATAGCGCGCGCCGGCGTCCACGCCCGGCTTGCCGGCCATCAGGAAGATGCCCCAGCGCGCCTCCGTCGCCGAGTGGTCCACGCGCGCCGTACCCGCACCAGGCGGGATGATCTCCACGACGTGGCCGTGCATGTTGGCCGCACGCGGATTCACGGCGTTGACCTGCTGCTGCGTCCGTCGCTCGTTGTTCGTCAGCATGACGTAGACGCGACCGTTGACGGGGTTGGCCTCCACGTCCTCGGGACGGTCCATCGGCGTCGCGCCCATCAGGTCGGCGGCGCGGCGGGTGTTGATGAGAACCTCCGCCTGGTTGCGGAAGCCGTTCGCCTCGGTCAGCGGACCCTGTCCATGGACGAGCGGCAGCCACTCCACGCGGCCGTCGTCGTGGAAGCGCGCGACGTAGAGCGTGCCCTCGTCCAGCAGGTCGCGATTCGCCGCGCGGTCGTTCGGATTCCAGGGGCGTGCCGTGACGAACTTGTAGACGTAGTCGAAGCGCTCGTCGTCTCCCATGTAGAAGGCCACGCGCCCGTCCGCGCCGACGGCATGCGTCGCGCCCTCATGCTTGAAGCGGCCCAGAGCGGTGCGCTTCACCGGGACTGAGGTGGGGTCGTAGGGGTCGAACTCCACCACCCAGCCGAACCGGTTCGGCTCGTTCGGCTCCTTGTCGAGGTCGAAGCGATCGATGAACCGGCCCCAGGCATAGCCCGCCGCCTCCACCACGCCGTAGCGGCGGTAGCTCTCGGCCTGCGGGCCCGTGCGCGCGGCGGCGCCGCCGAAATACTGGTTGAAGTTCTCCTCCGCCGTCAGCACCGTGCCCCAGGGCGTGTTGCCGCCCGCGCAGTTGTTGAGGGTGCCGAGCACGCGCGTGCCGGAGGGGTCGGCAGAGGTCTTCATCAGGTCATGCCCGGCGGCGGGGCCGCTGATGCGCATGGGCGTTTCCCCGGTAATGCGCCGGTTCAGCCGGCTGTCGCGCACGTAGCGCCAGCGGCCGCCCTCCCTGCGCACCTCCACCACGCTCATGCCGTGCGCCATCACCTCGACCTGCGCCTGCTCGGCATTGGTGCGCAGACGCGCCTCCCGCCCTGCGCCGATGCCCGAGAACATCAGGTTGGTGTTGGTGTACTCGTGGTTCACGCAGAGCAGCCCGCGATCCGAGCTGCGCGAGCCCGCGGGCAGCGGAAAGAAGTCGAGGTAGTCGCAGTTGTAGCCGAACTGCGCAGCCTGCGCCGCAGGCGTCTGGGCGGCGATGTTGAACTCGGGCGCGTCGCCCAGGATCGGGTCGCCCCAGCGGACGACGAGCTGCGTCTCGTAGCCCTCGGCCACCGCGTCGCCCTGGGAGAGCTGGTGGCGCAGTTCGGGGAAGGTGAGAGTGGAAGGTCCTCCATCGCGCGGCGGCACCGCCACCTGCGCCAGCGCGGGCTCGGCGGTGGCGAGGAGCTGGTCTGTCAGCGTGGCGGCGGCGGCGGCACCGCCCAGGCCGAGCATCGCGGCGCGGCGCGAGAGCCGGCGCCCCATCACCTCGCCGAGCGTATCGCGCGGGTCGGGGTTGGAGCCGATGTCCTCGATCTCGACCGGCTCATGGTCCGGCTGGTGGGTGTCCGGCATGTCTCGTCCCTTTCTTGGCCCATGGAGGGGGATGCCCCGCCCATAGAGAAGCCCTGTCACACCCGTATGGCAACGGGATGAAGGATCCGCGACAGCCCGGCGTCAGCCCGCCACCACCGGCGGCGGCGCGTGCACCGTCACGGGCGGCAGGTCGCCGGCCCAGCGCTCCACCTGCACAAGGCACGACTGCGCGGCCGAGCCCTGGCCGAGGCGGGAGGTGCCGCAGTCGGAGGTCAGCACGTTCGGATTGCCGTGCAGGCAGGGCGAGCCGGGGTCGCCCGGCACGGCCGGGTTCCACCAGGCGCCGGTCGGCATGGCGACGACGCCGGGGCGGATGTCGGCGGTCACGCGCAGCCCGGCCGCACAGGCGCCGCGGGCGTTGCGGACGCGCACGACCTCGCCGTCTGACAGCCCGCGCGCGGCGGCGTCCGCCGGGTGCATCAGGATCGTCTCCCGCCCCGCCACCTTCGCCGCCGCCGCCAGCGGCGCGCAGTCGAGCTGCCCGTGCAGCCGCGTCGCGGGCTGGAAGGACAGCAGGTGCAGCGGGTAGTCGGCCGCCATCTCGCCGCCCAGCCACTCGCGCGGCGCACGCCAGACGGGGTGGCCCGGCGCCTCCTCGTAGCCGAAGCGGGCGACCGTCTCGGAGAACAGCTCGACCCGGCCGGAGGGGGTGTTCAGCGGGTTCGCAACCGGGTCCGCGGCGAAGTCCGCGAACTGCGTGAAGGGCGCCTCGGGCGCCGGCACCTCCACATGGCCCTCCGCCCAGAACCGGTCGAACTCCGGCGCGTCGAAGCCCTGCGCCATGCAGGCATCGCGCCAGCGGCCGTAGAGGTGGCGGAGCCACGCCGCCTCGTCCCGCCCCTCGGTGAAGCGGTCGCGATAGCCCAGCGCGTCGGCGATGTCGGCGAAGGCGTCCACGTCGTTGCGCGCCTGCGCCACGGGCGGGATCGCCTGGTGCATGGCGCGCACGAAGCGGTCGCGGGAGGAGGAGGCGATGTCGTTCCGCTCGAGGCTGGTGGTCGCCGGCAGCACGATGTCGGCGTGGCGCGCGACCGCGGTCCACCAGGGCTCGCTCACCACGATCGTCTCCGCGCGGTTCCAGGCCCGCAGCAGGCGGCCGAGGTCCTGGTGGTGGTGGAAGGGATTGCCGCCGGCCCAGAAGATCATGCGGATGTCGGGCAGCTTCAGGTCGCGGCCGTTGTACTGCAGCACCCCGCCCGGCCGCTCCAGCAACTCGGTCACGCGCGCACAGGGGATCAGCGCGCCGCAGGGGTTGCGAACGGGCGGCAGGGAGACGGAGGGCATCTCCCGCCGCGGCGTGCCCATGCCGTTGATCGAGCCGTAGCCGAAGGCCACCCCCTGGCCCGGCTGCCCGATGGTGCCGAGCATGGCCGCGAGCGCCACCAGCATCCACCAGGGCTGTTCCCCGTTCTCCGCCCGCTGGGTGGACCAAGTGGCGGTCAGCAGGGTGGGCGCGCCCGCGGCCGCGAGCGCCAGCCGGCGGATGGCGGCGGCCGGGACCTCCGTGATCGCCTCCGCCCATTCCGGCGTCTTCGGCTGGCCGTCGGCCTCGCCCAGGATGTAGGCCCGCAGCCTCTCCCACCCCACTGTGCAGCGCGCGAGGAAGGCGCGGTCCTCCCGCCCGGCCGCCAGGATGGCGTGCGCCATGCCGAGCAGCAGGGCGCAGTCGGTGTTCGGCCGGATCGGCACCCATTCGGCATCCAGGAACGGCTCCGCGTCGCCGCGGAAGGGCGAGACGTTGACGAAGCGCACCCCCGCCTCCGCCGCGCGGCGCATCAGGGCCAGGTAGTCATGCGCCCCCGCGCCGCCGGCCGTCACCAGCCCGTTCTTCGCCGGCAGCCCGCCGAGGCAGATCATCAGCCGCGCATGCCGGGCGATCGCCACCCAGTCCGTCACCGGCCCCTGGATCACGTCGTTGGTGCCGAGCACATGGGGCATGAGCGTCATGCCCGCGCCGTAGGAGTAGTTCGTGACCTGGGTGGTGAAGCCCCCGCCCAGCCCGAGCAGCCGCTGGAGCTGCGTCTTCGCGTGGTGGTAGCGGCCAGCCGAGGCCCAGCCATACGACCCGCCCAGGATCGAGGCATGCCCGTGCTCCGCCCGCACGCGCGCCGTCTCCTCCGCCACCAGCCGCACGGCCCGGTCCCAGGTGACGGGGACGAAGGGGTCGCCGCCGCGCGCGGCCCCGGCGCGCCTCCCCTGCAGCCAGCCCTGGCGGATGTAGGGGCGGTCGATGCGGGCCCGCGCATGGACGGCATCGGGCACCGCGTGGATGAGGGCGGGCGGCGCGGGGTCGCGCGCGAAGGGGCGCACGCCGGTGACGCGCCCCCTCTCCACCACCGCGTCGAAGGCGCCCCAGTGTGCGGCATGCGGCACGACCTTGACCATGATCCGGCCCTCCCCAACCGGCGCAGGATGGCGCAGAGTGGCCGCGCCGGCAAAGGCCCCGAGGAGGCAACGCGCATGACCCCGCCCCGCAACTCGAACGCCGCCCGCGACGTCGCGAACGTGCTGCACCCCTACACGGACCACCGCGCGCATGAGCAGAACGGGCCGATGGTGATCACCCGCGGCAAGGGCGTGCGGGTCTGGGACGACCAGGGGCGGGAGTACATCGAGGCGGTGGCGGGTCTCTGGTGCGCCTCCCTCGGCTTCGACAACGAGCGGCTGGTGCGCGCGGCGACCGAGCAGATGGCGAAGCTGCCCTTCTACCACGCCTTCACCGCCAAGTCGCACGAGCCGATGATCGACCTGTCGGAGATGCTGATCGAGCGCGCGCCGCCGGCGGCCGACGGCAAGCCCATGAGCAAGGTGTTCTTCGCCAATTCCGGCTCGGAGGCGAACGACAGCGCGATCAAGATGGTCTGGTACGTGAACAACGCGCTCGGCCGGCCGCGCAAGAAGAAGATCATCTCGCGCCTCAAGGCCTATCACGGCATCACCATCGCCTCCGGCTCGCTCACCGGCCTGCCGGCGAACCACAAGCTGTTCGACCTGCCGATCGCGGGCATCCTGCACGCGGCGACGCCGCACCACTACCACGGCGCGCACCCCGGCGAATCCGAGGAGGACTACGCCACCCGCCTCGCCGAGGAGCTGGAGGCGATGATCCTGCGCGAGGACCCGGACACCATCGCCGCCTTCTTCGCCGAGCCGGTGATGGGCGCGGGCGGCGTGATGGTCCCGCCCGCCACCTACTTCGAGAAGGTGCAGGCCGTGCTGCGCAAGTACGACGTGCTGTTCGTGGCGGACGAGGTGATCTGCGGCTTCGGCCGCACCGGCAACTACTGGGGCTGCCAGACCTATGGCATCGCGCCCGACATCCTCACCTGCGCCAAGGCGCTCTCCTCCTCCTTCCTGCCGATCTCGGCGGTGATGGTGAGCGACCGGGTCTACCAGGCGCTGGCCGACGGCTCGCACGAGGTCGGCACCTGGGGCCACGGCTTCACCTATTCGGGCCACCCGGTCGCCGCCGCCGTCGCGGTGGAAACCCTCAGGATCTATGAGGAGATGGACATCGTCGGCCACGTCCGCCGCGTCGCGCCGCATTTCCAGGCCGCGCTGCGCGACCGCTTCGCCGACCACCCGTTGGTGGGCGAGGTGCGCGGCGTCGGGCTGGTCGCCGCGATCGAGCTGGTCGAGGACCGCGCCACGCACCGCAACTTCGACCCCACGCGGCGCATCGGGCCGCGGATGGCGAAGCTCGGCGAGGCGAACGGCGTGATCCTGCGCACGCTGGCGAACGACACGGTCGCCTTCTCGCCGCCCCTCATCATCACCAGGGCCGAGGTGGACGAGGTGGTGGACCGCACCGCCCGCGCGCTCGACACGCTGCACGCCGAGATGAGGCGGGAGAGGCTGGCAGTGGTGTGAGCGGGCCGACCGGATGCGGAGCTGCGTCATCCTCGGCGCTTGGCTGAGCGTGTTCGCCTCTTCCATCGCGTTTGGACAAGGTATGCACGAGGAAGCATTCCTCGAGCGACGCATCCGTTGGCCCATTCCGACCGGCTTCTGCATCCTTGCTGCTGGTCAGGCCGATGACGAGGCGCGGTTCCGTGCCTTCCTTGGCCAGGATGCGACCCTCCC